>JALYYI010000241.1 GCA_030946705.1 Actinomycetota bacterium | reverse complement strand
TTGTCTTCTCCGAACTAAGAAATTGCGGGGAAATCGTGCATATTACGGGCGGTTTCTGGGGTCGGATGGGCTGATGTTGGTGCGGCCGGCGGCTTGGGTGAAGGTGGGCATGCCGAGTTGGGTCGTGTTTCGACGCTCGGTGATCTGGTCCATTTCGGCAAGTTTGGCCCGGGCCCCTGCGAGGCTGACTTTAAGTCCTTCGGCTTCGCCGAGCCAGCGGTGGGACTCGGCTTCGGCGATGCGCTCGATGAGGTTGTCGCGGATCTGCGCCAGGCGGGGTCTGGCCGTGGGATCGGGCCGCAGCAGCGGGCAGCGCAGACAGCTGTGCTCATGGATGCAGGGCGTGTCGTAGGAGCGGCCGCAGTCACCGACGGAAACCTTGCGGTGTTCGAAGTGGCCGATGAACTCGGCCCATTCGGCATCGGTGGGGGTGCGGTATTCCTCGCTGGGACGTAGCGCACGGCGACGGGCAATGAATTCACGGTGGCCGTTGATGACTTCTTCGGGATAGACGGCCTTGTAACCCATGGTGGTATTGATGTCGCGGTGTCCGGCGACGAGCTGGGCTATGTGCGGTGGCATGCCGTGCATGATCGCATCGGTGATGAAGATCCGGCGGAAGTCGTGGAACGTGTAGCGCATCGGGGCGCCGCCGCCATCTTTGATGCCGAGTTCTTCCAGGGCGTGGTCGAGGTATTGGCGCAGCGCGGTTTCGGAAACTGCCCGGTTGTCCAGACGCCGCCGCCATTGGAACAACAGTGGGGTGGGCGGGTTGTAGACCCGTTCGTTTTTGTCGTAGGACACAACCGGTGGGACATGGGGTTGCCCGGCGCGGATTCGGGAGACGATCTGAGAGAGCACGTCGGCAAGTTCGGGCGAGATGACCAGTATCCGCTCGGCGTCGGTCTTGGAAGGGGCGATCTGCAGCAGGGGAACCAGTTCCCCTGTGTCGGGGAGCCGGTACTGGATCAGGCTGTGGTGTGAGAGTTCACCGAGCTCTTCGATGCGGATGCCCGTGTGGCGCAGCACCTCGACCATGGCCCAGGTCCAGAAACCACGATGCTCTCCGAACGTCAGATCACGGCGCGGTCCACCATCGGGGTCTTCGGCCCAGAGGCGGCCGGTGGCTTCGGTCTTCATGGCCGTGCGGCGCAGCGTTTGGCCTGCAGCGGTAAACAGTTCACCCGCAGCGCTGCGTTCGCAGGCCGCCAGCAGATCACTTGTGCGTACCCGTTCGGCCAGCACCCACGAGACCAATGCCGGCAGCACCGGCAGCCGTTCGCGCGTGCGCTGGTCCGTGCGTGACTTGCGGGCCAACCGGTCTTTCTTGTGCGAGACATCCGTGGCGCTGACCGGACAACGCACCGCCCACGGCGCCCAGCGTGCAGGGTCGTCATCGGCCCATTCAGCCAGGTCCAGGTAGAAGGCGCGCACGGCAGAAAAGACGCTTCGCCCGTCCAGCCGTGCCGACGTCCTTTGAATCTGCTCACCGTTGGCCGAGGTGCTGGAGCGGGCACGGGTCATGACCCGCTTTTTCCAGGACGCGGCGACCTCGCGGGAGAACTTCAGTGAATCAATCCCCGGCTGGTGGGCTTCCATGTCGGCCCAGAACAATTTGCCCAGCAGGTAGGCCGTGCGTTGCAGCGACGAGAAGTCCATCGCCATCTGGCGTTCCCGCAGGTAGTCCACGAGCACGTCCCGCACCGGCCGGCACCTGATGTTGTAGCGGTCGATCAGCTGCTCGCACGTCGGTTGCCCGTTGCCGGAGAACACTTCAATGGCGGCGGGCGCATCCTCGCCCCAGACACCGTGCTGGCGCAGCAGTTGATAGAACAGCGGGCTGCGCGCATTTGTCTGCAGCCGGGTACCGGTGCCGATACCGGTGACGGTCGCGAGCAGCTCAACGCAGTCTCCGACCCGCACCGCCGAGACCGGTCCTCCCTTGGCGGCCATGATGACCGCGATCCGTGTCAGGGCCTGTTGGCTGGATTGCAACTCCAGGTGCGCATCGGTGCAGGCCTGGTTCAGGGCGGCGAACGCCGTGCTGTCGCGGGTGCGGGCCATCTCGGCGGCCAAACCCCGGCGCGCCGGGGCGAAACGCAACAGCCAGCCCAGGCCCGGACGGATCACATCGGCGCAGGTCAGCACCATCAGGCCGATACTCAGATGGGGTGCGGGCGCACCTGGAGCGTTCCGCCACCGCCCGGCGGACTCGCCAATGAACAAGTCCCGCCAGTCGCCGGCAGCCTCCGCGCCGCTGGCCTGCCACCGTTGCTGCCAGTTCCCGCCGGGGAAACCGGCCAACCAGCCCAGCACCGCCAGCACACCCGTCCGGCGAATCCGCTGGCTGTTCGGATTCTCCAGCCTGAACGGCACCGCGAGCACGCGGGCCAGCACCGTCGAACGATCATCACAGGTCGAAGGCCACGACGGGTCAACCCCGCGCGCGGGGAACGCTGCCATCAGCTGCGCCCCCGTTTGCCCCACTGCAGGGGCCGCCGCATCACTGACCACCGGCGGAGCGAGCAGTTCTTCGCTGCCCGTCATGGCTGGTTCCCTCCGAAGAGGATCTGCAGGCTCTCGGGCCGGTAACCCGGTGCAGGCGTGGGCACCGGGTCACGCAGGAGCTGCCGGGCATGAAAGGCAAGCACTCCGGCAATCACGTCCTCGGTCACCGGATTCAAATACTGCTGCGTGGTCGACAAAAATGCATGACCGAGGACCCATTGCACGTCGGTCAACGGCATCTTCGGATCCTGGGCCATCCGGTAAGCGGCCGTGTGGCGAAGGTCGTGCAGCGACCAGGCCGTACCCAGCGAGGCATTCGCCCGATCGAACATCGCCCGCGCCGCATCATAGGTCAAGGCCCGGAACGGGCGACGCAACGTCCACCACAAAGGTTCATCTCTGCCCGGCGGAACCAAGGTCTCCACTTGTGCCTGATAGAGGCGCAACCAGACAAACGCGTCCGGCGCGGCAGGCAACGGCTGCAACACACCGTTGCCCTTGCGCAACACGGTGATCAATTGCTGCCCGGGATCAACATCGGCCACCGTGGCCCCCAACAGCTCCGAAGCCCGGGCACCGGTCGAGACCCAGAACGCGACCAGTGCCCGGTCCCGATGCGACCCCAGCTGGGCGAACAACCGATCGAACTGGTCATCGGGGATCGCCCGTGGAGCCCGGGCCACGACCTTGGGCCGATAACGGCCGCGGCGCTGCCCGGAAAACGGATCCATCGGGTTGTGATGCGCCCCCGCCCGGCTGCCTCCACGGGCACGGGCCAGGGGAAACGGATTGAGCATCGGCCCGGTGCCCGCTTCCAATTGGAAGTCGTAGAAGCCACGCAACACGCTCTCACAATGCGCCACCGTTACCGCGGCGTACCGGTCGCCGTCCGGGGCCTTGCCCGGTCCAGGCCCGCCGCCATCGGCGTAACGCCAATGGGGCCGCACCGGCTTGAGCGCCACCTGCAGCCAACGGCAGAAATCACGCGCCTCGACCTGGGTTGCCTGATCCCACACCATCCCAAGGGCCGAGAGAAACCGAAACCAGCGCAACAAGTCCATCCCATATGACCGCAGCGTCGTCGCCGGCCGCCCGCAGGCCACCAGCTCGGCGAAGAAGGCCGCCGCTGGCCCTATCGTCGCCCCGGAGCCGTCAACCAGCCGATACGGTTCGAAGGGATGGCCGGTGGCCTTCAGCGCACCAGAGGGCGGCACCACCAGCTCGGACACTACCCGCGGAACGTTCTCTTCGTTGCCCATGAGAACAGAACCTAGCCGATGCCAACCGGCACCGCCCACGGTTCCCCCGGGTGGGCCGGGTTAGTTCGGTTAACACGTCAGTTTTCGGCCTTCCCGGTGCCTGCTTCACATCGTGGGCCTTGACCAACTGCACATCCAGGCCGGCGGCCTCCAGCAAGTAGAACCAGATCAGCCAATAGTCCGAAGTAGCCTCCATGGTGAACTTCTCGATCCGCTCACAGACCAGGTGCTCGGCCAACTCCAAGACATCATTGGTCATCGCCGCTACCTCCCACACCAGGTTTTGACGCTTACCCGAAAGATCCGGATGTGGCACCCGGATGCACACCATCCCCGACGCTTTGGCCACATCGACCGCGGCCACTCGCTCCAACACCTGCTGATAATCCTCGGCCGGAATCTCTTCTGGCTCCCTCATCACAACCTCCCTGCTAGCACACCACCTGCTGATTCAAAGGGTGCCCTGGGCCTCGGTCAGGAAAACCGAAAATCTAACCGGCGTGCTCGTAGCAACAATGCGCAACCCGAAGGTCGAGGCCCCGCGCCCGACTAGCCCACGGGCTCACGTCCCAGAGAAACACCGGCGTCAGCGGGCATCCCTTCCATTTTCACGCCCGCGTGGCTTCCCCCGGAAGGGAACATTGGGACTAGCCCGGATTTTTCATGATGGTTCGGCGGGTGGTCGGTTCGTCGTTCGATTTCCCGTTGGGCTGAATTTGCGCATTTAGGCGTGCTGAAGGGGCCCGGGGGTCGCTGGTTGGGCGTCGGGTTCCACGTCTCCGAGGGGCTTGCGCTGAACGGCGCACGACGCCGGGTGCTACCTCGTGCCGCCCGCTCGCCTATCCCCTGCCGGCGTCTCGTTAGGGGACCGTATTTGAGATGCTTGGGGATATGGCCGCCGGCGGCTGCCGGAGGCCCCGTGGGGGTGCCCTGATAAGACACCTCTGCGAGAACCCCGCCGGTCCCCAACCCTGAAGTAGCTGCCATTTGGTGCAGATGACTGATGGGAAAGTGCGCGACGGTGCACAGGAGTCCTGACAGCCCAATGTCAACAGCTGCGTGCACCGGCGAAATCTGGGCCCATGGTCTGATGGCCTGAAAATGACACCAAAATCTGCGCAGGCGAGGAGTTTAGTGAGGATGCCATCCTTCCACGGCCGCAAGATTATCAACGCACTTGAGCCAGAACGAGCACCGGTTTGGGCAGCCAGAAGCAAAGTCAGGGGCGAGTCTTGCCGGCACGCAAGAACGATCTGCTCACCACCCGGCCGTGCCCGGGCCACCCTTGAACGGACCAACAATCTGCGTGGTGATCCAACCGCCGTAAAAGTCACCATCCTGGAAGGTCACCTGCTCGTCGTTGACCTCGCAGGAATCCATGTGACCCGGGTAGAGGGCCACCCGGGTACTGAGCGCCTCGAAACCCCGGGTGGGTTCCGGGTAGGTCCACCCGGCACGGGGAACGACGACTCCGCCGGCAACGATATCGAAGTACTGCGCTTCTCCCTTGAACTCGCAGAAGCTGGTTCCCTCGACCGGGACGAGCACACCGGCAGGGAATGAGTCTAATGGCAAGTAGTAGACGGGCGGATGACTCGTCTCCAGGACGCGCACTGCATTGGTGGTGTCGGCAATTACCTGCCCGCCAAGCCGCACGATAACCCGTTCCGATCGCGGCTCGACCCTAGGCGGCCGAGGGTAGTCCCACACCGATTCTTGACCGGCCTTGGGCTTGATGGGCTGGGGACGCCGAAAAAAGCCGGAAAAACCGTGAGCAGGAGTCATATCCACATACTGCCATCTTCCGCTGGGATGCCACCGTGAACGCCCGGGAGGTCTCGGTCGGCACATACGGTATCGGCAAGTTCAAGGGATCAGCGCAACAGAAGGTGTTCGATCACTTCAATCAAAGATTCGATGGAGGCCCAACCGAATCACCATACGATTGGTGGGCCAACCCGGAGTCCCTCATTCACAAGGCGGTCGATCACCGGGCTCACCACGAATGCTTGGTCCAGCAGCGTATTCTCCGGAATCTCACTCGGTTTGGAATCAGAACGTTCCCCTCACAGGGCGCCTTGGAGCTCTGGCTACGCGAAAGAGAGTCGGGCTGGAATAGACCTCCGCAGCCTTCATCATTCCGCGGGCACAAGGGAATATTGCCAAATTACCTGAGCAGGGGATCGACGGTGCCGTGCAGGGCTACTTGCCATCTAACCAGCAAGTTTTCGGCCGGGCGACAATTCTCAGGGCCGGGAATACGGCGATCGGAGGGCCAATTCTTGTCGGTCGCTGTCTCAAGGTTTCCAGGACAGGAAAAACCGCGGATTTCCAAGGATTTCCCGCCCTCCGGTTAAAAAACGTGACGACAACCGGAGACTGAATTGGCCCCCAGTAAGCCATAAACGTGACCAACTTTTCGTTCATTAGCGTGAGTAAAACGTGATTTGGCCATTCGTCGCAGCTCGCTGGAGAAGTAAAACCGCAGGTCAGAGCCAGATTGTGCCCCGGGCGGGACTCGAACCCGCGGCCAAGAGATTAGAAGGCTCCTGCTCTATCCGCTGAGCTACCGAGGCGGCGGTTCCCGTGAGGGATCCTTGTCTAAAATATCAGGTCAGAACCGCCGAGTATCCCTCCACACGCCGCTGGTCGGTTCTGTTGCCCACATAGCAGGGGTAGCCTCTGGCGGCGCATCGAGCGTCACGGTTGTCTTAACTCACGCATAAAGGGCCGCAGCGGCGGCGATGAGGAAGGCTAAAGAGATGAATGACGACATGATTACCGTCCACGGATTCGTGGCCACCGACGTAAACCTGTTCACATCGGTGACAGGAGTGGCGATGGCTAACTTTAGGATGGCCACTACGGCGAGGAGATGGGATAAGGAATCGCAGAAAATGGTGGATGCGGGTACCAACTGGTACAACATCAAGTCCTACCGTTACCTGGCTCAAAATGCCGGAACCAGTCTCCATAAAGGAGATCCCGTCGTGGTAGTGGGCAAACTGGTCCTTCGGCAGTGGACCGGCGAGGACGGCAAGTCCGGAACTTCTCCCGACATTGAGGCCGTGGCTATGGGCCACGACCTGACTTGGGGGACGGCGCGCTTTACCCGGCCCGGAGGCCAGCGCCGTTCCTCCGTCAATCCGGAAGGGGAAGGACAGGACGCCGGTCTGGACCTGCCAGCAGAGAGGGGCGAGGCCGGGATCGACGATCCATCAAATGTGGATGGCCTCGAGGATGCAGCGGATCTTGACCAGGAGCTGGCCGGCGTAAATATGGCCACGGGAGAGATTCTCGAGGCGGAGGCGCCGTACTAGGCGGCCATGGAGAGCGCGGTGGGAATGTGAGTTCTAGCCTGGCACCGACTAGCCTTGAAGCATGGCGGAATTTATCTACACTATGACCAAGGCACGCAAGGCCGTTGGCGACAAAGTAATCCTCGATGACGTGAGCATGTCCTTCTTCCCGGGCGCGAAGATCGGCGTCGTTGGCCCAAATGGTGCCGGTAAGTCCACCATCCTGAAGATCATGGCCGGTCTGGATACGCCCTCCAACGGGGAAGCGCGGCTGAGCCCGGGCTACACGGTCGGGATCCTGCTGCAGGAACCGCCGCTGAACGAGGACAAAACCGTGCTGGGCAACGTCCAGGAGGGCGTCGCCGAGATTCACGACAAGATCCAGCGTTTCAACCAGATTTCCGAGGAGATGGCTAACCCGGATGCGGACTATGACTCGTTGCTCGAGGAGATGGGCCAGCTGCAGGAAGCCATTGACGCCGCGGATGCCTGGGACCTGGATTCCCAGTTGGAACAGGCCATGGACGCGCTGCGCTGCCCGCCGGGGGATTCGGAGGTGACGGTGCTGTCGGGCGGTGAGCGCCGTCGCGTGGCGCTGTGCAAGCTGTTGCTGCAGAAGCCGGACCTGTTGCTCCTTGACGAACCCACCAACCACCTCGATGCGGAAAGCGTGCTCTGGCTTGAGCAGCACCTCACCAGCTACCCGGGCGCCGTCCTGGCCGTAACCCACGACCGGTACTTCCTGGACCACGTGGCCGAGTGGATCGCTGAAGTGGACCGCGGCCACCTCTACCCGTATGAGGGCAACTACTCCACATACCTGGAGAAGAAGCGTGCCCGGCTGGAAGTCCAGGGCAAGAAGGACGCCAAGATGGCCCGGCGCCTCTCCGAGGAATTGGACTGGGTCCGTTCCAATGCGAAAGGCCGGCAGACGAAGTCGAAGGCTCGTCTTGCCCGGTACGAGGAGATGGCCGCCGAGGCGGACCGCACCAGAAAGCTGGACTTCGAGGAAATCCAGATTCCGCCGGGACCGCGGCTGGGCGGCCTGGTCCTTGAGGCGAAGAACCTCGAAAAGGGTTTTGAGGACCGCACGCTGATCGACGGGTTGTCCTTCACGCTGCCGCGGAACGGGATTGTCGGTGTGATCGGCCCCAACGGTGTGGGCAAGACGACGCTGTTCAAAACCATCCTGGGCCTGGAACCGCTCGACGCCGGTGAGCTCAAGGTGGGCGATTCAGTTAAGATCTCGTACGCGGACCAAAGCCGCGGCGGCATCGATCCGAACAAGACACTGTGGGAAGTTGTATCCGACGGTCTGGACTTCATCCAGGTGGGTCAGGTGGAGATGCCGTCCCGGGCCTACGTGGCGGCTTTCGGATTCAAGGGACCGGACCAGCAGAAGAAGGCGGGAGTGCTCTCAGGTGGCGAGCGGAACCGCCTTAATCTGGCGCTGACCCTGAAACAGGGCGGAAACCTGCTGCTCCTTGACGAGCCGACCAACGACCTGGACGTGGAAACATTGAGCAGCCTGGAGAACGCCCTGCTCGAATTCCCGGGTTGCGCCGTGGTGGTCTCGCACGACCGCTGGTTCCTCGACCGAGTCTCAACCCACATCCTGGCCTACGAGGGGACCGAGGAAAACCCGGCCAACTGGTACTGGTTTGAGGGGAACTTCGAGTCGTATGAGGAGAACAAGGTCCAGCGCCTGGGCGCCGACGCTGCACGTCCGCACCGGGTCACGCACCGCCGCCTGACGCGCGACTGAGCGCTGAGCGTACGTGCTGAGCGTATGTACTGTGCCAAGCCGAATGGCCGGTCCCGACGGGACCGGCCATTCGGCTCGGCGGGTATCCTCGGCGGGTATCAGTGCTCGGGGAGCTTGTCTTCAGGGATTCGGATCATGCCTTCCTGCGCCACGGAGGCCACCAGGTTGCCGGACCGGTCGTAGATCTTGCCCAGATTCAGCCCGCGGGCGCCCGAGGCGCTGGGGGACTCGGCGACGTAGAGCAGCCACTCGTCGACCCGCACCGGCCGGTGCCACCACATGGCGTGGTCCAGGCTGGCGATGCTCAGTCCGGGGGAAACCCAACTGATGCCGTGCCGGCGCAGGGACGGTTCCAGCAGCGTGTAGTCGCTCGCATAGGCGAGGGCGGCGCGGTGCAGGTCCGGATCGTCCGGCATCGGGCCAACGGTCTTGATCCAGACACCTTGGGCGGCGACTCGGGCCCCGTCGACGGCCAGGTAGATGCTGCCGTCGATATGCCTGATGTCGAAGGGCCGCTCGAAGGCCCAGGCACGGGCCACGGGATGGTTGAATTCGCCCAGCAGGTCCGCCGCGCTGGGCAGCGACTCCGGATCCGGGACGTCCGTCGGCATCGCATCCTGGTGCTCGATGCCGGCGTCGGGCACCTGGAAGGATGCGATCATGGACAGGATCGGCACGCCGTTCTGGTAGGCGTGGGTGCGCCGGGCGGAAAAGGACCGGCCGTCCCGCAGCCGCTGCACACCGAAGGTGATGGGCTGGTTCGCGTCCCCCGGGCGCAGGAAATAGCCGTGCATCGAGTGCACGGGGCGGTCGCCGTCGACGGTCCTGGTCGCTGCGATGACCGACTGGGCCAGCACCTGGCCGCCGAATACCCGCTGGGCGGGCTGCTCCTGGGACACTCCGACAAAGATTTCCTCGTCCGTCTGGGCCCCGGCGGCGTCGCTGAGATCCAGCAGCTGCAGCAGGGACTGCATCGGGTCGGTTCGCGCAGGTGTTTCAGTCATGGAATGACTCTATGTGTCAACGTTCGGCCGCTCAAACATTGGTGTGCGGGGACACCGGCGGAAGGTGGCCGGAACTCGATTGGCTGTGCCCCGGCGCCTTTGAGAGGATGAAGCCATGGCTTCGGTTATCCAGATTCCCCTGCAGATCCGTTTCGGTGACATTGACTCGTACGGGCATGTGAATAACGTGACGTTCCTGCAGTATCTGGAGGACGCCCGGGTGCAGCTGATCCATACTCCGCTGGGCCGGGCGGCCGGGGCCGGAGCCGGGCCGGAGCAGACCTTTAATGACCTGATCGGCGTCGAGCTGTTCACGCTGGTGGGCCGGCACGAGATTGAGTACCTGGCGCCGCTGCTGTTCCGCCCTGAGCCGGTCTTCGTCAATATCTGGGTGACCAATATGGGCGGTTCCAGCTTCGAATTCGGCTACACGGTGGCGGAGGGGGACAATTCTGTGATCTATGCCCAGGCCAGTTCCGGCATCGTCATGGTCGATCGTCTGTCGGGGCGGCCGGTCCGGCTGAGCGGTCCACAGCGGCACGCCCTGGAAACGTGGCTGGGGGGGCCCGTCCGGTTCCGCCGCCGGCCGGCTGCGGCGAACGTCGGCACCTCGGCAACGGCGGGAGCCAGGCTGTGACAACTTCAACGGTGGCTCAGTCGCTCCTGTTGGCCGACGCTGGAACCACCGCGGACCTGCGCACGTTCGTCAGCAGAGCCAGGACGGCCGACGACGGTGCAATCCGCCTGCAGGCGTCGGGCCAGGTGCTGGCTGCGTACGTTTCCATCATGCGGCCGAAGCTTCTGGGCGAGGGAACCCCCACGATCCTGGGGCTGCGCACTATGGCCCTGGGCTCGCCGTCGGACCTGGACCTCACGGTGCCGTTGGCGGCGGTGGCGGACCGGCTGGCCCGGATGGCCGGCGACGACGTCGAGCTCCAGATTCCGCCGGTGACCCTGAACGAATCGTGGGCCGGGATCAGCGCACCGCGAGGTGGCTGGGAACGCGTTCAGGAACTTGATCCCGGGATGCTGATCCAGGCGGCCAGGGACGGTGTCCGCGAGATCTCCCAGATCATTCCTCTCAACCCGGGGGCCCTGATCGTGAACAACGCCCGGGCTGCGGTGTGGGGACGGACGCTGCCGGGCATTGATGCTGAGCTGCCCGGTGGGGCGGCCTTTGCCGCCTATGTGCTGGGCTTTGTGGCACCGGACGAGAGTGCCGTGCTGTTCCGGTCGCACCGCTGGCTGCGGTTGAGCACGGGACGCGGGCACGTCCTGGTGAAACCGGCGGCGCTGCTCTGAGCCGCGTTAGGCCGAATTCACCATCGAGTGCGCGGCGCGTTCCAGATAGTCCCACAGGGTTGCCTCATGCAGTGCCGAAAGACCGAGTGAGTCGACGGCGGTGCGCATGTGGGCCAGCCAGCGGTCACGGGCAGCCGGGGTGACGGCAAAGGGCACGTGGCGCATCCGCAACCGCGGGTGCCCGCGCTGTTCCTGGTAGGTTTGCGGGCCGCCCCAGTACTGTTCCAGGAACATCCTCATCCGGACCTCCGCCGGGCCCAGATCCTCCTCCGGGTACATCGGGCGCAGCACATCGTCGCCGGCGACGCCCTGGTAGAAGACGTGGACAAGTTTCACGAAGGTCTCATGACCGCCGACGGCGTCGTAGAAACTGTCGGTATAGGTGGGCTGTTCGAAGTGTGGCACTATTCACTGGCTTTCTGGTGGACGGGATCCTCGCCGTCGGCCTTGGCCGGGCCGCTCGGACCCTGGCCGGCGGCACCGGCCCCAGCGGCCCCGCCGGCGGCAGCGGCCCCGCCGGATTCGCCGTCGTCGGGGGCAAGGTAATTGCCCTGCGAACGGTTCCCCACCCGCAGGATTTCGCCGTTGCGCAGGTACCAGATGGCACCGTCTTCGGCCCGGACCCGGGTGATGCGCAGGCCCACGGACTCCACCGCGCCCACCACCTCGCTGGTCTCGATCACGTCGCCGATGCCGTACTGGTCTTCGATGGTGATGAAAATGCCGGCCAGGAAGTCGCGGATCAGCTGCTGCGAGCCGAAGCCGACCGCGATACCGAGAATCCCCACGCTGGTCAGCAGCGGCGCGACGTTGACCCCGAGGGTCTGCAGCACGTAGATGGCTCCGATGACCACCACCACCAGGCTCACCACGGAGTTCAGCAGCGAGCCGATGGTCTCCGCCCGCTGCACCCGGCGCTGGCTGTCCAGCTGGCGCAGCACCGGG
The DNA here is from genome assembly GCA_030946705.1 of Actinomycetota bacterium. GTDB lineage: Bacteria > Actinomycetota > Actinomycetes > Actinomycetales > Micrococcaceae > Arthrobacter_M. The sequence goes on along the minus strand of JALYYI010000241.1, from coordinate 10,448 downwards.
TGGGCCCACTTCAGCGCGCGCCGGTTGAGGATGCTGCTGCCGGCGGCCACCCGGCGCACAATGCGCGAAATGACAAAGCGCAACACGGCCCAGATAATCAGACCGATCAGCACCACGCAACCGGCATATGCCAGCTGCGTCCATGCCTCATCCCAATTCCACTTCACAAAAAAGTACCTTCCAGCTGCGGCAAATCAAAAACTGTCCGCATTAACCCTAGCGCCGTAGGCTGGGCGTATGCGCATCCTCGTACTTGGCGGAACCGTATTCCTCTCGGCTGAAATCGCCCGGCAGGCGCTGGCCCGGGGTCACGACGTCACCGCGTTGGCTCGCGGCACGGCGGCGCTCCCGCCGGAGGGGGCGGCCTTTGTGCGGGCGGACCGGGCGCAGGGCGCGGACGCGTATCTGGGGCTCGACGGCGACTGGGACGAAGTGGTGGAGGTCTCCTGGGATCTGGGCCAGGTCAGCGATGCACTCGCTGCGCTGGCGGGGCGCGCCGGACATTGGACCTACGTCTCCAGCTGTTCGGTGTACGCCGATTATGCCCAGACGAATGCGGATGAGTCCGCGGCCCTGCTGCCGGAGCTGGAAGCGGGAGCGGATGCGGCGGATTTCTACGGCGAGGCGAAGGTCAGCTGCGAGCGTCGCTCCGCCGACGCCGTCGGCCCCAGGCTGCACATCAGCCGACCGGGACTGATCGTGGGGCCGGGCGACGCCAGCGACCGGTTCGGCTACTGGCCCGCACGCTTTGCCCGGGATAATGATCCGGTGCTGGTGCCCGATCTGCCGGATGCGTTGACCCAGGTGATCGATGTGCGGGATCTGGCGTCCTGGCTGCTGGACGCCGCGGAGAAACAGATTGCCGGAACGTTCAACGCGGTCGGGCACACTGTGGGTTTCAATGCGGTGCTGGGCGCGGCCATCGACGCCGCCGGATATGCAGGGCACATCTACATTGCGGACCCGCAATGGCTGGCGGAGTCCGGCGTGGAGTACTGGGCGGGGAAGGACTCGCTGCCGCTGTGGCTGCCGGAGGGGATGGAGGGCTTCGCCACCCGCCGGGCGGATGCCGCCAGCCAGCTGGGCCTGAACCGTCGGCCCTTCGACGAGTCGCTGGGAGACACTCTGGCGGACGAACGCCGGCGCGGCCTGGGCCGGGAACGCCGCGCGGGGCTGAGCGCGAGCCGTGAGCGCGAACTGATCCAGGCCTGGGCCAGCCATCCCTAGCCGGGCGGGCTGAGCCTCCGCGCGGTCTCCGCTACGACGACACGGCGGGTTCGTGGAGGACCGGGAAGTTCACGCTGCGGGCGATGAAGCATTTCTGCGACGCGTCGTGATGCAGTCTGGTGGCGAGCTCCAGCTGCGCCGGATCGGTGATGACCAGCTGCGGCTTCAGCGTGACTGAGGTGAACTGGCCGCTGCCGTCCGGATTCAGGACCAGGGTGCCGGTGGCCCTGTCCCGGTAGCTGAGCACTGTGATCCCGTTGTTCACGGCGACATGCAGGTAGGAGAGCATGTGGCACTGCGCCAGCGCGGTCAGCAGCAGCTGCTCCGGGTTCCACCGGCCGCGGTCGCCGTGGAACGTCGGATCCGCCGAACCGAGCAGCGTCGGCAGGCCGGCGGCCGTGACCTCGTGCTCGCGGCCGTAGTCGCGGTAACCGGAGGTGCCGGTGCCGCGGTTGCCGGTCCAGGAGACGGTGACTTCATAGGAATGCTCGTTGTGGGCCATGGCTCCATTAAACGCGATCCCGCCGGTCCGGCCATCCGGTTGAGGTGGCAGTTGGCGCCCATGCCGCGCGGCAACATGGGCGCCAAGTGTCCTCTCAACCGGGGGCGGCTACCGGTCCGCGGCCTGGGCCTTGAGGGCGCGGACGATGCCGTCCCGGCTTTCAAGCACCAGCCGGCGCAGCGCGGGCGTTTCGCCGCCCAGCTCGGCCAGGAAGGCATCGGTGGCGTCAAGGGTGGGCTGTGAAACCAGCAGCGCCGGGTACAGACCGGTGACAATCGTCGAGCTGATCTCATGCGACTTGGTGGCCCAGACCTTGCGGATGGAGCCGAAGTACTTGTCCACGAACGGTTCCAGCAGGGCGGTGTCAAGCACACGGGTGAAACCGGTGATCGCGGCGCGCTGGGCGGCGTTGGGCATTTCCCCGGTGACGACGACGGCGTCCCAGGCGGACTCTTTGGCCTCGGGCGTCGGGATGGCTGCCTTGGCTCCCGCGGCGGCGAGCCGGCCGGTCTGGGTGTTGTCACGCGCCAGCTCGGCGTCGATGTCGGCCTGGCCGCAGCGGGCGCCGGTGACCAGCGACGTCAGCAGTTCCCAGCGCAGATCCTGATCCACCGTCAGGCCGTCCAGGCTGGATGTCCCCGCCAGCAGACCGGCGATGGTGTCCAGCTGGGATGCGGTGCGGGCGAGCGCGGCGAACGCCTTGACGAACTGCAGCTGCGAGTCGGAGCCGGCCACGGCCTGCTGGCTGAGCGTCCAGAGCGTATCACCGGTGCGGACAAAAACCTCCTCCTGGTGCTCCGGCGACACATAAAGTGCCAGGGTGGTGTTGAGCTGGCGCAACAGCACGGTGACCACCGAGGAATCGCTTTCCGCGCCGATATTGGCCAGCACCAGATCAACGTACTCGCGGGCCGGGGTCTCGCCGTCGCGCGCCGCATCCCAGGCGGAGGCCCAGACCAGCGTGCGGGGCAGGGATTCGGCGATGTCCTTCAGGTGGGCCTTTACGGTGGCCAGGGAGACATCATCCATCCGGACCTTGGCATAGGCCAGGTCATCGTCGTTGAGCACCACCAGGGCCGGACGGTTGAGGCCCACCAGTTCGGCGACATCGGTGCGTTCGCCCTCCACATCCAGCTCGACGCGGTGGGTGCGGACAAGTTTGCCGGCGCCGGGCCCGTCGCCTGTGACGAGGTCGTAGAAGCCGATGGCCGCCCGGTGCGGGCGGATGGTCGGGTAGTCCGGGACCGCGGACTGGAGGACCGCGAAGGAGGTGATGACGCCGTCGTCGTCCACGGAAATCTCCGGCCGCAGCGTGTTGACGCCGGCGGTCTCGAGCCAGAGCGCGGACCACTCCTTCAGGTCGCGGCCGCTGGAAACCTCCAGCTCGCCCAGCAGATCGGCCAGCTCCGTGTTGCCCCAGGCCTGCTTGCCGAAGTAGGCGCGGACGCCGGCCATGAACTTCTCCTGCCCCACCCAGGCGACCAGCTGGCGCAGCACGGAGGCGCCCTTGGCGTAGGTGATGCCGTCAAAGTTGACAAGCACATCTTCCAGATCCCGGATCTCGGCCACGATCGGGTGCGTGCTGGGCAGCTGGTCCTGCCGGTAGGCCCAGGACTTCTCCATCATCGCAAAGGTGGTCCAGGCCTGCTTGTACTGCGTGTTTTCCGCGGCGGCCAGGGCGGACATGAACTCGGCGAAGGACTCGTTGAGCCACAGGTCGTTCCACCAGCGCATCGTCACCAGGTCGCCGAACCACATGTGCGCCAGTTCATGCAGGATGGTGATGGCGCGGCGCTCCACGGTGGCGTCGGTGACCTTGGAGCGGAACACGTAGGACTCCAGGAAGGTCACCGCGCCCGCGTTTTCCATGGCCCCGGCGTTGAATTCGGGTACAAAAAGCTGGTCATATTTAGCGAACGGGTAGGGCGTGCCGAACTGCTTTTCGAAGAACTCAAAGCCCTGCCGGGTGAGTGCAAAGATGTTCTCCGCATCCATGTACTGCATCAGGGACTTGCGGGCGAAGACGCCCAGCGGGATGGTGCGGCCGTCGGAGCTGGTGAGCTCGCCGCGGACGCTCTGGTACGGACCGGCGATCAGCGCGGTGACATAGGAGGAGAGCCGGGGTGTCGGCGCGAAGCTCCAGGTGGAACGGGCACCCCCGCTGGAGGCTGGGCCGGTATCGGTGCCGGCGGCGGGTCCGGCTGCCAGCGGGGCGGGCGTCGGGGAGTTGGAGATGACGTCCCAGTGTGCGGGAGCGGTGACATTGAAGGTGAACTCAGCCTTCAGGTCCGGCTGTTCGAAGACGGCGAACATCCGACGGCTGTCCGCGACCTCGAACTGGGAGTAAAGGTAGACCTCGTTGTCCACCGGGTCCACAAAGCGGTGCAGGCCCTCGCCGGTATTCATGTAAAGCGCGTCGGCCACCACGGTGAGGGTGTTTTCCGCCGCCAGGTTGGGCAGCTGGATCCTCACCCCGTCGGAGACCTCGGCGGGATCAAGGGCGACGCCGTTCAGGATCACCTCATGGACGGCGCTGGTGATCGCGTCGATGAAGCTGGCGGCTCCCGCGGGGGCGCGGAACTTCACCACGGTGGTGGAGGAGAAGACCTCATCGCCCCGGGTCAGGTCCAGGGTTACGTCATAGGAATCGACGCTGAGCAATTGGGCGCGGTCGCTGGCCTCAGCGCGGGTCAGGTTCATGCCCGGCCGCGGGGATTCAGACGCTTTGGATTCAGACGCTTTGGATTCAGGCTGGTTGGATTCAGGCTGGTTGGATTCAGGCTGGTTGGATTCAGGCTGGTTGGATTCAGGCTGCGTGGATTCTGACTGCGGGGATTCAGGCTGGTTGGTCTCAGACAATGCAGGGCCTCCGGTGGGTGTGCGGGTAAGATGCCGCCGGTGTTGTGACCCACGACATTGTGAAGCCATTCTTTCACTTAACGTCCGTCCGATGACAAGTACGGCCAGCCAAGTACGGCCAGACAAGTGCATCCAGACAAGTGCGCCCAGACAAGTTCCGTCACCCGGGGGCGTCCGGGGCATAGGCTTCAATCATGACCCGTGCCTTCACCGCCGCCGCCGCGTTTGCCACCCGACCCACGCTCCGCGGCAGCTTCGGCATGGTCTCCGCCACGCATTGGCTGGCGACGGCGGCGGCCCAGTCGGTGCTTGAACGTGGCGGGAACGCCTTTGACGCGGCGGCCGCTGGCGGCTTTGTGCTGCACGTCGTGGAACCGCATTTGAATGGTCCCGGCGGGGATATGACCGCGATCATCGCACCGGCCGGCATGACGCCCCGGGTGCTGATGGGCCAGGGGCCGGCCCCCGCCCGGGCCAGCATTGGCCATCTCCGCGCCGAGGGGCTGGAACAGGTGCCCGGGGCCGGAGGCCTGGCCGCCGCAGTGCCGGGCGCCGTGGACGCCTGGTTCCACCTGCTGGCCACGCAGGGCAGTTGGGAGCTGGCGGATGTCCTGGCCTACGCCATCGACTATGCCCGCAACGGGCATCCCGTTGGCGGACGTGTGGCCGCCACTATCGGGGCTGTGCGGGAGCTCCTTGTCGACCATTGGCCAAGCTCCGCCGCGCTGTGGATGCCGCACGGACGGCCGCCGGTGGCGGGGGAAAACGTCAGGAATGAGGCCTATGCGCGGACTTTGGAGCGGCTCGTTGAAGCCGGTGCGGCGGCGGAACCCTCCCGCGCCGGTCGGATCGAGGCGGCCCGGCGGGAGTGGGGCAGCGGCTTCGTGGCACGGGCGGCGGAGGAATTCCTGGCGGTCCCGCACCGGCACTCCACCGGCACGGACCATGCCGCCGTGCTGCGTGCGGCCGACTTTGCCGCCTTCCGGGCCTCCTACGAGCCGTGCGCGACGCTGGAATTCCGTGGCGTAACCGTGGCGAAGAGCGGGCCATGGGCGCAGGGGCCCGTACTCCTGCAGGCGCTGGCCATCCTGGACGGTTTCCCGGATGAGCTGCTGGATCCGTCCACCGAGGCGGGCGTACACACCATCGCCGAGGCGCTCAAACTGGCGATGGCGGACCGGGATGCCTATTACGGTGATCCGGAGGACCCGTCCGCCGTCCCGCTGGAAGCGCTGCTCTCCGCCGAGTACGCGGCCGAGCGCCGGGCTCTGATTTCAGAGACGGCCAGCCACGATTTCAGGCCCGGGACCATTGGGGGGTTTGCTCCCTACCTGCCGCCGCTGGTCACGGAGTCGGAGTGGCTGGCCGGTCAGGAAGAGCGGGTGGGTGCCGGCTCCATCGGCGAGCCCACGGTGAGCCGGAGCGGCGAGACGCGCGGCGACACCTGCCACATTGCCGTCACGGACCAGGCCGGAAACATGATCGCCGCGACGCCGTCGGGCGGCTGGCTGCAGTCCTCGCCCGCCGTCCCGGAACTGGGCTTCTGTCTGGGCTCCCGGCTGCAGATGGCGTGGCTGGATGAAGCCTCGCCGTCCGCCCTGCGTCCGGGTGGCCGGCCCCGCAGCACGCTGACTCCGACCATGGTGCTGCGCGATGGAACGCCGGTGGCCGCGCTGGGCTCGCCCGGGGGTGACCAGCAGGATCAGTGGCAGCTGCTGTACCTGCTGCGCACCCTGGTCGGCGGCCATGCACCCCAGCAGGCCATCGACGCGCCCGCCTTCCACACCACGTCGCTGGCAGCCTCCTTCTGGCCGCGCACCTGGGAACCGGGCGGGCTGGTGGTCGAGGACCGCCTCGGTGAGGATGTTATTGCCGCCCTGGCCCGGCGCGGTCACCTGATCACCCGGGCGGGGGACTGGGCGCTGGGCCGGCTCTGCGTGGTGGGTCGCGAGGACGGCTTCCTGTATGCCGCGGCGAATCCGCGCGGTGCACAGGGTTACGCCGCTGGGAGGTAGCCGGTGGCCAGCGACAAGATCGATGTCCGGGCGTTGCGGTTCGCGCTGGGATTTCCCGTGGTGTTGGGCCTCTCCTTCGGGGTGGCCGGCTTCACGCTGCGCGGGGAGGTGCCGCACGGCGTGGTGCTGCCAGTCGGAGGTGGACCGCTGCCGATCATTGGCTATCTGGCCGTCGGCGCCGCAGTCATAGCCATGATCGGATGGGGCATCGGCACACAGGCGGCCCGGACGGTCCTGCCGGGAACCGGCCGCCGGCTCATTCTGGGCCTGGCCGTGGCCGTGGATTTCTTCCTGGCCGCACTGTTCGCCTCAGCCCTGGTGGCGCAGGCCGGCACCACGGAGCCCCCCGGCCCGCGGGTTGATTCGATCGTGCTGGCCACCGGCAGTGGTGCGGCCCTGGCGCTGGGCGTGGTCATGGCGGCGATCTTCAAGCCCGACGAGCAATGGACCAGCCGCGACGACGCGGCCCTGACCCTCGCGCTGGATCCCGAGCTGGCCCGCGACCGGCTGGCCTATTGGATCCACCCGCGCAGCTCGGTGGTGATCATGATCGCCCTGGCCGGCGCGCTTCCCGGCGCGCTGGTGGCCCTGGCGCTGCCCTGGCTGGGGGCGCTGATCTTTGTGCTGGCGCTGGCGCTGATCGCGTTCCTGTCCGCCCGGGTAGACGCGAGCCGGGCCGGCGTCCACGTCTTCATCGCCGGCGTGCTCCCGGTCATCAGCTGCTCCTCCACGGCCGTCCTGGGAGCCGCGGCCGCGCAGGTGCGGGCGCGGAACTACGGCGGCTGGGGTTTCCGCCGGCACGGGCCCTCCAGCACCTATCTGGCGGCCAGCGGCCCCGCCGTTGTGGTTCGGCTGACCAACGACGGCGGTTCCGTCATCGGGGCGCCCGACGACGACCGCGCCGAGGCCCTGGCGGAGCTGCTCAACCGGCGCGCGGGCAAGGCGGCCGGGCAGGGCGGCTAGCACGGCCCCGGAAACTTGTAGGCTGGGGGAGTTACGCATACTGCACCGATTGGAAGAGCCCTCATGAGCCCCCTGCGCGTCCACATTGCCACCGACCATGCCGGCATGGAACTGAGCGCCCATCTGATCGAGCACCTGGGCGCCAAGGGATACGAGATGGTGGACCACGGGCCCAAGGTTTATGACGCCGAAGACGATTATCCCGCTTTCTGCATCCACGCGGCCCAGGCTGTCGTGGCGGACCGGGGGGCCGGAATCGCCGCACTGGGCATTGTGCTGGGCGGTTCCGGCAACGGCGAGCAGATGGCGGCCAATAAGGTCAAGGGTGTCCGGGCGGCTCTGGCATGGAACCTGGAGACCGCAAAGCTGGCCCGCGAGCACAACGACGCCAACGTCGTCGCCGTCGGCGGACGCCAGCACAGCGTCCCGGAAGCCACCGGAATCATCGAGGCGTTCCTCGCGGAGCCCTTCAGCAACGCCGAACGGCATGTGCGCCGGATCGGCAAAATTTCCCGTTTTGAAACCACCGGCGACGTCGTCCAGTAGCGGATGCCCGAAGGCCATTCCGTCCACCGGCTGGCACGCCAGTTTGGGAACGCCTTTGCCGGTTCCCGGCTGAGCGCCAGCAGTTGGCCGGCGTCGGCAATGTATACCGCGCGGACGTCCTCTCCCGGCAGCGGCTGGACCCCTGGATGCCCGGCTCCGGCCTGTCCGCACGGCAACTCGGCGCCGTGTGGCAGGACGCCGTGTGGCAGGACGCCGTGGCAGGACGCCGTGGCAGGACGTCGTCGCGGCCATGTCCGACGGCACCCGCCACGGAAGGATCATCACCACGATTCCCCGGGACCAGGTCTCCGGTGCGCTGCCGGTACCGGTGGAGGAGGCGCACTATGTCTACAAGCCCAACGGCCAGCCGTGCCGGATCTGCGGGACGGACATTGGGTTGACCGAGCCGGCGAGCCGGAAGCTGGCGGGCCGGAACTTGTACTGGTGCCCCGGCTGCCAGCGCTGATACCGGCCGCCGCCGGTTCAGGGATCCGGTTCGGGGATCCATCAGTTCAGTGGAGGGGGCGACGGGAATCGAACCCGCGTCATCAGTTTGGAAAACTGAGGCTTTACCATTAAGCTACGCCCCCGCAAGAACCGTATCTGTGTCCATTCGTTAACGCCGCGCCTGCGGTGCGTCGTAGAGTGGAACCTGTCGGGACTTGTGGCCGTTCGGCCGGGTATAACTACATCATACTGGGGGCCGGTGCTGTCAAATGTGCAACCGGGCAGCTAAGGCCTGTAGACTAGCCGGTGCACTACGGGGCGTAGCGTAGTGGCTAGCGCGCCTGCTTTGGGAGCAGGAGACCGCAGGTTCGAGTCCTGTCGCCCCGACTCAGCATTTTCGCCGCATTTGGATCTTGCTGATGCTGACCATCCGTAATAGACCATTCAGGAGTTACACGCTGTGAAGAGCGCTGTCGAAAACCTCACGCCCACCCGGGTAAAGATCAACGTCGAGGTTCCCTTTGAGGAATTGAAGCCGAGCATCGACGAGGCTTACAAGACGATTGCTACTCAGGTCCAAGTGCCTGGCTTCCGCAAGGGCAAGGTCCCGAACCGGCTGATCGACCAGCGCGTTGGCCGCGGTTACGTCCTGGAGACGGCCATCAACGAGGGCCTGAACAACTGGTACCAGGTGGCCGTCCAGGAAACCGGGATCCGTCCGCTGAGCAAGCCCGAGGTTGAGATCACCGAGGTGCCCGATCCCGCCGCGACCGACGGTGAGCTGAAGTTCCACGTCGAGGTTGACATCCGCCCCGAAATCGAACTGCCGGACTACAGCGGCATCGAGGTTGAGGTCGAGGCCGCCGAGACGTCCGATGAGGACGTTGACAAGGCCCTGGACGAGCTGCGCGGCCGCTTCGGCACCCTCAAGACGCTTGACCGTCCGGCAGCCGACGGAGACTTCCTCTCCATCGACATCACGGCAAGGATCGACGGCGAAGAGGTTGACTCCGCCGCGGGGCTGTCCTACCAGGTGGGCGCCGCCACCATGCTGGAGGGCCTGGATGAGGCCGTGACCGGCCTGAGCGTTGATGAGGACGCCATCTTCGACACCAAACTTGTGGGCGGCGAGCATGCCGGTTCGGATGCCCAGGTCACCGTCGTCGTCCGGTCCGTCAAGGAGCGCGAGCTCCCCGAGGCCAACGACGATTTTGCCCAGCTGGCCAGCGAGTTCGACACGCTCGCCGAGCTGCGCGAGGACCTGGCCAAGCAGGCCGCCGCGTCCAAGATCGTGGAGCAGGGCGTCCAGGCGCGCGACAAGGTGCTGGAGAAGCTCGTTGAGCTGATCGAGGTTCCGGTTCCGGAGTCCGTCGTTGAGGAGCAGCTGGAGCAGCACTTCAACGGTGAGGGCGCCGGGCACGGCGACGAGGATCACGACACCGAGGAGCACCGCGCCGAGGTCAAGGCCAACACCGCCCGCGCCTTCCAGAACGAGGTGATCCTGGACGCCGTTGCGGACAAGGAAGAGATCGGCGTGAGCCAGGCCGAGCTGATCGACTACATCGTCTCCTCCGCCGGCCAGTACGGCATGGAACCGAACCAGTTCGCGCAGATGCTGGATTCCTCCGGCCAGGTGCCGATGATCGTGGCCGAGGTCCGCCGCCGCAAGGCGCTGGCCGCCGTCCTGGCGCAGGCCAAGGTCACGGACACCAAGGGCGAGACCGTGGACCTGAGCGACTTCGTCAGCGTTGCCGGTGAGGACGGGGCTGACGGCAACGAGGACACCACCGCTGAGGGTGAAGCGGCCGACGGTGAGGTTCTCGAGGGCGATGTCATCGACGCTCCCGCCGTTGACGATCCGGGCGCAGCCCGCTTCTAGGGGTTAGCTG
>JALYYI010000213.1 GCA_030946705.1 Actinomycetota bacterium | reverse complement strand
CGATCACGAGCACGGTGACGGTGCGGGTGACGGCCTCGGGGACGCTGCCCAGCAGCGACCAGACGATGAACGTGATGACGCCGGCGCCGGCGGCGAAGTAGAACAGGAACGCGGCGGCCCGGTCGGCCAGGGCCTGGGCCCGGGAGGAGGAGGCCTGCGCCTCGGCGACCAACCGCTGGATCCCGGCCAGGGCGGTGTCATCCCCGACGGCGGTGACCTGCACGCGGACGGTGTTGTCTGTGGCGACAGTTCCGGCGATGACTTTATCGCCGTGTGAGCGGAGGACGGTCTTGGATTCGCCGGATCATCGACTCGTCGAACTCGGCCTGGCCGTCGACGACGGTGCCGTCGGCCGGCATCCGGGCCCCAGAGCGGACCAGAACGGTGTCCCCTGCCACGAGATCGCTGACTCTGACGGTTTCCGTGCCCTCAGCGGTGATCCGGTCCGCCTCGTCTGGCAACAGTGCGGCGAGAGCGTCGAGCGCACCCCGTGCGGAGCCGAGGGCGCGCATCTCGATCCAGTGGCCCAGCAGCATGATCGCGACCAACAGGGCCAGCTCCCACCAGAAGTCCAGGTCAAAACCGCCGATCCCCAGGCTGGTGACCCAGGAGGCGATGAAAGCGACACTGATGGCCATGGCGATCAGCAGCATCATGGCCGGTTTCCGGCTCTTCAGCTCCTCCAGGCCACCCCTGAGGAAGGGCAGCCCGCCGTAGAAGAAGATCACGGTGCCCAGCACCGGCGGGATCCAGGCCGAGCCCGGAAACTCGGGTGGCCGGTAGCCCAGCAGCCCCCCGAACATGGGGCTGAAGAACACCACGGGCACAGACAGTGCCAGCGTCAGCCAAAACCTGTTCTTGAACATCGCAACGCTATGTCCGGCATGCTGGCCATGGGTGTGCACCATGTGCTCGTCGTCCATGCCGTGGGCATGGCCAGCGTGGGCGTCAGGTGCATTCGCGACGGCGGATCCGCTGCGGGGAGCACTTGGCGAGTCCTGCCGGCCGGAAGGTCCGTTGTGGTGGTCGTGGTCCATTTGGTGCTCTCCTTAGGAATCTTCTCCGGGGGCGGGCGGCCCGGGAGGCCTGCCCGCCACGGGTTTGCCCCGGAATTACGGGCTGGTCGTGAGGCTGTATCCGGCGCCGGTCACTCGTCCCGGACCGCGTCTTCGCTGGCTGTCCCGGCGACCGTCAGGCGGGACGTGCCCCCGGCGACGAGCTCGACGGTCGCGGATGCCACCCCGTCCACGGAGGTGACGGCTCCTTCGATGGTCTGGACGCAGTGCCCGCAGGTGAGTCCCTCGACCCGGTACACGGACCCGCCGGCCGCGGGCGGCGAAAGTGTTCGGGCCCCGGTCGCGCAGCAGCCGCAGCCGGACTGCTCCGGGGCGGTGAGTGGAAGTTCGGTCCGGGTGTTTGTTCCGCACATGTCAGCTTGATCCTTTACGAGAAGGGTGATGGGGCGCTGGGGTTGAACGGCTCTGACGGCCCGGGAAATTCCGCGGAGCCTGGACATACCACTTCACTGACAACAGCCCAAACATACCCCTCGGGGGTATATCGTGGCAAGCGGGTCCGGGCATGAGGTCCCCCTCAGACAAATGCGCCGACACAGGTGCCGGGTGAAACCCCGGCGACGGTGGATCCTGCGATCCCAGTCGACTGCGGGATCCACACCCCATGAAACGAATAAGGGCTCAGCCACTACCGTCGCGTGATCCCCGGCCGCGACTGTATTTGCTACATCCTGAACTTCCCGGGCGGGGCTAGTTGACCGTGAGCTGGGTGTACATGCCGGCGGCATAGTGGCCCGGGAGGTTGCAGACCAGTTCATATCGTCCTGGCGGCAGTGTGACGGTTACCCAGCCTGACGCGCCGGGCAGGATTCCTTGCCCGGTGCCCTCGGCGCAGGTGTTGGACGCTTCTCCGAGACTGCCCGCCTCATCGATTTTGGCGTCGCCGCCGATCGGACGGGTGCCGGGGATCTGGTCGGCGGGAAGGGGAAGGATGACCAGTTCATGGCTTATGTTTCCCGCGTTGGTGACCAGGAAGGACACCGTGCCGTGTGCCACCGTGCTCCGGTCTGGCGTCATTCGCATGGCGCCGCCCATCATGCCGTTGCGCGGGCCCATCATGGGGCCGCCCATGTTGGTCAGTGAAACGCTGACGACCGGCCCGGGAAGATTCGGAACCGCACACCGGGCTCGAGACAGAAAACCACTGCCCCCGGGATTCACAAGATTGCCCACGACGCCCACCGCTACGAGAGAGAGCGCGGTCAGAAGAATCACGGATGCGATCCCGAGGATGACCTGCCCGCGGCGGGAAAGGGTCTTCATTCCCGCCGCCTGAGCGCCGTGCGCCGTGCAGTGAACTCCTGCTCGTCGATTTCCCCGCGGGCGAAGCGCTCGTTGAGAATTCGCTCGGCGTCGTGGTGCGGCGGCCGCGGAGCGGCCGGTCCATCACCCTGATGGGTACGCCGAACCAGGAGCAGAACGACAGTGACCACCCCGCCCCAGAAAATCAGCATCAGCACGGCCATGGCCACCCACGCGCCGACACCCCAGCCATTCCCGTACCAGCCATCCATCATGATCAGACCTCCTTCGACGATCCTAGGGGCTGCCAGGGTACCCGAACAGAGACTTACGACCCCGGGCCGCTGACACAAGGATCGCACCGTCCAAGTTCTGTGCAAACGCCTTCCAGAGAAAGTCGTCTCAGTCTTAGTACTGGCCGATGACACCGTGATCGCCTCTTACGAACTCGGCGGCGGATGGTTGAAGATCGGACCGGCCAAGATCGGCAAACGGGCTTCCCTGGGCAATTCCGGCATGACGGGGGCCGCGTGCCGAAGAACTCCCTCGTCGCGGTCCCCTCCGCTACACCGGCCAAAGCCACATCCGGGACGTCCTGGCTCGGCAGCCCACCGGTCCGGCTCCGCAGGGCATGGATGGACATGGATCAGTCCCTGACCTTCCACCCGTCACTGAAACTGAAGATCTACCGGTCCTGCTGGGAACTGGGACGGGTCGTCCCGGTGATCCTGACCGCGGCCATCGCCGCCGGCGTCCTGTCATTCCTTGACATGCTCGCCATCGACGCCGGCTACCCCGCGGCGGCAGTGGTTGGAACCGCCGGTGCCCTGGCCGCGGCGAGTACCGTCGCAGCCAAATGGCTGCTCGTGGGCCGCGTCCGTCCCGGGGAACACCCGCTGTGAGTTCGTTCATCTGGCGCAACGAGATCGTGGACATCTTCATCGAAATGGTCACCGCACCCTGGTTCGCCGGGTGGGCCGCAGCCGGCACACCCGCGCTGGTGTGGTGGCTACGTGCACTCGGTGCCCGGATCGGATCCGGCGCCTGCCGCGGGGACGGGGTGAGTGTGTAGCCGGCGCTCGGGTACGGGTCGATGTTGTGCTGGCTGTGGCGTCCGGTGAACAAAGCGACTTGAGCGATCCGTTGCGGTGCATGTCGTGGCGACCACGGCGCAGGACTGCCGGGCGGCACGTTCACCGAAAGGCCCGGGACCTCGCCGGAGGCGACGGCGCCATGCATGGAAGGGGAAAAGGTGACGGAATGTCCGCGTACTCGGAAGGACCGGAACATCCTGAGGGTTCCGGTCCTTCCGTGTTTCGTGCTACTGGCCGTGACCGCCCTGCTGGTCCCGCGCGCGGTGCGGCTCTTGGCCGCCGTCGTGGCCGTCGTGGCCGCTGTGGTCGCCGTCGCTGGTTCCGGTGAACATCAGGCCCTTGGGGTGGATGGCCGCCAGTTCCTTGATCGGGGTGAGGGTTCCTGTTCCCAGATTGAGGGTGGCCAGGGAGGTGGCGCCCGTGTCGGGGGCGATGGTGGAGATGGCCTGGCCGGATTCGAACGGACCGGTCACGGAGTAGATGTTGTTGCTGGAGGGATCCGTGATCCACAGGGTCTGGTCCGAGTGGGCGGCGAAGACGGTGTCATCGAGGGGCTGGGCGACGGTGAGGGCCTGGAGGGTCTGCTTGCTGGTTCCAAGGTTGGCGGCGAAGATCAGTTGCCGGTCGCCCTGCGCGTCGAGCATGAAGTTGCCTTTGAACCTTGAGGCGGCTGCGGGGACAAGGGTATTGGAGTCCGGGTCCGTCAGGGCCAGAGTGGTCTTCGCCCCGGCCTGGGCGCCGTTGGCGACGGTGGCGGAGGCGTTGTCCGTGAATAAGGGTGTCAGTTTCGCCGTCGTTCCGGTCAGGGCAACGGAGTAAGCGGCGGGGCCGGTGGTGTTGGTGGGGGCGGAGGCGCTGATGATGATTTTGCCGTCGGTGACGGTGATGGCATCGGTTCCCCCGCCGTGCGTCAGTCCTGAATAGGTGTAGCTGGTCAGCGGGTTGCCGGCGTCCGGGGTGAGTGTGGAGAAGCTGGAGTTGCCGTCTTCGTTAGCCGTCAGCAGGAGCCGGTCGTGCGCCGGATCCGCGGTGAGGCCGTCGACCTTGCCGGTGACCTGCCAGGACTTTCCGGGTTTCCCGTTCAGGCCATACTGCTGGATGGTGCTGGTGGTCGCACCCGTCTTGGAGGGCTCGCCCAAGGGGCCGACACCGTTTTGGAACGTCACATACACGGAGTCAGCCAGGCGGGTGATGTCGTCGGGGCCGGACTCGGTGCCGACGGCGGGAAAGGACTTAACGTTGAATCCGGCGGTGGCGTCGTGGTGGCCTTCGGCGGCGGAGGCCGGGAGGGTGGTGGAGGCCAGGGTGACGGCGGTGACCGCTGCGCCGACCAGGACCAGTGAGGTGCGTTTCAGCTTGTTCTTTGTAACAGACACGGAGTCGTCCTTCAATTGGGAACAGGTGCCTCTGCAACGTATGGCAGGAATCTGGGAATTGCTGCCGCCGCCGGCAAACAACGCCCAACGCGAAGATGAACACCTGAAGCGCTCGCACATCCGGGCCGACCCGGCCCCTCCCCGCCGACCCGAACCATCCGGGTCACGCGCAGGCGCAGGTGTGGCAATGCGGATGCGTCCGCCCACCTGAACCGCGGGCCGACTCGGCTGGAACCGTCGGTGGGGAAGCGGAGTGGCCACGTGGGGAACGCCGGCTGAATGTGAACCTGACCACCACCGGCGGCTACCGGCAACGCTCTCCATGGCGGTCGACGACGCCCCGGCCGGGGTCTGTGACAGGCGTCGGCGTCACGGTTGGAATAGTGAGGTGACGTCCCGCTCTGTGGCCCGTGGGCAGGAGGATGAACGAGTGTCTTGGAGGGAGGCCGGGCCGGGGTCGAGCCGGTTGCGGGACCCTTCAGGGTCATCAGCAAGCTGTTGAAGCGCGACAGTTAGGGCCTGGCAGAAGGGTCCGGCGAATCTCCGCGGTTCCGGGCCCGCCTCGATGAGGTCCCACTCGAGGTAGCCGCTCTCACTGATGTGCTCCGGGTTGCCCGGGCCGGTCATGGTAGAGCCCGGCGCGCCGTCGTTGCCGCAGGACCCCGAAATGTCGATGTGTCTGACATATAGAACGCCGTCTTCTCCAAGGAGCGCCTCACGCCATGACCGGCGGCGACAGCACGTTGCCCCGGTCGTGGCGGACGGCTTGCTGAGCAGGATCCAGTACCGGCTTGGCTGGGGAAAGCTTGGCTGGGGAAAGCTTGGCTGGGGCAGTAGGTCCGACCGGCCGCGAACACCGGTACTTTCGGGCTTTACGGGGCAGAGGTGGCCGTAGTGGCCCGAGCGCCGCAGCGCAAGGGCCGTGTGGCGGGCTTTTAGCGTCAGCGATTCCACCGCTGTCATTGTTTTGGTCAGGGCGTATTGGGTCCGGGAGAGCATCGGTGCCTCCAAGGTGGGAGGTGGCAGGAGCGGCGGAATGGGGTGCGGCGGCACGTCGGCTCCGCGGTCCGGGACCGGCACCTGAGGTACCGGCCCTGGCGCCGCTGGGCCGCTCAGGCCTTGCGGACGACGCTGGCCAGAGCCATGGGCAGGGTCAGCACCGCGGTCGCGGGGACGATCCACCACGTTCCGGTGCCGTTTGAGGTGCTGAGGACGGCGGTCAGGGCGAAGGATGCTGCGATGGCCAAAGCAACTCTCCAGTCGTCACCGACGATGAAGTCGTACCAGAACAGGCCGAATCCTTTGATGGCGCCAAAGACTCTCATTCCGGCGGTAGCGGTGGTGGGCGCGGTGTCGAGAGCCACCGCCGCGGTCCTGGTGGCCACAAGGGTGGCTGGCGTGCCGGCGGGTTCTTGCGGCCCGTTTGCTGCCTGCGCCGGAACGGACTCAGGCGCGTTCGGTGCCGAGGTCACCTGGGTCCTTTGCGTTGCCGCCCGTCGGCGAAGGATGCCCACAATGGTCAGGGCAATGATGGCCAGGGCCGGGGCGATTACCAGCAGGGACAGGTCTGCTGCGGGCCAGGTGGCGCCGGCGCCTTCGGCGCCCCAGAAGATACCGAAGCTGGTCAGCATGATTCCGACCACGAATTTCATGGTGTTCTCCGGAACGCGGGACAGAGGTCCTCGAACCAGGATTCCGGCGACGGCGACCAGGACGACAGCCGCGACCGCGGCCCAGACGGCGAGGCCGAGCTGGCCCTGGATGTTTCCGAAAGTGACGACGATGAACGCGACTTCCAGACCTTCGAGCAGGACGCCCTTGAAGGAAAGTGTGAAGGCGTACCAGTCGCTGACGCCAAAGCGGGACTGTCGGGCAGCGCCATCCGCGGCAGCGACTTCGCGAAGGTAGATGGCGCTTTCATCATGGAGGGCTTTGTAGCCGCTGGCCCGCAGGATCGCTTTGCGCATCCACTGGAGACCGAAGAGGAGCAGCAGTCCGCCGACCAGGATGCGCAGGATGTCCATCGGAATCAGGGCGATGGCGGGTCCGAAAATGATGATGATGACTGCCAGGACTATAAGGCCGGCTCCGAGTCCTTGGAGCGCGGAGCGCCAGTTTCGGGCGGTTCCTGCGGCCAATACGATGGTTGTGGCTTCCACGGCCTCCACCAGACAGGCGAGGAAGACCGAGAGGAGTAAAGCGGTGGTATTCAAGGAGAGTTCTCTTTCGATTGGGAGTGAAAAAATTCGTGGCCGCCGGATGGATGTTTCGGCTAGGGATGGATGTCGGCGGTGCGGAAGGCGATGGCGGCCTCCGGGTCGACGGTGATGAGGCAGCCGGAACCACGGGGGAGCCCGGCTGGTCCCGAGATGGCGGCCAGCTGGCCCCAGGGGCCGTCCACAACGTGGTCGTAGGCGCGTCCGCGGTAGGCGACGTCGACAACCCGTCCCGGTAATACCCCCATGGCTTCGGCGGTTCCGGTGCCCCGGGCCTCGTGGCGTGTGTGGGTCCGATGGTGGAGACGGGCGCCCGCGGGGCGGACGTGCACGGTAACCCGGTCTCCGGTTTTGAGGTCCCCGGGGTGGCGGCAGAGCATTTCCGAAGCGCCGAGGCGGACGGCGACCTTGTCATCGCGGCAGCTGGTCACGGTCGCATCGAGGGTTCCTCCGACGCCGGTAAACCGGGCCACGAAGGGGGTGGATGGCTGGTTGTAGATGCTCTCGGGCGGACCGTATTGTTCCAGTGCGCCATCACGCATCACCCCGATTTCGTCGGCCAGAGCGAACGCTTCGCTCTGGTCGTGGGTGATGTACAGGGCGGTCGCCCCGGTTTCCCGGGTCAAGGTGGAGATCTCCAACCGAAGCCGCTCGCGTAGGTCTGCGTCAAGGTTGGAGAGGGGCTCGTCAAAGAGGATCAGCGACGGTCGGCCCACGAGGGCTCTTGCGAGGGAGACCCGCTGCTGCTGGCCGCCGGAGAGTTCGTTGGGGTAGCTGGCGGCTTTGTGGTCAAGGCCCACACGTTCGAGGATTTCGCTGACCCGTTTGGACGCCTCCGGGTGGCGCAGTTTGCGGCGGCGCAGGGCGTATCCGACATTGTCGGCGACGCTCAGGTGTGGCCACAGGGCGTAGTCCTGGAAGACCATGCCCAGGTCCCGGCGTTCCGGAGCTATGTGGTGGGTTTTGCTGCTCATGAGCGTGCCGTTGAGGGAGATGGCGCCCCCGTCGATTTTTTCGATCCCTGCAACGGCGCGCAGCAGGGTTGATTTACCGGACCCCGAGGGGCCCAGGAGGACCGCGAACCGTCCCGGCTCGATGTTCAGATTGATCCCTGCCAGAGCGGGGGTTTTGCCGAACATTTTCGTTGCTCCCGCGACGGTCACCCGGTGACCTGAGGCTGGGGAGTTGGTGGTGGTCATGTTCTCTGACCTGCTTTCCGCCACCCGGGCGGGGTGACCATTCGGAAGATGAGGGCTGCGATTCCCACCACGGCAAGGGAGAAGACGACGGCGAGTACCTCCACGGCCGTGCCGCCGCCGAAGTCGTAGGCTCCCAGGGCCTGGTTGATGCCTACCGATACCGGGGGCGATCCGGGAGGGTAGAGCAGTTGGGAGATGGGAAGTTCGAGGATGGTTGCGGAGAAGGTGAGCAGCCAGGCGGAGAGGATCGGCCTGGCCAGGACGGGCAGGACAACGGAGAGCCAGGTCCGGACGGGCCCCCGTCCGTGGGCGCGGGATGCCTCCCGCATGGATTCCTGGAGTTGGCTCATGGTTCCGCTGAGAAGGCGGGTGGTGGTGGGCAGAGCGGATGCCACATAGGCCAGGACCAGCAATGCGGCTGTTCCATACAGGCGGATGTGCAGGGCCGCGGTGATGGGCAGGTTGTAGGTGAAAATGTAGCCGGCGGCGAACACGATGCCCGGCAGGGCGACGGCGGCCAGCAGGACGAAGTCAAGCACTTTGGCGCTAGCTGTCAGCGATCGTGCCGCCAGGAAGCGGGCACAAAGCAAGGCCAAAACGGTGGCGATCGTGGCGGTCAGGAGGGCCATCCGGGTCGAGAAGGCCAGCGGCCCGAAGAGCGTCGGGCTGCTCAGTGCGCGCTGGTAATTCACCAGGGAGAGTGGATGGTCGCTCTGCAGTGATCCGAGGCCGTCGATCATGGAGGCTGAAACGGCCCCGAAGGCCGGCACACCGAGGGCTGCTGCCAGAAGAACGGTCATGACCAGGGCCGTCATGGCCTTCCAAAGACCCGAGAGCCTCACCGTTTGTACGGCCCTGCTCCGGCCGCCCAGCACCCGGTAGCTTCGGCCCTTCAGTGCGAAGGACTGAAGCATCAGGGCGGCGACGATGAGTCCGAGCAGGATCCAGCTCACCGCGGCCGCGACGGGGAACCGGACGGGAAAAGCCTCCACAGCGTTGAAGATGGCATAGGTGGCTACGGGGAAGTGCGCCGTGCTGGAGAGCGTCGATGCGACCCCGTAGTCGCTGACGGATTCCGCGAAGACGATCGCCAGTGCGGCCCAGACCGCGGGTCCGAGCAGGGAGATGCTTATCCTGGCGGAGTCGATGAAGCTGCCGCCGTGAACGCGCACGGCGTCCTCAAATTCCTGGCCCAGTCCGCGCATCGCCGTGGAAATCGCCAGGTAGGCGAAGGGGATGCCCTTGAGCGTGAGGATGAGGGCGATACCCGCCGGACCGTAATACTGTCCACGCGCCCAGGCGCAGTCGATGCCCATCACGTCCAGTACCCCGGAGGGCTCCAGCAGCCGTTGCCATCCCATGGAGAGCAGGTACGACGGGGTCAGCAGCAGGACGAACACCGCCCCGGTCCAGACTCCTTTACCCGGGGCATCGGTGCGCACCATCATCCAGGACAGGGCAAGGCTGACCACAACCGCGGCCACCGAGCTTCCAACGCCGAGCATGGTTGAATTGGCCAGAGCCTGGATAAGCGTGGTGTTCAACGCCGCTGCGAAAGCGTCCAGCGTGAACCACTGATCGCCCTGGCCCACCAGGCGCGGACTGACAGCCACGAGCAGGAATACCAGGATGGGCAGAATCAGGATGGTCATGATGATCAGCCAGAACGCCGTCATCGGCGCAATCCGAACGGACCTTGCCATCCGGCCCGCAGACCATGGCCGGTTGACCCGGGCGGCGGTGCCTGCGCCGCCCGTGCCGGGCCCCGGGGCCGGGGCCACCGCGGAAAGCGCGGCGGCCTCAGTCCCGGGGCCCGGGATGTCAGCGAGTCCGAGGTGGTTGGTCATTTACTTGATGTTGGAGTCGAACCAGGTCACGATATCGCCCTGCCGCTGGCCCCATCCGGTGGGGTCAATGTGCTGGTATCCCGTTGGGAAGGCGGGGACTCCTGCAGCCGGGGTAATCCCGGAAACGATGGGCCAGAACAGTGAATCGCCGTTGGGATCACCCTGCTTCATGGCCTTTTGGCCGGCGGAGGAGAGGAGGAAGTCAGCGAATTTTTTGGCCTGGGTCTGGGCGGTAGCGGGGGCTTTTTTGTCGATGCCGAATACCCCGGGCAGCAGTGTTGAGGTGGCCGGGTAGACGACCTTGGGCTGGAACGTCGCCGTGGGCTTGACCTTGAGAATTTCGGCCAGGGCGGCCGAGCTCTGGATCAGCCCGTACTGGATCTGCCCGGTCTCCAGGGCGTGCAGGGTATCGCCGTTGGTCGGGAAGATTTTCATGCCGTTGGATTTGAGGTCCGAGAAAACCTTCTTGCCTTGATCAACTCCTCCCAGATCCTGCATCACGCCGGCAATCAGGGGGTAGGTGGGGCCGGACTGGGCCGGGTCGTTCATTCCGACCTTGCCGGTGTACTGGGACCCGGAGAGATCGGCCAGTTTGGCCGGAACGGCGCTGGTCTTGGCAGCGTTGTAGATCACTGCCGGGACCACGGTCACTCCGGTAGGGATGTAGCTGTGGTCAGCGGGTACGACCGATTGGCCTGCTGCCGTGTAGGTTGCCGTCGGGGTGTAGGGGAGCAACTGGCCCTGCTGGTCAAGGGATGCGAATGCCGTGTCGCCGTCAGCCCAGAAAGCCGTCCACTGGGGGTTATTCTTCTCCGCGGCGATCTTGGTCAGCAACGGACCGGTGCTGTCATCAACCAGCTTGACCTGGATGCCGGTCGCCGCCGTGAAGGCCTTCACCACTGGGGCGTCGTAGCCCATCGCCGAATAAAGTATGAAGGGTGCGCCGCCCGATGCGGCCGGTGCCGCTGGGGCCGAACCCGAGGCCGAGCCGGCGGCGGGTCCGCCGCAACCGGACAGGGCCATGGCTGCGCCTACGGCTGCCGCGGCAAACGCGGTCACACCTGATTTGCTGTTCAATTTCATGACTGGCTGCTCTCTCCACACGATTCGCTGTCAGCAAAATGCTAACGGCCGTTAGGTATCTGTCGTCATAATCGTGACGTTACACAAATAACGAAGGTCTCCCTTGAGGTGAACGGCGGGTAACGGGTTTCGGAAATTCACGGTCCGGCGGAGGTTCGGTCCGGGCATTCTGCCGCCCGCCGACGGACCGGCATCGGCTGGGATAGACTCCGGTCATGTGCCCTTCCGAAGCTGCGAGCGACGAACCGAAGGGGACGGGATGGCTTGTGCTCGTCTATCGGGTTCCCTCGGAACCCACCAGACTGCGAGCGACCGTATGGCGCCGGCTCAAGGGACTGGGAGCGGTTTACCTGCAGAACTCGATCGCGGCTTTGCCCGCCGGTCCGACGTCGGAGCGGGCGTTGCAGAAACTCCGCCATGAAATTCTCAAGATGTCAGGCACCGCCGTGCTCATGTCCTCCGAGGTCATCGCCGGAGACACACACGTGTTGAATCTGTACCAAACGGCGCGCAAGGACGAATACGACGAGATTATCGACCGGTGCACAGACTTCCTCGCGGGCCTGGAAAAAGAATACGAGGCGAAGCACTTCACCTACGCCGAACTCGAGGAAAACGAAGTCGACTACACCAAACTCACCAACTGGCTGGCAAAAATACGCGGCCGGGACACCTTCAACGCTCCCGGCAGCGCGGAGGCCCAGGCAGCCATGGCGAAATGCGGACAAGCGCTGGAAGACTACGCCAACCGCGTCTACTCAGAAGAATCCGAAGGTCACTGACCTCACTGACCTCACTGGCACTCAACACCTAATCCCGTCATGCATGTTGGCCTGACCGTCCTGATCCTCGCTGCGCCATGGTCATTAGGAGGATCCGCTTACCTTGACCATTGGCAGTCTCGCCAATCGATCGGCCCATTCGTCGGTGGTGCAGTAGACAAATAGGGGGAGTCGGGGCGAGCACCGGACTCACTGCGCGAGCCGGACGCTCGGGAACCCCCGTGGAGCCACGGCGGGTAGGGAAAAGTCCTTTCCGTCGCCCATGACGGGGCTAAGCCCCTCCACCAGCTCTGCCCTACGCTTTTTACGTGGTCAGTCTCCTATGGGTCCTCTACCTCCTCTCACGATCCGTGATGTTGCCGCGCATGCTTCGCCCCTTCGCGGGCCGTCGTCGGCGGAGCATTGATAGGGGCCCTAACCTTGTTCGTCTGCCAGGTCCAGCCCAACCTTTTCGGCATACCCTTGAATCCGGACACCCGGGCCTGGGCCGTCGGGCGGGGTATGGGCTGAACCGGCCGGGATGCCGGCCACGGGGCGATCCGGCCCGGTCTCCACTCCCGCCGCGCTCTCGGGCTTCCTAAGCGCTGAGTGTGGTGGGGCTTTCACGGTTCTGCTTTGGTATGGATGAAGGTATGGTCGCTGGGCGAGAGTGGGGATTCCCCGTGCTGGTCCTCACTGATGCTGCCCCCGTTGGCCTGGTTGATGGCGTTGACCACCGCGCGGGGGAGGACCTGGCACCCGGGATTCTCCGTTAGCCATTGTTGTGTTGCGGAATCGAGCTGGTCCCACCACTCGGTGATTAGTTTCTGGGCCATGGCGGCTCTCCTTGCTTGGGTGAATCGGTTGACGGGTGCATGACCGATGATATGGCGAAAGACCGCTGTTCTCAACGAAGGCCGTAAATGACGGAAGCGACTAGTTTTCAGTCTTCGGCGGGGCTGTTTTGTTCTTTGCTTCCTGCAGATGCCGTTGGAGTTTTTCCTCCGCGTCACGGCGCCGCTGTGCCGCGCTGTGCCGATCCATATGCCGTGACGAGTCCGGATGGGAGCCGTGTTTAGCCTTACCGTTCCGTCGCCGCCAATCGTGGGCAGCTTGCTCGGCCGCTGGTTGCTCTTCCTGGCTCATGCCCCATGGTCCCACATGGCCCGGTTCGGGAATAGGCCCGGCCACGGACGCCAAGGGTGCCACGACAGATATGGCGAGATGCAAATGGGCGAGCTTGTAATTGACCCGACGTTCATCGAGCCCAGTGTCGCCGGTATCAGGACCCATTGCCTCACTGCCTTCCTGTGCCGCGGAATAGGGTCATCCGCGTTGGCGGTAGTTTGACGCGTTGACCGTGGCCCCCGGGTTTCTCCCGGGGGACGCACGGGCAA
>JALYYI010000175.1 GCA_030946705.1 Actinomycetota bacterium | reverse complement strand
TGGGTTCGCCGAATTATTTCGGCATTTGCCTGCACAAGCTGGGCCTGCTTTGCCAGTCGCTCAAGCTCGTGCCGGATGTAGCGTGTCAGTGACAGGCCCCGCGACGTGGCCGCCTTGATCAGGAGGTCGTGGACGTTGTCCGGGACGTTGCGAATCTGAATAACCTTCGACATGACTTGACCATACGCTCTTTGGGTGCAGACCGCATGCATCGGATCTTCCGGTACCCGTCTCACGTGGCCGGCGCACTATGGTCTCCACGCGCTCGCAGAGCTCGCTCGGTCGACCACCGGTCAGTGATTACAGCCTTTTGCGGTGCAGGAAGCGGTGCACCCGGCCGGCAAATTCGTGCGGATCGGCCGCCGGGCCTGGGGCCAGGTGCCGCGCCGGTTGGGTCAGCGGCCGCAGACCCTGGTCCACGGCGGCCTTGGACGCCCGCAGCGAGGCCGCTGAAAGTCGATCCCAGCCGGCCAGCAGCCCGGCCAAAGCCGCGTCCGCGCCGTCGTCGGGCACTACCGTGCTCACCAGGCCGATTGCCCCGGCCCGCTCGGCCGTCAGCAGGCGGCCACCGTAGAGCAGGTCCTTGGTCCGGGACGGCCCTATCCGCAGCGACATCCGGTTGGCGAACGTTGCCGGCACGAGCAGGCCGAGCCGGGCGATCGGCATGCCAATGCGGGCCGAGCCGTTCATCAGCTGAAGGTCGCAGGCCAGGGCCAGCTGGCATCCCGCTCCGGTGGCGACACCCTCCACGACTGCCACGGTGGGAACGGGAAGGTCCTCAATGGCCTGCAGCGCCTCTTCCAGCAGCTTAAAGCTGTGGCTCACGTCTGCCCCGGAGGCGTCTTGCCACTCGCGCATGTCGGAGCCGGAACAGAACACTCCTCCCCTGCCCCGCAGCACCACGGCCCGCAGGGATCTGTCGCCCGCCAGCGCTGTGGCGGCCCTTTCCAGAGCCCGCCAGTCCGCCAGTCCCAGCGCGTTGAACCGCTCCCCGCTGCCAAAGGAGATGGTCGCCACTGACCCGGATCTCTCAACTGCCACGGTTTCCACGGCCTCAATCCCTTCCGCGGCCTCAATAAAATCCCCGGCCTCAACGCTTTCCGCGGTCACTGGACAGCCCCCGCACCGCGCAGGGAGGCGATGTCCCCGCCGTCAAAGCCGACGCTCTTGAGAACCTCGTCCGTGTGCTGTCCCAGCACCGGGGGTGCGGTCCTGACGGAAGCCGGCGTGCGGGTCAGCCTGATCGGGCAGCCCACGACCTTGAGGGCCCCCGCGGTCGGATGCTGGAGCTCGGAGACCATGCCGCGGGCCAGCACCTGCGGATCCGCGACGGCCTGGTCCACGGTCTGAATGGGACCGACCGGAACGCCCGCCGCATCCAGACGCTGCACCCATTCCGCGGTGCCGCGGGTCAGCATGATCTCCCCGATCAGCGGGACCAGGACGTCCCGGTGCGCGACGCGGGACGGGTTCTTGGCGAAGCGCTCGTCCGCCAGCAGGTCTTCGCGTTCCAGCGCCCCGGCGAAGCGTCTCCACAGTCCGTCGTTCCCGACCGCAACCATGACGAAGCCGTCGGCGGTCGCGAAGGCCTGGTATGGCGCGATGGTGGGATGGGCCGAGCCGTAGCGACGTGGGGTTTCTCCGCTCGCAAAGTAGCCGCTGGCGACGTAGGTCAACCAGGAGACGGAGCCGTCAAGGAGGCTGATGTCCACCCATTGTCCCCGGCCGGACCGCTGCTTCTCATGCAGCGCGGCGAGGATGCCGATGGTGGCCCACATGCCCGCCACCAGGTCCGCGCTGCTGACACCCACGCGCACCGGCGGCCCGTCGGCTTCGCCCGTGACGCTCATGATGCCGCTGCGGGCCTGGGCGATGGCGTCGTAGCCCGCTCGCTGGGCATCCGGTCCGGTCTGCCCGTAACCGCTGATGGAGGCATAGATGAGCCCGGGGTTCTCCCGGCTCAGCTCCTCATAGCCAAGTCCCAAGCGGGCGGCCGTGCCGGGCCGGAAGTTCTCCACCAGCACGTCGGCCTTGAGTGCCAGCCGCCGCACGGCCGCCAGCCCTTCCGGCGATTTCAGGTCCACCGCCAGGCTGCGCTTGTTGCGGTTGACGGCCAGGAAGTAGGCCGCTTCCTCGCCCTGGAAGGGCGGCCCCCACTGCCGGGTGTCGTCGCCCTGGCCGGGCTGCTCGATCTTGATCACGTCGGCACCGAGATCCGCCAGGGTCATGGTTGCGAACGGACCGGACAGGATCCGGGTCAGGTCCAGGACCAGGAGATCCTGCAGTGCGGAGCCCGGTTCGCCGGCGCCCCCGTCCTGAATGCTCATGCTCCCCGTCCCACTGGCTCCGGAGTCGACGTCGTGGCCAGGGCCTTGGCCGCCTTGGGCAGCAGTATCAGGGCCGCCATCGCCACGGCACAGCAGATGATGATGTAGATGGAGATGGACGTCGAGTCCCCGTAATACGCCAGCAGCGCGGCGGCAATCAGCGGTGCCGGGCCGCCTGCCACCACACTGGCCAGCTGGTAGCCCAGGCCGGCGCCGGTGTAGCGGATGTCCGCATCAAAGCTCTCGGCAATCAGGGCTGCCTGCGGACCGTACTGGATGTCGTGGAGCATCAGGCTGACGACGATGGCCACCGCCACCAGGATCGAGTTGCCGGTGTTGAGCAGGCCGAAGTAGGGGAAGGCGAACAGCGCCGTGAGCACGATCCCGATTCCGTACACCTTGCGCCGGCCAAACCGGTCGGAGAGCCGCCCGAACAGCGGGACGCTGATCAGTCCGAGCGCAGCCGCAATCAGGGTGTCGTCCAAAATCGAATTGCTGCTCAACTTCAGATGTTTAGTCGCGTAGGTGATCACAAAGGTGATGAACAGATAGAACGGGGCCTGCTCCGAGGTCCGCACCAGGGCGGAGAGCAAAACCTGCTTGGGCTGGCGCTTGATGACTTCCAGGATCGGGTTTTTGACAACCCTCTTGGACAGCCGGATGGCCTCGAATTCGGGGCTCTCGATCACGCGCAGCCGGACGAACAAGCCGACGCCTATCAGGACGATGCTCAGGATGAAGGGGATCCTCCAGCCGTAGGCCGCGAATCCGGCCGTGCCGGTGACGCCGGAGGTGATGCGGACAACGCCGGTGGAAAGGACCAGGCCCAGCGGGACACCGATCTGCGGCCAGCTGGCGGAGAGCCCGCGGCGCTTCTGGTTACCCCATTCCATGCTCAGCAGCACCGATCCGCCCCATTCGCCGCCCACGCCGATGCCCTGGATGACGCGCAGCAGGACCAGCAGGATCGGCGCCGCGACGCCGATGGTCTGATAGGTCGGAAGGAAACCGATCAGCACGGTACCGAACGCCATCAGGAACAGCGTCGCCATCAGGGTGGTCTTGCGGCCGATCCGGTCACCGAAGTGCCCGAAGATTGCCGCGCCGATAGGACGTGCCACGAAGCCCACAAACTGAGTGCCGAAGGCCGCCAACACACCGGCGAGGGCAACCTGCCCCGGGAAAAAGAGCTGCGGGAAAACCAGTGCGGCCGCCGTCCCGTAGAGGAAAAAGTCGTACCACTCAATGGTGGTGCCAACTACGCTGGCCACGGTGGCACGCCGGACGGCCTGTTCGCGGGTCACTTCTTGTACGCTCATCATCACTCCATTGGTCTGATGCGGTGGGCAGGATGCCCGTTCGGTTGGGTTGGGTTTGCTGTGGCGGGTTGGGCTGGGTGGGCCTGGTTGGGGTTGGTTGGGGCTGGTTGGGGCTGGTTGGGGCTGGTTGGGCCTGTTGGGTTCAGGTGCCCGGCACGGCGGGGGCCGGACTGCCGGCGAGCAGTTGTCCGGCGCCGGATATTGCGGGCTGATGCCCCAGGGCCTTGAGGATTTCGTAGGTGGTGGCCGTTGCCGCCGTGATCACCGGCAGGCCCAGCTGGTCCTCCACCATCTGGACGGCGGCCAGGGACGGCATCTGGACGCAGGCGGACAGGACGATCGCGTCGACGCCGTCGCGGTTCAGCCGTCCGGCAATCTCCGGCAGCCGCAGCGGATCCAGCCGTCCCACCTGCAGGTTGTCCGCGACCTCAAGTCCGATCACGTCCTGCACCGCGATGCCGGCGCCTTCGATGTAGTCGCTGACAAGCCGGGTGAGCTCCGGCATGTACGGGGTCACCATCGCCACCCTGCTGGCCCCCATCGCCTTGAGCGTGCGGACCAAGGCCCCGGCACTGCTGGTGACCTCCGCCGGGTGCCCATTGTCCGCGGCGGCCTGGGCAATAACGGCTTCGGATCCTTCGTGGGCTCCCGGTCCCTGGGCCATCACGGCCACCAGGCACGCATAGGCGATGACGTCCACATCCGCATCGGAGACCGCCGTCGAGCATTCCGCCGCCTTGCCCACCATCGCCGCCAGCTCCGGCGCCGTAACGTTCTTCAGCGTGGCCCGGGCGGAGTGGAAGGTGTAGCGGTGCCCGGTCGCCTCGGACTGCCTGCGGAACAGCTCCGGCAGCTCCGTCTCCATGGTGGTGTTGGAGCTGGGGACGATCATGCCGATCCGCGAGGATCCGGCGCTCCTGCCGGTTCCGCCCGGCTCGCCAATCATTTCAGCGTTGTCCAAACTGTTCTCCACGTCGTCGTCCTGATGGGTGTGCATCCTGATGGGTGCGCGTCCCGATGATCTAAAACCCGCATTGTGGTTTCGTATCCCATACTGCGGGTTTAGTATGGAGATGTCAACGGTTATTTCCGGTGGAACATGCGGGTCCTGGATATGATGACTGCTGAAGCATCAGAGCTATTTCGAAGCAAGGGGTATCCGGTTGGCAGCGGAGAAGACCAGCGGCTCGGCACCCATTCTGGTGCTGCGCAAGGTCAGCGAGATCCTGAACTGCTTCTCGATCGACTTCCCCGAACCGACCCTGCAGCAGATCGCCCGGCGGACCGGCCTGCCGCCCAGCACCTGCCAGCGGCTGGTGCAGAACATGGTCCGCGAGGGATTCCTGGACCGCGACGGCGACCGGTACCGGATCGGGCTGCGCCTGGTTCAGTGGGCAACACCGGGCACCTTCGGGCTGGACATCGTCCGCCTGGTCCGGCCGATCCTGCAGGAACTTCGGGACCTCACCGGGGAAACGGCCTGCCTGTACATGCGCGACGGCGCCTTCCGCACCGTCGTCGCGGTGGCGGAGACGCGCCATGTGGTCATGCGCCCGTTCCTCGTGGGCCAGGTGATGCCCATCCATGCCGGCGCACCCGGGAAGATCTTCCTGGCCTTTGATCCGGAGGCGCGCGAGGCCCTGGTCGACACCGAGCTGACCCGCTACACGCCCGCCACGCCGGACAGCTGGGAGCAGCTGGATGAACAGGCGGACGCGGCCCGAAGGCAGGGCTTCTATGCCGCCTTCGGGGAGCGCAACTCGGATGTCGGCTCTATCAGCGCCCCGGTCTTCAACCATTCGGGCCAGCTTGCCGGGGTTCTTGGGCTGGGCTTTCCCATCCAGCGGGTGGGGCCGGACGACGTCGACCGGCTGGGTCCCGCCGTCGCCGCCGCCGCCAAGGCAGCGAGTGCATCGCTGGGTTATGG
The DNA here is from genome assembly GCA_030946705.1 of Actinomycetota bacterium. GTDB lineage: Bacteria > Actinomycetota > Actinomycetes > Actinomycetales > Micrococcaceae > Arthrobacter_M. The sequence continues at coordinate 384 of JALYYI010000175.1, read as the reverse complement.
CGGCACTGCCGCGGATCCGCCGGAGCCCAGGAAAAGGCAACAGGTCTAGTTCCAGGCGCCGGCCGCAGCCTCGACCAGCGACCAGACCCGGCTAGTCCGCTGCGGCCGGTGGTCCGGGCAGGATCCGGACACAGCAGCGCCGGGGATCCGGATCCAACACCGGTGTCAGGTCCTCCTCGGCGGCGCCGGCCGCGACGGCGGTCAACAGCTCCAGGTTCAGCCCGCACACCACCGTAGTGTGGCTCAGGGCAAGTTTATGGAACGGGCAATTCTGCAGGACGGTACTGCCATCAGCTTCCCGGCAGGGCTGGTAGCCGCATTCTTCGAGGGCTTCACCGAACGACGGCGCCGCCGCCCCGATTTCCCGGCCCGCGGCGTGTGCGA
>JALYYI010000171.1 GCA_030946705.1 Actinomycetota bacterium | reverse complement strand
CGGCCCTGACGACGGCACCGCTGTGGACGATGACGGCGGCGCGGACGGAGGCGGCGACCACGGGGACTTGGTCGGCGGCAGTGACGACGGCGGTGCAGTTGGGTCGTGCGGGGACGGAGGCTGCTCGGTCGGCGTCGGCGTCGGCGTGGGTGTCGGAGTCGGTTTCGGCGTCGGAGTAGGGGTCGGTGTGGAAGTCGGTGTAGGTGTAGGCGTCGCCGAGCTGGTAGCGGGATCATAGGTGAATCTGCCGGTGCCCGGCAACGGCTTTCCATCGGGTCCTATTGCCAGGAGGTTCACCTGACCGGCGTGCACGGCTACCGGTGCGGTGAAAACGAAGCGGTTTTCAGCGAGTTTGCGGACCGGAACGGTGTGCCCGTCCAGCAGCACCGCTGAGACATCTTGGAAGCGGCCCATCAGCCGCAATTCGGTGCCGCCGTTTGCGGGCACGTGCGGATTGTATTTGGACGCGTCGCCCTGATGGACCGTGACTCCGGTTAGCCTCAGCGGGCAAGCTGTTTTCGAGCCCGCGACCGTTTGGACCGGTGTCCCCGGGTGCGCAGTATGGTAGTTGAGCAGATTGGCAAGCACCCGATAGGTGGCGGATTCCAGGCAGCCCGCAGGCGCCGGCTGCGGCAGGGCACGGTAGACCGCGTCCGCTTGCGCCCAGGCGGACATGTCGCCCGTGGTGACGGCGGTACAAAGGGAGCGTGCCGCAACCACCAGGGCATCATTGCCGGGCATCAGATCGCACTTCTTGGGGACCAGCTGTGCGTACCACCCGTTGGGTGGCGGATCCTGGGGGTCGGCCGGACCGGGCGGAACCCAGGCCAGCACGTTGTCCGTCTTGCCCACCGGGGGGTCGGCGGTCTCCACCGGTGCCGGGGGAATGACCACGGGACCAGGGATCACGGTGGCTGTGGCCGAGGATTGGGGATCCAGCGCCTGTCCGGACGGGGTGATCGTCGGGACGGGGTTGACCATGGCGGCGGTGGCGGAAGAAACGGGATCCGCCACGGGCCCGTTCGCGGGCGGACTGGGCGGCCCCAACGGTTCTGTGAACGGGGCGGAACATGAAGTCAGGAGCGCCACCCCTAGGGCAGCGCAACCCGCCACCATGCTGAACCGTCCCCATAGTCGGTTGCGTGTGCCATCAGCTGTGAACCGGCCCCACGGCCGGTTCCATCCGCCATCCACTGGGGCCCTCCCCTCCCCGCCGGTCGTCCACCATCGAAGCCGGGAGGCTGCGATGCCGCTCATGTCCGGAGGACCAAAGGTGCTCCACAACAACTGCTGTACTAAGTAAGCGGTCGTTGCGTCGTCGGCCCGGACTGTGGAGGCCGGTATCGTTCATTGTGCGCGCGCCGGACGAGGTTGGCAAGGGACGCATCCGCAACTTGGCCGGGGCCGCGGTGGCGGCGAGCGCGGCATCGGCCCATCGGCCGCACGTGCCCGGCCTGTCCGCCGCAGCCAGCCGCCGCCGTCGTGCCTCAAAGCGACGCGAAAAACGATGGTTCCTGAACCAGCATCGCTACAACCCCGGGCGCACGTTCTGCTGCTTTTTGGGTTTGCGGATCCGCGTTCCCCAGGCGAATGCGATCATGGTCAGCGCCAGCTGGATCGGGAAGGCCAGCAGGGGCACACCGCCGGAGATCAGGCAGATCAGTGTGGGCAGCAGCGTGATCAGGGTCAGGTCCGGGCCGATCAGGAAACTGCGGATGGCGCCGGTGGGAACCGGTCCCATGGCGGTGGAGACGGCGGGCATATTCCAGTCCGGCGTAGGACGGAAGGCGGCGCGCAGGGTTGCGCCGCCCAGCCCCGGACCGGCCAGGATGGCCAGCACAATCAGCGGCACGGAGCCAACGCCAAGGATGCGCAGCAGCACAAAGGCCACAGCCATCCACAGCGTCATTCCCGCCGCGGGGATCAGGTAGTGGACCCGACGGACGGTCTTGGCGGGAAGCGGCATCAGCGCGTCGACGCTGGGGTTGCCGCCCGCGAAACGGGCCACCGCGCCGAGGCCGGTAACGCTGAAATGTGCGCAGAAGTAGAGGACGACGGCGATCAGCGTAGCGTTGCCCAGGAACTGCACGGAGGCCAGGCTGGCCGGGATGGCGGCCAGCACCAGCACGCGCAGCAGACGTGCCGGCTGGCGCAGCTGCATGGTCAGGTGGGCGCTGAGCAGGGTCAGCACAGAACGGCGGGTCTGCGAGCCGGTGTGGAAGACCAGCGGAAGCCGGATCCAGGAGTGGCCGCTGCGGGTAGCGCTGCTGAGCGACTTGGAGAGCTCGGTGGCGTCCATCGAGAGCACCGAGCCGGCCACGTAGGTGCTGGCCACGGCGCTGGCCTTGAGCCGGGCGGAGCTGATCCGCTCCAGGTTGGCGTACACCATGGCCAGGACGGCCAGGCTGGCCACCGCCAGCAGGAGCGGCCACAGCTGCCCATTCGCCACCAGCAGGGGCCAGCTGGTGGGAAGGTAAAGCAGCCAGGACACGTCCAGCCGGGTCCCGGAGGCGTTGTTGTACAGGGCGGTCGCCACCAGGGACAGCGGTGCCAGCAACGTCAGCGCGCCGGCGACGGGCTTCAGCCAGCTGCCACGGCCGCTGATCTGGACCCAGCCGGCAATGCCGTAGAGCAGCAGGGCCAGGGCGGCGCCGCACAGCGTTGCCAGCGCCACCAGCCCGGGGGAGGACTGGACGCCCACCCCCAGGGCGATCGGGACGACGACGGCGATCCCTCCCGCCGCGGGCCAGATCATGGAGCGCAGGAAGCCGGGCTGGATGAACCCGCGGCGACGGACCGGCAGGCCCAGCCACCAGAAGGTCTGCGGCACGGTCATCGCAATGGGGCCGATGTTCAGCTCGACGCTGAGCAGAGCCGCCGCCAGGGTCAGCATCACGGTGGCGCTGGCCTGCAGCGGGGCAAGGCTCTGGAAACCGGGGGACAGCGCGGAGGCGCTCCACACCGGGGTGGACCCCAGGCCCAGCGAGTGCCGCAGCCCCAGGATGATGGCCCCGGACATGACCAGGAGCACGACGGCGCCAAAAACGTAGGTGTAGACCTCGGAGATCAGCTCGCCGATGCCGCCTTCGGTCCGGACCAGTCCGGCCTTGAAGGTGTAGCGGCGGATCTGTTTGGCGCTCAGGGACTGCTGTCCGGAGTTGCCGGCTTGGGCCGTTGCGGTCATGGTTCAGCCGGCGTGCGGATTGGTGGCGGAGATGGCCAGGGCGGCCTGGGCCGGCGTCATCCTGCGCACCTCGTCGGCCACGAAGATGGCCCGGGTGGCGACGGTGGACAGGAACGCCGGGTCATGGGTGACCACCAGCAGGCCAAGTCCGTCGTCGACCTGTTGCCGCAGCCGGGCGGCGAGCCTCTCCCGCATACCAGTGTCGAGACGCTGTTCCGGTTCGTCCAGGACCAGCAGGGACCGCGGCCGGACGAAGGCCGCGGCCAGCAGCATCCGGCGGCGCTGGCCGGAGGAGAGGTTGTGCGGCAAGGACGGGCGCTCGTCGGTCAGGCCGAAGAATTCCAGCTCCGCGTCGATCAGCTCCTCCACATGGCTGGCGCCGTGGCCGGCGGCGACGATGGCCAGATGCTCCTGGACCGTCAGCGCCGGAAAGAAGGCGTCGTCGTCGAACACCATGGCGACCTCGCGGCGGAATTCCAGGCTGCGGTCATCGGCCTCGCCGCCGTTGACGCGTGTCTTGCCGCTGATCGCCTCAAGCTGGCCCACCACTGTTTTCAGCACCGTGGACTTGCCGGCACCGTTGGGACCGACGAAGGCCAGCGCCTCACCCTGCCGCAGACTGAAGGCGATTTCCCCGCAGACGGCCGTGCTGCCGTAGCCCACGTGCAGCCGCTCGGCCCTGACGAGTTCGGCCCGGGCCGTCGACGGCACAGAAAGGGCCGGTTCGGCGCGGGTCTGCCGGGACTGACCGGATTGGGAGGCGCCGCTTCGGGCGGAGGACTTGGGGCTGCGGGACTTGCTCATCTCCCCAAAGTATAGTTTGGCTTGGGAACATTCATCTTCCACTTGAGGGTCAAGGCTCAAAATTCGGGGCGTGTCAATGTCCGGAATATCGGCGCGCTCGGGCGGTAGCCTTGAGCAGAGGACCGGTGAAACCCCGATAGAAGCGAAAGTGTGGACTGATACGTGAGCAACGAACAGGGTTCAACAACTCTGGAAGGCGGCGACCTGGACTTTGACGATCTTGTCATCGGTCCTACCGGACGACCGCTGACGGAGTTCCCGGAACCGCCCGTACTGACTTCCCATGGGCCGGCCCGCGTTATTGCGATGGTGAACCAAAAGGGCGGCGTGGGCAAGACGACCTCCACCATCAACCTCGGCGCAGCTCTGGCCGAGACGGGACGGCGTGTCCTGCTGGTGGATTTTGATCCGCAGGGTGCGCTCTCGGCCGGACTGGGCACCAACCCGCATGAGCTGGATATCACCGTGTACAACGTCCTGATGGACCGCAAGGTGGATATCCGCGACGCCATCCGGCACACCGAGATCGAGAACATTGACCTGCTGCCGGCGAATATCGATCTCTCCGCCGCGGAGGTGCAGCTGGTCAACGAGGTGGCGCGCGAGCAGGTCCTGGACCGCGCGCTGAAGAAGGTCGAGGACGACTACGACGTAGTCCTGATCGACTGCCAGCCCTCGCTCGGACTGCTCACGGTCAATGCGCTGACCGCGGCCCACGGCGTGATCATCCCGCTGATCTGCGAGTTCTTTGCCCTGCGCGCGGTGGCCCTGCTGGTCGAGACCATCGAAAAGGTCCAGGACAGGCTCAACCCGCGGCTGCAGGTGGATGGCGTGCTGGCCACTATGTACGATGCCCGCACGCTGCACAGCCGTGAGGTCATTTCCCGCCTGGTGGAGGCCTTCGGGGACAAGGTCTTTGAAACCGTGATCAAGCGCACCATCAAATTTGCCGACGCCACGGTAGCCGCAGAACCGATTACCACCTACGCCGGAAATCACCAGGGCGCGGACGCCTACCGCCGCCTTGCCAAGGAGCTGGTGGCCCGCGGTGGCTCGCCCTGATCCCGCATCGGGTACACCTCCCGCCAAGGGCGGGTTTGAAGTTCGGCTGGCCAATTTTACCGGTCCCTTTGACCTGCTGCTGGGGCTGATCTCCAAACACGAGATGGACATCACCGAGGTGGCTCTGGCCCGGGTGACGGACGAATTTATCAGCTACATCCGCCGGCTGCAGCAGCTGGGCCAGGAATGGGCGCTCGACGAGGCCAGCGAATTCCTGGTCATCGCCGCGACGCTGCTGGACCTCAAGGCGGCGCGGCTGTTGCCTGGCGGTGAGGTGGAGAACGACGAGGACATCGCCGTGCTGGAAGCACGGGACCTGCTTTTTGCCCGGCTGCTGCAGTACAAGGCCTTCAAGCAGATTGCCGCCATCATGGGCGAGCGGCTTGTCAGCGAGGGCGAGCGCTTCCCGAGGATGGCCACGCTGGAGGCCCATTTCGCCTCGCTTCTGCCGGAGCTGATCTGGCGCCACCCGCCGGAACAGTTTGCCGCACTGGCCCAGAAGGCGCTCAAACCCAGGGAGACGGCGCCCACCACGATCGGGCTGGACCATCTGCATGCCGCGCCCGTAAGTGTGAAGGAGCAGGCGGAGATCATGGGCGCCCGGCTGAGAGCCGGGAAGCCGCTGTCCTTCCGGGCGCTGATATCCGACGCGGAAACCACGATGCTGGTGGTGGCGCGATTCCTGGCCCTGCTGGAAATGTTCCGCGACGCTGTGATTGCCTTTGAGCAGGCAAGTCCGCTGGGCGAGCTGGCCGTGCGCTGGAGCGGGCCGGACACGGACTGGAGCAGCGAGAACCTGACTGAAGAGTATGAGGATGCAACGGCGCCGGTGGAGGAACTGACCGAATGAGTGGAGAGAGCAAGGAACAGGTAGCTGAGGATGGCGCTCCCCCCTTGGACGTGGCTGACCTTCCCGGCGGTGCCGGTGCAGCACTGGAAGCCGTTCTGATGGTGGTCGATGATCCGGTCTCCGAACTGGCGCTGGCTGCCGCCGTCGGACTCTCCGTTGAGCAGGTGGTCCAGCTGCTGGAGGCCCTGCGGCGTGACTATGACGGTTATACTGGTACAGACCACGACGGCGTGGCAGGCCTCCCAGCCGATCCTGCGGCTTCCAGCCACGCACCGCGTGGCTTTGAATTGCGCAATGTGGGGGGCGGCTGGCGGATCTACTCCCGGGGAGATTTTGCCTCCATCGTGTCGCGGTTCGTGGTGGATGGGCAGACCTCCCGGCTCACCCAGGCCGCGCTGGAAACGCTCGCCGTTATAGCCTACCGGCAGCCGGTTGCCAGAGCCCGGGTTTCAGCCATCCGCGGGGTCAACGTCGATTCGGTGGTGCGCACGCTGACCCAACGTGGTTTGATCGAGGAAGCAGGAACCGACCCGGAATCGGGTGCTTTCCTCTACCGGACGACGCAATATTTCTTGGAACGGCTGGGGATAGGCAGCGTTGAGGAACTTCCTCAGCTGGCCCCCCACCTGCCCGGGTTGGAAAACCTCCACGATTTTGAAGACTCACCGTAATGAACAGCTAGCTTATAAGGACACACCCTATGACACCCACGCCCCGCTCCGGGAACAATCCCTCAGGCCAGGACAGGAATCAGCCGCGGGGTGGGCGGCCGCGTGCCGGAGGCCCCAAAGCCGGAGTGCCGCGTTCGGGTGCTCCGCGCTCTGGTGGTGACCGCTTTGGTGCTGACCGTTCGGGTGCTCCGCGCTCGGGTGCTCCGCGCTCCGGTGCTGACCGTCCGGGTGCTCCCCGCTCCGGTGGTGACGACCGCTCCGAGTTCCGCGCCTCCGAGTCCGCTGGCTCCGATGCGCCCCGCTCCGGCGCTCCCCGCTCCGGTGCCCCCCGCTCCGGCGCGCCCCGCTCCGGCGCGCCCCGGACAGGCGCTCCCCGCTTCGGCGCCCCGAAGACCGGAGCTGGCCGCAAGCCGGCTGCGAAGCCGGGCGGCTCCAAGCAGCCCGGCGCCCGGGCACCCCGCGCCTTTAGCAGCGAACGATTCGGTAGCAACCTTGGCCCCGTCCGGCGCTCCGGCGCAGGAAATGCGGCGGGCGGTCCGGGAAGGACTGCTGCTCGCACCGGCAATCCGGACGTCGATCTGCACAATCCCGAGGGCGTGCGCTTGCAGAAGATCATGGCCTCCGCGGGCGTCGCGTCGCGTCGTGTCTGTGAGGAAATGATCGAGTCCGGCCGGGTCGAGGTTGATGGGCAGGTAGTCCGTGAACTGGGCCTGCGCGTCGATCCCAAGCAGGTGTCCATCACGGTGGACGGTATCAGTCTGCAGCTGGATGAGTCCCTGGTCTACATGGTGTTCAACAAGCCCAAGGGCGTCGTTTCCACCATGGAGGACCCGGAGGGCCGCCCCTGCATCAGCGACTTCCTGAAGAACCGTCAGGCCAACGAGCGGCTCTTCCACGTCGGACGCCTCGACGCAGCCACCGAGGGCCTGCTGCTGCTGACCAACGACGGCGAACTGGCCAACCGGCTCTCGCACCCCAAGTATGAGGTGCCCAAGACCTACCTGGCCCAGGTCCGCGGCCCGATGGGCCCCGGTGTGGGTGCCCAGATGCGCGAGGGCGTCGAGCTTGAGGACGGTGTGGCCAGGGTGGATTCGTTCAAACTTGTCGACTCCACCCCGGGACACATCCTGGTCGAAGTGATCCTGCACTCGGGCAAGAACCGGATTGTACGCCGCCTGTTTGAAGCCGTCGGCTACCCGGTGGAGCGGCTTGTGCGCGTCCAGGTGGGTCCCATCCGCCTCAACGACCAGCGCCAGGGCAGCATCCGCGTCCTGGGCCGCCAGGAAGTTGGCCATCTGCTCGCGTCGGTGGGAATGTAAAACGCATGAACCCAGCGCATCTGACGGGCCCGGTACTGGTCATTGGCAGTGGTCTGCTCGGAGCCAGCATCGGCTTGGGGCTGCGCAGCCGTGGGGTTGAGGTGGTCCTGCAGGATCCTTCGCCGTCGGCCCAGGCCGTCGCCGTTGACATCGGTGCCGGCCGCGACCTGAAACCGGGGGAGCAGCTGGCTCCGGAGCTGGTGGTCGTGGCTTCGCCGCCGGATGTCACCGCCGGTGTGGTGGCGGCCGCGCTGCAGGCGTACCCGCACGCCGTCGTCGTCGATATTGCCAGCGTCAAGGCAGCGATTCTGGCCCAGCTTGAGGCAACGGCGGGGCTGGCTGCCGAGCAGCTGAGCCGTTACGTTGGCACGCACCCGATGGCCGGCCGCGAGCGCTCCGGGCCGGTAGCGGCCCGCGGCGAGCTGTTTACCAGCATGCCCTGGGTCCTTTGTCCCTCGGAGGCCAGCAGTGCGCTGGCCATCAAGACCGCGCATTCGCTGGCGATCGATCTGGGGGCGGTGGTGTTCCGCTTCACTCCCGAGGAACATGATGAGGCCGTGGCGCTGGTCTCCCACCTCCCGCAGGTGATGGCGTCTTTGGTGGCGAGCCGGTTGCAGGACACCCCGTTGCATGCGCTGTCCCTCTCCGGTAACGGGCTGCGGGATGTCACCCGCATTGCCGCCAGCGATCCGTCGCTATGGGTGCAGATCCTGGGCGCTAATGCCCCCCGGTTGGTGTCCGTCCTGCATGGCGTCCGCGACGATCTGAACCGGCTGATTTCCACGCTGGAGGCTCCGACGGCACCGGGCGCGCGGCTCGATATGGCGCAGCTGATCAGCGAGGGGAACGCCGGCCAATCCCGCATCCCCGGCAAGCACGGCGGACCGGCCCAGTCCTATGCCTGGTTGACCGTGCTCGTGGATGACAGGCCCGGCCAGATCGCCCGGCTGCTGACGGAGATCGGCGAGATCGGCGTGAATGTTGAGGATCTGCGGCTGGACCACTCCGCGGGCAGGGAAGTGGGCATGGTGGAGCTCTCGGTGATGCCGAACAAGCGCGTGTCCCTGGTGGAGGAACTGACGGACCGCGGCTGGAAGGTCATCCTGTGATCGCGCGGGGTATGGCCCAGGCGGATGTGGAACAGTTGGACGTGACACGGAGGGATGTGACGCAAATGGATCTGACGCAAATGGATCTGACGCAAATGGATGTGACGTCGGCGGCGCTGAAGAACCTGCACCAGGGGCGGCCGCTGGTGGTGGCCATTGACGGTCCCTCCGGTTCCGGCAAGTCCAGCGTCAGCCGCGAAGTTGCCCGCCGCCTTGGCCTGCACTACCTGGACACCGGCGCAATGTACCGGGCGCTGACGTGGTTCTGCGTCAGCACCGGGATCGACCTGGACAACGCCATCGAGGTGGAGGCCGCCGCCCGGGCCCTGGTGCTGGAGCAGAGCAGCAGCCCGGAGCGGGAGTTTGTCCTGGTGGACGGCGCCGATGTCACCGCCGAAATCCGCGAACCGGCCATCTCCTCCGCCGTCAGCGCGGTTGCCACCACGCTGGGTGCGCGGAAGGAACTGGTGCGCCGCCAGCAGGAGGCGATCGTCCGTGCCGGACGCCGGATAGTCGTGGAGGGCCGGGACATTACCACCGTCGTGGCACCTGCGGCCGAAGTGCGCGTTCTGCTGACAGCGAGTGCGCAGGCGCGGCTGGCCCGCCGCGGCCTACAGCTGGGCGGCTCGCAGAGCCATGAGCAGCTCACCGCCCAGGTCCTGGCCCGCGACGCCAAGGATTCCACCGTGGTGGAATTCCAGCGTGCCGCGGATGGGGTGGCTACCGTGGATTCCTCGGCGCTGGACTTTGAGCAGACGGTCACGGCGGTATTGGATGTGGTATTGGACACGATTACGGGAAAGCACATCGTTGGCTGAAAAGGCCGCGGCACCCGCCGCCTGGTGCACGTGGTGGAGCCGGCCGTTGGGCCGGATCCTTGATCATGTGCTTTACCGGACTATCGTGGCCGGACGGCAGAAAATCCCCTCCGCCGGGCCGCTCATATTCGCCTCCAACCACCTGAGCTACCTTGATGGTCCGGTGATGGTCGGCGCCTCGCCACGCTATATGCATGTGCTGGTAAAACAGGAGCTGTTCCGGGGCTTTCTGGGCTGGGTTCTGCGGACATCCGGGCAGATCCCGGTGGACCGGGCCGGCGACCGGCGGGCCCTGCAGAACGCCAAGGCGGTGCTGGACCGCGGCGGTTGCATCGGCATTCTGCCGGAAGGATCGCGCGGTTCCGGTGACGCCGCCAGCGGCAGCAGCGGCGTGGCCTGGCTGGCACTCAACTCCGGGGCCGCCGTCGTTCCTGTAGCGGTCCTGGGGACCCGGATTGCCGGCGAAGATAAGGACGAATTGCCGCCGCTGGGCCGGCGGTTCCATGTAGTATTCGGCGAACCCGTCATGGTCAGCCGTGACCGTCATGTGTCCGGCCGTGTTTCAATGGACAGGGCAGCCGAGGAAATTCGCCTCCGGCTGGCCAGCCATGTCCAGGCCGCGATTGCAGCCACCGAGCAGTCATTGCCCCAGAACGACTCCGTCCCTGGGCCCGGCCGGCAAGTTGAGCCGGGCGGGATCGTCGGCCAGGACCAGATTTCGGATCCGGGCAGCACGGATCAGCAGCAGACCAACCAGCACCCCCAAAAGCACAGCACAGAGCACACGGCGGGTCCGTATCCAACGGATCAGCCCTCCACAGATCAGCACGAAGGACAGCAACCATGAGCGACTCCCAGTCGGCCGGCCGTTTCGGCGACGGTGGCTTCGACCCGAACGATGCCGAGTACACGCCCACCGGTACGGACCAGATTGCCGAGCATCTTGCCGTCCTGGATGACGACGAGGCGGACGTCCGCGCGGCGTCGCTGCGCGCCGGGCTGTCCGACTATGAGCTCGATGAGGACGACGCCGCGCTGCTCGATGCCGGTTTTGAAGACGGTGCTGCCGACGACGAGCTCAAGCTGGACCCGGTGCTGGCCATTGTGGGACGGCCGAACGTAGGCAAGTCCACCCTGGTCAACCGCATCCTGGGCCGCCGCGAGGCCGTGGTGGAGGACACCCCTGGTGTCACCCGTGACCGCGTCATGTACGCGGCGAACTGGAACGGCCGGAACTTCACCGTGGTGGACACCGGTGGCTGGGAGTTTGATGCCAAGGGCATCCACGCCCGGGTGGCGGACCAGGCCGAGATCGCCGTCGATATGGCGGACGCGGTGCTGCTGGTGGTTGACGCCACGGTAGGGATCACCGCCACCGACGAGGCCGTGGTGAAAATGCTGCGCAAGGCCAAGAAGCCGGTCATCCTGGTGGGTAACAAGGTCGATGACATCCAGCTCGAATCCGATGCCTCAGTGCTCTGGGGCCTGGGACTGGGGGAGCCGTGGCCGGTTTCCGCCGCGCACGGGCGAGGTGTGGCGGACATGTTGGATAAGGTCATGGACGTCCTGCCGGAGTTCTCCGGCGTGGAGGGCGTGGACCGCTCCGGAGGCCCGCGCCGGGTGGCGCTGATCGGCCGCCCCAACGTGGGCAAATCCTCGCTGCTGAACAAGCTGGCCGGCAGCGAGCGTGTGGTCGTGGACCCGATGGCGGGGACCACCCGCGACCCGGTGGACGAATTCATCGAACTCGGGGACCGCACCTGGCGCTTCGTGGACACCGCGGGCATCCGCCGCCGCGTGCACATGGCCCAGGGCGCCGACTTCTACGCCTCGCTGCGGACCCAGTCCGCGCTGGAGAAGGCGGAGGTCGCCGTCGTGCTCCTGGCCGTCGATGAGGTGCTCAGCGAGCAGGACGTGCGCATCCTGCAGCTGGCCATCGAATCCGGCCGGGCCCTGGTGCTGGCTTTCAACAAGTGGGACCTGCTCGACGACGAGCGCCGCCGCTACCTGGAACGCGAGATCGAGCAGGATCTGGCGCACGTCGACTGGGCCCCGCGGGTGAACATTTCCGCCAAGACCGGGTGGCACAAGGACCGTCTGGTGCCCGCGCTGGACCAGGCCCTGGAGTCCTGGGACCGGCGCATCCCCACCGGACGGCTCAACGCCTTCCTCGGCGAGCTGGTCGCGGCGCACCCGCACCCGGTCCGCGGTGGCAAGCAGCCGCGCATCCTTTTCGGCACGCAGGCCTCCAGCCGGCCGCCGAAGTTCGTCCTCTTCACTACCGGCTTCCTGGATCCCGGCTACCGCCGCTTCATCACCCGCCGGCTGCGCGAGACCTTCGGGTTCGAGGGCACGCCGATCGAGGTCAGCATGCGCGTTCGGGAGAAGCGCGGCAAGAAGAAGGCCTAGCATCCGGGATCTGGCCACCTTCGGCGGGCCTGGATCTGAGTCCTGACCACCTTTCCCGGCGAAACGCTGGCGATCCGTCCGACACGCCGGATTTTTGCAGCAGGGTCGGTCCAAAGGTGGTCAGATCCCCGGCGCCGTATCCGGGATCACGGTCGCCTTCGACCGGCGGATGGTTGGGAGCCGGTCATGGATGCCGCGTTTTTACGGTAAGCTTTTTGAGGTGGTTCGGCCGGTTGCGGATTTGCGCAGATGGCGGAACTTACGGGCTGTAGCGCAGCTTGGTAGCGCACCTGACTGGGGGTCAGGGGGTCGCAGGTTCAAATCCTGTCAGCCCGACCAGCGAAAGTCCCGGAAACCCACGGTTTTCGGGACTTTCTTATGTGACTTTTTATCCCGTCATCGTAACCCCCTTCGTAGCCGCTTAGGTGCCCTTTGCTCCGGCGGTCCGCTCACGGGCCGAGGGTTTGTGTCGGAACCTGCCGGTAGCCTGAGATACGAACAAGAACCAGAGCAAAGGCGCACCGAACGCGAGAGATGAGACATGGCCCCGACAACTATAGAAGGACAGCGCGCCGATCTGAACAAAACGATCTGGCGGATCGCCAGCGACTTGCGCGGAAGCGTTGACGGGCGGGATGTCAAAAGTTATGTCTTCGGCATGGTCTTTACCGGTTCATCTCCGAGAACCTCACCGCCTACATCGATGCCGGCGAGAAGAAAGCTGGCGACGCAGGATTCGACAATGCGACGCTCAGCGACGCGAATGCTGAGTTCGGCCGCGGGAGACAGTCGCGGAGAAAGGCCTCTACCCACAGGAAGTCCGAGCTTCTCGCGCGTGTCACGGTGGTGGGCAAGACCGGTGTGAACGACTCTGCCGAGGTGGGCGGGCATGAATGATGATTCAGTAGCCTTGGACAGCGTTTCATCCTGGCAGCTCATAGCGCTTACACCCGAGTATATCGAGACCGAGCACGGTCAATATGTCAAGGCCATCGAATGGGCACTGAAAGATCCAGATATCCGCAACATTGCTCTTTCCGGCAACTATGGGGTCGGGAAGAGCAGCATCCTTCGGGAGGTGGCTCGGCGGCTGGACGGCCGGGTCGTCGAGCTGTCTCTGTCGACGTTGGCCCCGATTGAAGCGTCCAAGCTCGACGAGTCCGTGCCAAAGCAAGCGACGACGCCGACGAACCGCATCCAGCACGAGATCGTCAAGCAGCTGCTCTATCGGGAGGAACGCAACAAGACGCCCGGATCTCGCTTCAGGAGAATCGAGCGCCTCAGTTGGCCGCGAGAGCTGGCAATCGCGGGCCTTGCAGGCCTCGCCATTGTCGTGGTCTTCCTTCTCACCGGTTGGTCGGCTCAGATGGCGACGCCGCTGAAGCAACTCGTCGATCTTGGGCTGTGGATTCATCTGGTCGTGCTCGTTCTTGCGACCGCTGGCGCGCTTGCGGTGCGCTACCTGATCCAGGGACGGATTCACATCAAACAGTTCTCGGCCGGGTCTGCCACCGTCACCCTCGATGAGAATTCGGTGTCGTACTTCGACCAATACCTCGATGAGATCGTCTACTTCTTCGAGGTGTTGGACCACGACATCGTGGTCTTTGAGGACATCGATCGTTTCAACGACTCGCACATCTTCGAGACGCTGCGATCACTCAACACGCTGCTCAACGGAGCGCCGCAGATCGAGACGCCCATCCGGTTCATTTACGCGATAAAGGACAGCATCTTCGACCGCATCGGTTTCAATCAGGAGGGTCGCAAGCTCGAGCAGGAGCTTCTCCAGTCCGAGGACCCGGCGCAGGCAGAGACGGTACGTGCGAATCGGACGAAGTTCTTTGACCTCGTAATCCCGGTCGTGCCGTTCATTACCCACCGCAGTGCTCGGAACCTCGCGACGCAGCTGCTCAAGGACATCGAGCACGACGTCACGTCTGACCTAATCGACCTTGCGGGCCGGTATGTGCCCGACATGCGCCTGCTCAAGAACGTCCGCAACGAGTTCATCGTCTTTCGCGACCGCATCTTCTCGGGAGACGGGGAGCAGCTCGATCTTAGTGAGACCTCTCTGTTCGCGATGATGCTCTACAAGAGCACGCACCTGACCGACTTCGAAGCGACCCGATTGGCAAGAGCAATCTCGACCTGCTGTACGCGGCTGGCCGCAAGCTCGTCACCGCGAATCTCAAGACCATCGAGCGACAGAGAATGGCAACGCGTCAGCGCATCACGCTGCTCAATAGTGTGGCGGCAAGGAGCCGGCGGCTCGGGGACAGGCTGATCGCCTACATCGATCGGGTCTGTGGCCACTCGGGATTCCTGACAACGAACCGTACATTCACCTTCGCGGGCGCTGCGAAATCCGAAGAGGATCTCCACGGTGCGACGTTCTGGAGGGCGTTCGTCGAGCCGGCTGACGAGCAGATCCTGACAGTAGGCAACAACAGGGGGCAGCAACTGACGTTCAGATTAACCGCTTCATCATCCACCATGTTGACCGTGACTTGATGGACGAGAACTTTGATCTCGATCCCAATGACGTTGATGCGGTGATTCGCGAACGTGGGAAGGAGACACTCAACGAACCTTCGCTTTACAACATCGCCATACTCGACCATCTGCTGCGCGCAGATGTGGACGCCGCCGACATCATGATCGATTCCCTCACCCGACTGGGTACCGACCAGAAGCGGTTCCTGCAGGCGTACCTGAGCGCAGGCAGCGAGCGAACGCGCTTCATCGAGCGGCTCACCGCCGCGACATCAGGGGAACTCGTATATCTCGTGGCCCAGGTTGAGCTGGAGGACGACGCACGGACAGACTTCATGAGTACGGCACTCGAGAACCTGGCTGACGGCGTTGTGTATCGGGTCGATGCCAAGGCTTCGGAGTACCTAAGTGCCCATTACGCCGAGCTCCCAGCGTTGACTATGACGCAGCTTGACGCGGAGGCCGCTGAGCGAATCGCTGTCTTGTTCTCCGGTGCCGGAATTCGAGTGCCAGCGTTGGAGTCTTTGTCGGCGACCATACGATCCGTGTTCATTGAGCATGACCTTTACGCGATCAACAGAGACAACCTGGTGCACGTCGCCGGTAGTGGCACACGCTTGGCTCTCGACGTCTTGCGAGAGGTGAACGAAGGTGCGTATCGATACTTCCTTGGTGATTTGAGCGCCTACCTGGCGGCAATCGACGGCGTCTCGGCCACCGTGGACTCCGGCATGCAGTTCGTCTCCGTCGTGGAGGATGTGCTTGTGCAGGACGCAGCACAGGTCAGCGAAGTCGTCGCGCTGGCATCGGAGCACTGCTGCGTTCCGAGCATCCAAACTATCTCCGAGGACGCCTGGGTGGCCCTCGCGGAGGACGAACGATTCCCGGCTACGTTCGAGAATGTGAACCGCTATGTAGGCTCCGTTGGGAAGATCGACGAGAATCTTGGGAAGATACTCACCTCCGCGGGCACGATTACCGAGATCGATGGCGCTGAGACGGCAGTGAAGACGCAGCTCGCGAAGACGATCCTTGCTGCAGGCAAGCCGCTTCCGTCGGCAGCCCTTCGCGCCGGGCTCGTCGCAAACCTGAAGCTCCGCAACTACCTCGACGTGCGCGAGATCGCGGCGGAGAAGAGCGAGCTATTCGGCCTACTCGTCAAGCATGACGTCATTGTGGACGACGCAGTCACCTACGCTCATCTGTCAGAGACCGACTGGCCCACGCGGGCGCGCGTCGTCGAAGAGTCAGCCCAGTTCAAGGACTACATGACGCCCGCGCTTGTTCGCGGTGATCTCGCCGCGCTCCTGTCCCGCGACAAGATCGATCAGGCGATCAAGTCGACGATCGTCGAGCAGGCCAGTCAGTACATTCAGGGAGCCAGCAAACGTGACCTCGCGGAGCTTGCTCGATACAAGACCCAGAATATGCTCCAACTAGGCGTTGACGTTGTCACGGTACTGGCGAGCAACGGTGTCCCGCCGCAGCAGGCCGTCGTCCTGCTCGAGCCACACCTTGGGGCGTTGGATAGCGAACACCTCTTTGCCATCCTTCTCTCGCTCGGTGGCAGCTATTCGAAGCTGACATCGGTGGGTTGGGAGAAGCCCAAGGTTGCTAACACATCGGCGGATCGCGCTCTGCTTGAGGCGCTGCAACGGCATGGCATCGTGAACTCGTTCGACACTTGCGAGAACCCGATCAAGGTGAACAAGAAGCACAAGTGAGCGTCTTCTCGCCCCCAAGTGCTCATGGTGTTTCAGTCAGCGATGGCTGCGCACCTTTCGATTCCAGCTTCGACGGGTTAGCTCTAGCCTGGTGGTGCAGGGGTCCTGTAATTTGCGGCCGCAACTTCTTGAGCACCATGTGCGGAGACTCGGACGTCGTCCGTGCAGAGGTCGATCCGCACTCGGACGATGTCGGCGAGTAAATCGGCAAGACCCCGTCGAAGCGGATCGTCAAAAGCCACTGCCTTGAGGTTCGCGAGCAGTTCCGCCGTACGGATGTCGGGACCGATGGGCTTCATCGCGAAGCGGTAGGCGAGCAACTGGCCCTCGCCCGTCGCCGGAGAGTGGCCTGTATCCTTGAACCATGAGCACGGTGAACGAGCCGACCGGATCGCTCCGCGCGGCGATCGCGGCGAACCGCACTGCGCTCACTGAAGTGCTGAACCGCTACGGGGCCAGCAATCCCCGGCTGTTCGGCTCGATGGCCCGCGGCGATGCCCAGATAGGCAGCGATGTGGATGTGCTGGTCGACCTGGAGCCCGGCGCGGGCAACGCGCTGCTGCGGATCGCGGGCATCGGCGAGGAGTTCAGCCGAATCCTCGGGGTCCGTGTGGACGTCGTCGCCGATTCGCTGTTACGGGAACCGGTCTCGGCGAGTGCCCACCGGGACGCGGTCGCACTGTGAGCCGGTCCGCGCAGGAACGCTTCGCCGACATCCTCGCCGCGATTGATCGCTGCGTCGACTACCGGCCCCACCTCGATGACCCGGAACGGCGGGTCGCGTCGATGGCCTACGACGCGGTGCTGCGGAACCTCGCCGTCATCGGTGAGGCCGTGCGCGCGCTACCCGAGGCCGAGACGGCCGCTATGCCGGAAGTCTCCTGGGCATCGATCGCGGGTCTGCGCAACGTGGTTGTACACGAGTATTTCCGTATCGAGCCAGACCTCATCGCAGACATCCTTGACAACGAGCTTCGTCCGCTCGCTGAGGCGTTGCGCAGCCGGACGGACTGACGGCAGCAATGTCCTGAGGCGTGACACGCCAAAACTCTCCACTTACGGGTCGAGAACTTCCCCCCGCCACTCGAAATGAGCCGATTTTGAGGGGACGGGCCAGAAGATCGCTGCCACTGCTTACCGATCAGCTCGACGGCGTGTTTGCCTAATGGCGATCGCCCGTCAGAACGGAGTCACAGAGGAGGAGCTGGTCGACCTCATCGTCCACCTTGCCTTCTATGCCGGCTGGGCGAAGGCCATGTCGGCTGTCGCCGTCGCACGCGAGGTGTTCGGCGGGTAGGAGGCTGCCCGACCCTCAATGAGTGGGACCTGCCCGGCCGCGGGGGGCTAGGCGCCCGGTCTGAGCACCACGGACCACATGGCGCACTTGAAGTCCGTGGTTGCCGCCGGTCTGGCGCTCATTCCGCCGCTGCTCCCGGTGCCGACCGGGGCGGTGTCTCCAAGCAGCGATGTGATACGGCCGCCGGCTGTTCCCGTGGTCTGCGACCGCGTGGTCACGATGGCGTCCGCCGTCCAGCCGTTATCCACGTTGGACTTGTTGGCCCAATAGGAGACGAGTGTGCTGTTGGCGTCGCTGACCGGTACCGCCGGTGTGGTCCGGACGGAAGTGCTGGTGTTCTCGATGATTGAAACGGCGGCGTCGACCCAGGTTGTGCCGGTGATCCCGGCGTAGCCGACCAATTGCACCGCAGACTTGGCGATTGCACTGAGCGGGACCGTCAGCGTGGCCCCGGGATCGGAACTCTCCGCGATCTTCGCCCACAGGTAGGTCTGCAGGGATGCCCCCGAGCGCGAGCCGAGCAGTTGCCAGCCGCTGATACCGGTGGGAGGGCTGACCGTCGGAGTGGTGGTGTTGACCGTTACGAACAGCAGCAGCCCGTCGCCGGCCCGGATGTCCGCCGGGGCAATTAGGGCGGGCTGTGAACTGCTCACGTTCGCTTGGCTGGCCGTCCGGAAGGTCACCACGGTCTGCCCCGGTGGCCCGGGTGCGGTGACGGTCACGGCTGTGGAGGCAGCGCCGGTGGCCCCGGCGTTGTCCGTCACGGTCAGGGTGATGGTGTACTGGCCGGCCGCAGCGTAGGTGTGTGACGCCGTCGCGCCGGCCGCGCTCCCGCCGTCGCCGAAGTCCCATCCGTAGGAGGCCACGGTGCCATCACTGTCCGTGGACCCGGTGCCGTCCACATTCACGACCAGGCCGGAGGCGGTTGGGACGAACCGGGCTACCGGAGCCTGGTTTACCGGGGGCGGAGGCGTCCCGCTCCCGGCGAAGATGAACGCATCCCGGGCCGTCCAGTTGATGCCGTCGACGGCGGGGCCGGACACCCGGACATTCGTCCCGGCGACCGGTTGGCCCGTGGCGGCGTTCCAATCCCATCTGGTCAGGGTTCCCGCAATGTCCGCCACATAAAGCCTGGCGCCGTCCAGGAACATGGAGCGGGCGTCCGTAAATTTCAGCCCCGTGATGCTTCCGGTCGCTGTGAACCGCGAGGCGCCGGTGATGGTGCTTTGCGTCTGGAAGTACCGGTAGAACAGGCTGCTGCTGCCGGAGAGTGTGTAGTAGATCCGGGCGGTGGCCGGGTCGTAGAACAGGCTTGTCATCGTGCCCAGGTCGACTGCCAGGTCCGTGAGGCCGTTCAGATTGACGACGGAGGGAGGCCCAAGCGTCGTGCCGTCGAAGGTTTGGACCCGGAGGGTGCCGTCCGACTGTGCGCTGTACAGATTGCCGTCGACCATGAACAGGCCGCGTTTGACGGACCAGTCCTGACCGGTGGGAACCGTGCTGGACGCCGTTACCGAAGTCCCGGTAAAGGCCCGCTGGAGCAACGACGTCGCCGGCAGCGCCGCCCCCTTGTCGTCCTTGGCGCCCCCAGCCACATAAACGTTCCCGGGCAGCCTGCCGGCGTTGTCCGGCGGAAGCGCGAAACCATTGGTGATCGGCATGAACGCCAGCCGGCCGTGGTACTGGTAGCCGGAGATCCGGTCGGTGTCGCTGCCGATCCACAGCCCCTCGTCCGTGGCCACGAAACTGTAGACCCCATAGCCCCGCGTCCGGCCGGGATTCCAGGTCGTCGGGATGCCGTTCCGCGGATCCAGGGCCGCCAGGCCCTGGCGGTCCACGGCGCCGGCACCGGCGGAGTTGCTCCCCAGCGGGTTGTTCAGCCAACGGTTGTGGCCACCGGTGTAGATGGCTGTCTGCGTCACTGCAACGCGGGTCAGGGTGTCGCCGCCGGTGTAGTCGATCCACGTCGGCTGGATCTGCAGTCCCGTGGCGCCGACCTCCCAGCGCGAGGAGGTGTCGCACATAGTATTGCGGTGCGGGCCGCCGGTGGTGACAACGGCGAAATAGGAGCCGTCGGGGGAAATATCGATATCACGCATCAAGGAATCGAACTGCACGCTGCAGGTCGAGTTCCCGAAGCGGTCGGTGGACCAGCTGGCCAGCGAGGTGGGCGAGGTGGTCAGGTCCGCCACGAAAATCATCTGGCGCGTCTGTCCGTTGACCACCGTGAAGTTGCCTATGGCCACCAGACGGGTTCCGTCCGGGGTGATATCGGCGCGCTGGATGGAGGGGGTGCTGTCGGTGGTGCGGGGGACTCCGATGTCCAGTGTTACGGAAGGAATGAGCGCACCCGTGGACGGGTTCAGCGCCGCCAGGAATGACTGGGGCTGGCCGCCGACCTTGAGGAACCGCCCGACGGCGTAGAGCCTGCCGCCGCGCACAATGAGCTCGTTGACCCGGGCCTCAAAGCTTGGCGGCACAAAAGTGGTGTCCACCTGCCCGGTGATAACGTTTATTTTCGCGATATTGCGCGCGCTGAGACCGTTGATGGTGGTGAATCCGCCGGCGATCCACACGCTCTTGCCGTCGCCGACCGCGTGTACATCCATGATCTCCGCGTTGATCGACAGGCTCAGCGCCGTGATGTCGCCCGTGCCCTTCTTGAAAGCGAAGAGGTTCGTACGACTGATAGGCGTGCTGGAGGCGGCTGTCCGGACCGTGGAGAAGTTGCCGGTGGCGACGACGGTGTCTCCCACCTCAGCGAATCCGGCAACATAGCCGTCGAGCACATGGGGTGTCCAGCGGACCGGATCGTCGCTGACGACGACCGATTGGGTTCCCGGCTGAACCGCCTGGGCCGCGGGTGCAGCCCCCAGACCCGCGAGTGTTACGACGACGGCGGTCAGGAAGTATAGCCATCCCGGTGCCGCGGTCGGTGCGGGTCCGTTGACCGGGACGGCCGGCTTTCGGTCTTTTGGTATTGAGAACACCGTTCCTACTTCCCGCAGCCGCGGCCCTCATCAAACTACTCGCACCCCGGCTGCAACTAGGGGAGTTGCTGCAAGCCAGTATGGGGGCGTGGCCGGAGCCTTATCCACAAGTAATTCGGTCCCCCGGCGCAAGTGGTTTCCGCGGGTCTTTGGCGGCTCAGCAGGGTCGGTTTCTGCTCAACCCCGTTCTGCTCAACGAGCGGGGCGGGCCGCTGCATGGAACCGACCCGAGGGGCCGCTCTATGCCTATACTTTCTCGGTGGCTTGTAATGCATTCCACCACCCTGAAGACTGGGACTTGGTGGCCGGATCGTGTGATCCAGCCCCCGCCGTCCCGTCGCCCTGAAAACTGAGCCCGGCATGAAGATCGGGCGTTCCAACGTTGGACCCCACGAAAGGCTTCTGATGAGCAACATTCCAGCAGATCTCTCCTACACGGCCGAGCATGAGTGGGTTACCGCCCCCGACGCGGACGGCGTGGTCCGGGTCGGCATCACCGATTTTGCCCAGGATGCCCTGGGCGACGTTGTCTACGTGCAGATGCCGGAATCAGGCAGCAAGGTTTCCGCCGCCCAGGTGGTTGGCGAGGTGGAGTCCACCAAGAGTGTCAGCGACATTTACGCGCCGCTGACTGGGGAAGTAACAGGCCGCAACGATGCGCTGGACGCCGATCCGTCGCTGATCAACTCGGATCCGTACGGCGACGGCTGGCTGCTGGAGATCAGGCTGGAGGATGCGGAGTCCTTCGGCACCCTGCTCGGCGCCGCGGAGTACGAACAGCAGGTAGGCTAGTCTGGAAGGCTCCGCTGGCCAGCTGGCGGAGCCGGACCGGCAATACTTTCAAAGCATTGCAGACCTATTGGATATGCCGCCCGCGGCGGAATGCCGTTCGGGGGGCAGCAGACTGGATACACAAGGAGGAATACCGATGGTTGACGATGGGAACAACGCCGCGGTCAGTGGGCCGGCGGATTCTCAGGGTCAGCCCGGCGCTTCGGAGACGACCTCGATCCAGCTTCCACCGCTCCATTTTGAACCTTCCATTGAGCCGCACCTCAGCGCCGAAGAGCGCAGGGCTGTGGAAGCGTTGCCGGCCGGGTCCGCGCTGCTCATTGCGCACGCCGGTCCCAACCGCGGGGCCCGCTTCCTGCTCGACTCGGACGTTACGACGGCGGGCCGCCACCCCAACGCGGATGTGTTCCTTGACGACGTCACGGTGTCTCGGCGGCACGTTCAGTTCCGCCGCGTTCCGGGCGGCTTCGAGGTATCCGACGCCGGCAGCCTCAACGGCACGTACGTCAATGGCGACCGGGTCGATTCCGTCCGACTGCGCAGCGGCAATGAGGTTCAGATCGGAAAGTTCAGGCTCACGTACTACTACAGCCCGGCCACTCCGACCCAGCCGAAACACTAGGGACCGCCGAACGTGAGCATGAATCACGCTTTCCCGAGAAAGCTGAGGCCGTTGACGGACGCGCGGGGGCAGCAGAGCCGGAC
Source organism: Actinomycetota bacterium (assembly GCA_030946705.1). Lineage (GTDB taxonomy): Bacteria > Actinomycetota > Actinomycetes > Actinomycetales > Micrococcaceae > Arthrobacter_M. The sequence continues at coordinate 49,532 of JALYYI010000171.1, read as the reverse complement.
GGCCGCTCCCGTCATCTTCAACATCGGCGAGGTGTTGGCCCAGCTGACGGAGGATTTCCCGTCCGTCACCGCCTCCAAGATACGGTTTTATGAGGAGAAGGGGCTCATCGCCCCGCAGCGCACTCCGGCAGGCTACCGCCAGTTCGGTGAAGCCGACGTGGAGCGCCTGCGCTTTGTCCTGGCACTGCAGCGCGACCATTACCTGCCGCTGAAGGTCATCCGGGACTACCTGGACGCGATCGACCGCGGCGAGGGACCGGAAAACCTGCCGCCCGGCGTTTCGGTTGCCCCGCGCATGGTGTCCGAGGAGCTGGCCGCCGAGCTGAAGAACCGCTCGCGGCGGCTGACGCCGGAGCAGCTGCGAGCCGAGTCCGGTGCCAGCGCCGAGCTCCTGACCTCGCTGATGAGTTACGGGCTGATTGCCGCAACTGATGGCCACTTCGATGACCATTCGCTGCGTGTGGCCAAGGCTTGCTGTGCGCTGGCCTCGCACGGACTGGAACCGCGGCACCTGCGGCCCTTCCAAGCCGCGGCGGAACGGGAGTTCGGCCTGGTGGAACGAGCCGTGGCACCGCTGGCCTCGCGCCGGGATGCCGCCTCGCAGGCCCGGGCCGCGGAAACCGCGCGCGAAATCAGTGACCTCTGCCTGAGCCTGCACAGTGCCCTTGTGCAGGGCCAGATTGCGCGGATGGAACGCTGATGCGTGGTCCGGTCCGGCCGGACTTTATATTTCCGGATCTATGATTAAGGTCCTATGGCCATGATCGAAGTCCAGATAGTCGGCGTCCGGGTGGAGATGCCGTCCAACCAACCACTGGTCCTGCTCAAGGAGGCCCGCGGCGAAAGGCACCTGCCCATCTGGATCGGCACGGCGGAGGCTACGGCGATCGCCCTGGCCCAGCAGGGTGTGGTTCCGCCCCGCCCGCTCACCCACGACCTGCTCTGCAATGTCGTGAAGGCCCTGGGCCGCGCCGTTGTCGGGGTCAATATCACCGCCGTCGAGGACGGCGTCTTCTACGCCCAGCTGGTGTTCGACGACGGTAAGGTCGTGGGCTCGCGGGCCTCCGATGCGCTGGCGGTTGCCTTGCGGGTGGATTGCCCCATCTGGTGTGCCGGCGAAGTGCTGGAGGAGGCAGGCGTGCGCATCACCGACCACGATGAGGAAGAGTCGGATGCGATCACCTCGCCGGAGGCTGAGGAACGTGAGCTGCGCCGCTTCCGCGAGTTCCTGAACGACGTGGAACCCGAGGATTTCGAGAAATAATGGCGCAGTACCCGGCTCCAAGGCGCAGCCCTAAGGTTAAGGCGGAGCCTGAAACTTTCGACACGGTCGAGATTTTTGGCTGGCGTCTTTGACCAATGACCGGGGCCACTCTAACGTCGATGTATAGGGTTCCCATTGCATGTAGGGGCTGCTGCGGTCACACTGGGAAGACAAGTTACACGCTTGAGCTTTAGGTATGCAACGCAGAAGCCGCCATGCGACTTCCCCCAAGGGAACTACGACAAGGAGGGTTCACGTGAGTCCGAAAGGCGACGCTGGCGAGCTTAAGCACGCCGCTGTCCCGGGCACGGTCATACCGGCTGGTGCCCAGGGATTGCTTTTCACCGAGGATTTGCCCGTTCTGGATGAGGACGCCGGCTACCGCGGCCCCACCGCCTGCAAGGCTGCAGGCATCACCTACCGCCAGCTCGATTACTGGGCCCGCACCGGCCTGGTGGAACCTGCCGTCCGGGGGGCAGCGGGTTCCGGTTCGCAGCGCCTGTATGGCTTTCGCGACATCCTGGTGCTTAAAGTGGTCAAGCGCCTGCTGGACACCGGAGTGTCCCTGCAGCAGATCCGCACTGCCGTAGAGCACCTGCGGGAGCGCGGCGTGGAGGACCTTGCCCAGATCACGCTGATGAGCGACGGCGCATCCGTATACGAGTGCACCTCCGCCGACGAGGTCATTGACCTGGTCCAGGGCGGACAGGGCGTCTTTGGCATTGCCGTCGGCCGTGTCTGGCGGGAGGTGGAAGGCAGCCTTGCCGCACTGCCCAGTGAGCACGCGCAGGAGCAGCCCTTCCCAGGCGACGAGCTGAGCAAGCGCCGCGCTGCCAGGAAGATCTCCTAGCCGCAGCACCAATCGTTGAGATCGCAGTTGGGGCCCATGTCATCGGGAAACATGGGCCCCAAGTGCGATCTCAGCGCGGTTAAAGGGCGGCGTTCCCCGGTTGCCACTCCCTCGTCGAAACCCCGGTGGGCGTCAGCGGTGGACGCGGTTGCGGACGGCGCCGCGCTTGACCAGCCCGTCCAGCAGCTCATCGAAGAGCATCGAAGCGTTCTTGGCGGACTCTCCCGGCCATTGGTGGATCGGGTGCGCGGCGCCTTGGATCTGTTGCCAGTTGGCCTGCTCCGGGATCGTTGGGGAGAGCAGCAGCGGACCAAACATGGCCTTCATCTCCGCCAGCCGGTAGGTGTGCTCGTTGGAACCGCTGCGCACGCGGTTGGCCACGATGCCGGCCGCGGAGAGGGTGGGAGCGAATTCCGTCTTGAACAGTTCGATGGCACGCAGCGTTCGCTGGGTCCCCGCAACGGAGAACAGACCCGGCTCGGCCACCAGCAGCACCCGGTTGCTGGCGGTCCACGCCATCCGCGTAAGGCCGTTGAGCGAGGGCGGGCAGTCGATCAGCACCAGAGCATAGGGGGAGACGGCGTCTTTGCCTCCGTTCAGCACTGTGCCGAGCCGGCGCAGGTCCCGGCGGCCAAGGTCCGGCCGGTCGTAAATGCCGGCGAAGGCGGAACCGATGGCTACATCCAGCACGGGCTCGGTGTCGCGGCCGGCCGCGGCGTTCCTGACCCAGTCGCTGGGCACAACATTGCCCGGCAGGTCTGCCTTGCGCGCGATCTTGAGCATCCGGCCGATGTCCAGCTGGCCGTTGGCCTGCACGCCCAGCCCCGTGGTCGCATCGGCATGCGGATCCAGATCGATAACCAGGGTCGGAATACCTGCGGCCAGTGCTGCAGATGCGAGTCCCAGTGTGACGGACGTCTTGCCGACGCCCCCTTTGAGGCTGCTGATGCTCACTACTTGCACGGGTTGAACCAATACCTATCGTCGCGTAGTCGTGTCTGCGGTGCTGCCGTGGCGCAGGCCGGCGGCCTGTCCCCACGGGGGCTGCCGCCATTTACAATAGCTGTGGAACAAATCCGAACTGGAGCTCTCATTGAAAAAGAACACAGACAGCACGAACCCCATCAGCAACGCAGCCGGCGGTCCTCAGCCAAACAGCACCATGACGGCCACATTCAGTGACCGGCACATCGGGGTTACAACTGAACCCCACCTTCATCATATGTTGAGCACCCTCGGATTTGGTTCTTTGGACGAGCTCTGCGAGGCGGCGCTGCCGGAAAGCATCCAGATTTCCGAGCCGTTGGATCTTCCGGCGGCGGCTTCCGAGGAGGCCATGCTGGAGGAACTTCGGGTCCTGGCCCGGAAGAACACGGTCCGCAAGTCCCTGATCGGCCAGGGCTACTACGGAACGTTCACCCCCGGCGTGATCCAGCGCAACGTGCTGGAGAGCCCGGCCTGGTACACCGCCTACACGCCGTACCAGCCGGAAATCTCGCAGGGCCGCCTGGAGGCCCTGCTGAACTTCCAGACCGCCGTTTCCGACTTGACCGGCATGGTGACAGCCAACGCGTCGATGCTGGATGAGGGCACGGCGGCTGCAGAGGCGATGACCCTGATGCGCCGCGCCAACCGCGCTGCCAAGCCGGAATCCGTCTTCGTGGTGGACGCGGATGTGTTCCCGCAGACGCTGGCGGTGATCACCACCCGCGCGGAGGCGATGGGCATTGCCGTCGTCGTCCACAACTTCGACGACGGCCTGCCGGAGCAGGATTACTACGGACTCCTGCTGCAGTACCCGGGGGATTCGGGCAGGATCCGCGACATCGCCCCCATCATCGCCGCCGCCCACGAGCGCAAGGCGCTGGTCGGCGTGGCCGCGGACCTGCTGGCCCTGACCCTGCTTGAGGCGCCCGGCACCCTGGGCGCTGACCTCGCCGTCGGAACTTCCCAGCGTTTCGGTGTCCCGATGGGCTACGGCGGCCCGCATGCCGGCTACATGGCGGTGCGCGATGGCCTGGAGCGGTCGCTGCCGGGCCGTCTGGTCGGCGTGTCGAAGGATGCCGAGGGCAACCAGGCTTACCGGCTGGCGCTGCAGACCCGCGAGCAGCACATCCGCCGGGAGAAGGCGACCTCCAATATCTGCACCGCACAGGTGCTGCTGGCCGTAATGGCGGGGATGTACGCCGTCTACCACGGTCCCGCCGGGCTGAAGGCGATCGCCTCCCGCGTGGCGTCGCTGGCCGCCGGCGTTGCGGAAGCCGCAACCGCGGCCGGCCACACGGTGGTGCACCGGAACTTCTTTGACACCGTCCGGATCCGGATTTCCAGCATGAGCGGCCACGCGGCCCAGGAAATCGTCGCCGCCGCCCACGAGGCGGGCTACCTGCTGCGCCTGGTGGACCGCGACCACATCCAGATCGCCGTCGATGAGACGACGACGGCGGCCGACGTCGCCGCCGTCGCCCGCCTGCTCGGGGCCCCGAGCGTAACCGAAGCCGCCGACCCCGGGACCGCGCAGAGCGGACTCGCGCCGGCGCGCAGCACCGGATACCTGGGCAACCCGGTGTTCCACACGCACAACTCGGAAACGCAGATGCTGCGCTACCTGCGACGGCTCGCGGACGCGGACTATGCGCTGGACCGCGGCATGATCCCGCTCGGCTCGTGCACCATGAAGCTCAACGCCACGGCGGAAATGGCGGCCGTGAGCTGGCCCGAGTTCTCCAGCCTGCATCCCTACGCGCCGGCGCAGGACACCGTGGGCATCGTGGAAATGGCCACCCAGCTGGAAACCTGGCTGACCGAAATCACCGGCTACGACGCGGTGTCCGTCCAGCCGAACGCCGGGTCCCAGGGCGAGCTGGCCGGACTGCTGGCCATCCGCGCCTACCACCGCGAGAACGGCCAGCCGGAGCGCGACATCGTGCTGATCCCCACCAGCGCCCACGGCACCAACGCCGCCTCCGCCGTGATGGCCGGGCTGAAGGTTGTCCCGGTGGCCACCGATGGCTTCGGCAATGTGGACATTGACGACCTCAAGCGCCAGGTCACTGTGCATGCGGGTGATCTGGCCGCCATCATGATCACCTACCCGTCCACACACGGGGTCTTCGAAACCGAAATCACCAGCATCTGCGCCATGATCCATGACGCCGGCGGCCAGGTCTACGTGGACGGTGCCAACCTGAACGCCCTGGTGGGGCTGGCCAAGCCGGGCAAGTTCGGTGCGGACGTCAGCCACCTGAACCTGCACAAAACCTTCTGCATCCCGCACGGCGGCGGCGGTCCCGGCGTCGGGCCGGTGGCGGTGCGCGCCCATCTGGCTCCGCATCTGCCGGCACGCGAGCTGGGCCAGGACTCCTCGGTGGGCCTGGTCTCGGCTGCACCCTACGGCTCCGCCTCGATCCTGCCCATCTCCTGGGCCTACATCCGCATGATGGGTCCCGACGGCCTGCGCCGCGCAACGCAGACCGCCATCCTTTCCGCGAACTACATCGCCCGCCGCCTCAGCGAGCACTACCCGGTTCTCTACACCGGAGCGCATGACCTGGTGGCGCATGAGTGCATCCTGGACCTGCGCGGCATCAGCGCGGATTCCGGGATCTCCGTCGATGACGTGGCCAAGCGCCTGATCGACTACGGCTTCCATGCGCCCACCATGTCCTTCCCGGTGGCCGGGACCCTGATGGTGGAGCCGACCGAGTCGGAGGACCTGGCCGAGGTGGACCGCTTCATCGACACTATGATCGCCATCCGCAAGGAAATCGCCGCGGTCCGGGACGGTCTGTGGCCGGTGGACGACAACCCGCTGGTCAACGCGCCCCACACGGCGAAAAGCATCACCGGCGAGTGGGAGCACCCCTACACCCGTGACGAAGCCGTGTTCCCGGCCGGCGTGGACCCGCGGTCCAAGTACTGGCCGCCGGTGCGCCGCGTCGACCAGGCCTACGGCGACCGCCACCTGATCTGCTCCTGCCCGTCCCTGGAGGAACTGGCAGAGCTCTCCTGACCGCCGGGTTGTGACGTCCGACACCTCAGCTTGTGGTGCGGCACAACTTCTTACAGACTTGCAACACTGCGGTGACACAGCTCCGCTGATGTTCGGCCGCGCCTACCTCTGACAGTGATGATGCAGGAGTGCTATGTTTTCCAAGATCCTGGTGGCCAACCGTGGCGAAATTGCCATCCGAGCCTTCCGCGCCAGCTACGAGCTCGGCGCCAAGACCGTAGCGGTCTTCCCCCATGAGGACCGCAATTCCATCCACCGCCAGAAGGCGGACGAGGCCTACCTGATCGGCGAGGAGGGCCACCCGGTGCGGGCCTACCTGGACGTGGACGAAATCATCCGCGTCGCCAAAGAATCCGGCGCGGATGCCATCTACCCTGGCTACGGCTTCCTCTCCGAAAACCCCGGCCTGGCCCGGGCCGCCAAGGAGGCCGGCATCACCTTTGTGGGGCCTCCCGCCGAGGTCCTCGAGCTGGCCGGGCACAAGGTCCGGGCGCTGGAGGCCGCACGGAAGGCGGGCATCCCGGTGCTGAAGTCCAGCCAGCCCAGCGCCGACCTGGACGAGCTCATTGCGGCCGGGGATGAGATTGGCTTCCCGATCTTCGCCAAGGCCGTTGCCGGCGGCGGCGGACGGGGCATGCGCCGGGTGGACACCCGCGCGGACCTGCCCGAGGCACTCAAGGCCGCCATGCGCGAGGCGGACGCGGCATTCGGCGACCCCACCATGTTCCTGGAGCAGGCCGTACTGCGCCCGCGCCACATCGAGGTGCAGATCCTGGCGGACGGGGAGGGCAACGTCATGCACCTCTTCGAGCGGGACTGTTCGCTGCAGCGCCGGCACCAGAAGGTCGTCGAAATCGCGCCGGCACCCAACCTGGACGAGGGCATCCGGCAGGCGCTGTACCGGGACGCCGTCGCCTTCGCCAAGGCCCTGAACTACGTCAACGCCGGAACCGTCGAATTCCTGGTGGACACGGTGGGGGAGCGCGCCGGCCAGCACGTCTTCATCGAAATGAACCCGCGGATCCAGGTTGAGCACACCGTCACCGAGGAAATCACGGACGTGGACCTGGTCCAGGCGCAGCTGCGGATCGCGTCCGGGGAAACGCTGGCGGACCTGGGCCTGAGCCAGGACTCGGTCTCCATCAAGGGCGCCGCGCTGCAGTGCCGGATCACCACCGAGGACCCGGCCAACGGCTTCCGGCCGGACGTCGGAAAGATCACCGCCTACCGCTCCGCCGGCGGGGCCGGCGTGAGGCTCGACGGCGGGACGGTCTACTCGGGTGCCGAGATCAGCCCGCACTTTGACTCGATGCTGGTTAAGCTCACCTGCCGCGGGCGGACCTACCCGGCCGCCGTCGCCCGGGCCCGCCGTGCCCTGGCCGAGTTCCGCATCCGCGGAGTCTCCACCAACATTTCGTTCCTGCAGGCCGTGCTGGAAGATCCGGACTTCGTGGCCGGCAACGTCGCCACGAACTTCATTGACGAGCGCCCGGAGCTGCTCAAGGCCCGCACCTCCGCGGACCGCGGCACCAAGCTGCTGACCTGGCTGGCCGAGGTGACTGTCAACAAGCCCTACGGCGAGCTGCTGGTCCATACGGAGCCGGAGGACAAGCTGCCCACGGTTGACACCGCTGACGGGGACAAGCTGGTTCCCGGCTCCCGCCAGCGCCTGCAGGAACTGGGACCGGAGGGCTTTGCCGCCGCCCTGCGCGCCCAGACCCCGGTGGCGGTCACCGACACCACATTCCGGGACGCCCACCAGTCCCTGCTGGCCACCCGGGTGCGCACCCGCGACCTGGTGGCCGCCGGGCCGGCGGTCTCCGCGCTTACCCCGCAACTGCTCTCCGTTGAGGCGTGGGGCGGGGCAACCTATGACGTCGCGCTGCGCTTCCTGGGCGAGGATCCGTGGGAGAGGCTGGCCGCGCTGCGCCGGGCGCTGCCGAACATCTGCCTGCAGATGCTGCTCCGCGGCCGGAACACCGTTGGCTACACGCCGTACCCGGAGGAGGTCACCGAGGCCTTCGTGGCCGAGGCGGCCTCAACCGGCATCGATATCTTCCGCATCTTCGACGCGCTCAACGATGTGAACCAGATGGCTCCGGCCATCAAAGCGGTCCGGGCCACCGGAACCGCCGTGGCCGAGGTGGCGCTGTGCTACACCGCGGACATGCTGGATCCGGACGAGAAGCTCTACACGCTGGACTACTACCTGGCGCTGGCCCGGAAGATGGTGGCCGCCGGCGCCCACATCCTGGCCATCAAGGACATGGCCGGTCTGCTCCGGCCGGCCGCCGCCGCGAAACTGGTCACCGCGCTGCGCCGCGAATTCGATTTGCCCGTGCACCTGCACACGCACGACACCGCGGGCGGCCAGCTGGCCACCCTGCTGGCCGCCGTGGATGCCGGAGTCGACGCCGTCGACGTCGCCTCCGCCTCGCTGGCCGGTACGACCAGCCAGCCCTCCGCCTCCGCGCTGGTGGCGGCGCTGGCCCACACCGAGCGGGACACCGGCATCAGCCTGGCCAAGATCAGTGCGCTGGAACCGTACTGGGAGGCCGTGCGCCGCGTCTATGCACCCTTCGAATCCGGGCTCCCGGGCCCGACGGGGCGCGTCTACCAGCACGAGATCCCCGGCGGCCAGCTCTCCAACCTGCGCCAGCAGGCCATCGCCCTGGGCCTGGGCGAACGCTTCGAGGAAATCGAGGACATGTACACCGCGGCGGACCGCATCCTGGGCCGGCTGGTCAAGGTCACGCCGTCCTCCAAGGTGGTGGGCGACCTGGCCCTGCACCTGGTGGGCATCAAGGCGGATCCGAAGGACTTTGAACAGAACCCGCAGAACTATGACATCCCGGACTCGGTGATCGGGTTCCTCTCCGGCGAGCTGGGCGATCCGCCCGGCGGCTGGCCGGAGCCGTTCCGCACCAAGGCGCTGCAGGGGCGTGCGGTCAAGGTCCGCGACGTCCAGCTCAGCGCCGAGGACAGCGCGGCACTCCACCAGGACTCGGCCACCCGGCGCCGGACCCTCAACCGTCTGCTCTTCGACGGCCCCACCAAGGACTTCCAGAAGACCCGCGAAACCTACGGCGATGTGTCGGTGCTGGCCACCCGCGATTACCTCTTCGGCCTGCAGCAAGGCCAGGAACACGTCATTGTGTTGGAGAAAGGCGTGCGCCTGATCGCCTCGCTGGAAGCGGTGTCCGAGGTGGACGAGAAGGGCATGCGCACGGTCATGTGCACCCTCAACGGCCAATCCCGCCCGGTCTCGGTGCGTGACCGCAGCGTCGTCAGCGACGTCAAGGCCGCGGAAAAGGCGGATCCTGCGGTACCGGGACAGGTCGCCGCGCCCTTTGCCGGCGCCGTCACGGTGACCGTCGCCGCCGGCGACGTGGTTGCCGCCGGGGACACGGTGGCCACCATTGAGGCCATGAAAATGGAGGCCTCCATTACGACGGCGGTCGCCGGCAAGGTCTCGCGGGTGGCGGTTTCCGCCGTGGAACAGGTGCAGGGCGGCGATCTGCTGGTGGTCATCGAGGCGTGACGTTCAAGGACCTAAGGGCCCGTTCTGCGCTAGTGTAAATGCAGACCGGCGGTGCCGCTGCTGGAATATCCAGTGGGGGCACCTTTCCAATGAGCGGGAGATATGCAGCAAAAGAAGACACCGGGTGCTGGCACGCCTAAAACCAGCACCACCACCGGAGCGGCAAAAGCTGCGGTTGAGGACACTGCCGTGAAAGACTCCCGGCCGGACGAGCCCGCGGCCGCTGGGGAGACAAATCTGCCTGCCGTCATCGCCGGAGCGGATTCCGCGGAGCCGATTGTGCTGGCGGCGCCGTCCGCTGGCGCGGACCCAGGGTTTACCGGATCCGTGACGGCGATGAGTGCCGTTATTCCAGATGCCCCGGCGGAAGCCGATAGCGCCGAACCGGACGTCACCAAAACCGACGGTACCGAACCGGCAACCGGGCCCGGGGACATTTCCGTGCCGCCGCCGTCGACCATTCCAGTCATCCCAGCCTCCGCGCTGCCGGAAGCCGCGGACCCGGAGGAAGAGCCGGTCTTCGCCGCAGCCCGAGGCTGGGAGCCGCTCGGATCCCCCTCTGACGGGAACGGCAGGGGCAACGTCAGCGGAAGCCGGAACGGGACCGCCGCACCCGCCCGCGCGCCGGGTACCGAGGCCGAGTACCGGAGCGCCCGCCGCGACCGCGAGCAGGGCCCGGAGCCGGCCGCTGCGCTGACCGCCGACCGCCTGCTGGTCAAACCGGCGGCCGAGCCGGTGGGCGGCTGGCGGCTGTGGCTGTACCGCGCCTCCTTCGGTTACATCAATCTAGGGGACTCGGACCGGGTCCGGATCCAGCGGGCCATGGAGCACCGCATTTCCGCCCGGCTGGGTCAGCGCACCCGCTATGTCCCGGTGCTGTCGCGCAAGGGCGGCGTCGGGAAGACCACCGTGACCACGCTGCTGGGCATGGCGCTGGCGGACCTGCGCGAGGACCGTGTCATTGCCATGGACGCCAACCCGGACCGCGGCACACTCTCGGACCGCTCGCCGGGGCGCGCGGATTTCACCGCCCGCCAGCTGGTCAATGACCGCTTCGCTGTCAGCTCTTTTTCACAGCTGTCGCATTACGTGGCCCGCGAGGGATCCCGGCTGGACGTGCTCGCCTCGGACACGGACCCGGCCGTTGCGCACGCCTTCGACGACGCCGACTACCGCGCAGTCACTGACATCCTGGGCCGCTACTACTCCATCGTCCTGACCGATTCCGGTACCGGCATGGTCCACTCGGTCATGACCGGCACGCTGGAGAAGGCCGACGCCGTCGTGCTGGTTTCCGGCGGCAGCGTGGACGAGGCGAGACTCGCCTCGGAGACACTGTCCTGGTTGGAGGCCCACGGCCGGCATGACCTTGTGGCCAAGGCCATCGTGGTGATCAACATGTCCGGGGGCGAGGGCACCCAGGTCAACATCGATGAGATCGAGGACCATTTCCGCTCGCGGGTCCGTAATGTGCTGCGCATTCCCTATGACCGGCACCTGGCCGAGGGATCGCGGGTCCGGCTGGACCAGCTGCGGACGGCCACGCGCGACGCCATCATTGAACTGGCCGCGCTGGTCGTGGATGAATTGCAGGCGGCGTAAACGATGGCTCATTTTGATGTAGCCATCATAGGATCGGGCTCCGGCAACTGGCTGCCAGGTCCGGACTGGCACCACCGCAAAGTTGCCATCATCGACGGCGGCACCTTCGGCGGGACCTGCCTTAACTTCGGCTGCATCCCCACCAAAATGTTCGTCTACCCGGCCGATCTGGCCGCCGGCGCCGCGGATGCCGGACGCCTGGGCGTGGACATGGAGGTCCGGGACGTGCGCTGGCGGGAGATCCGGGAGCGCATCTTCGAACGGATCGACGCGATCTCCGCCGGCGGCATGGAGTACCGCCGGCACGGGAACCCCAACGTCACGCTGTTCCCGGAATTTGCGGAATTCACCGGACCGCGTTCGCTGCGGACCGCCAGCGGAGTAGAGATCACCGCGGAGCAAGTCGTGGTTGCCTCCGGCTCGCGTCCCATCGTGCCCGACTTTGAGGGCAGCGACCTGCCGCAGGTGCACACCTCGGACACCGTCATGCGGATAGACGCACTGCCCCGGCGCGTGCTGATTGTGGGCGGCGGCTACATCGCCGCGGAATTCGGGCACATCTTTTCCGCGCTGGGCTCCGAGGTGTCCATCCTGACCCGCTCGCCCGGGCTTTTGAAGAAACTGGATGCGGAGATCGCCCGCCGCTTCGAGGATGCCGTCTGCGGCAAGTGGTCCATCCACCACGGCTACGAGCTGGGCTGGGTGCGGGCCGGCGGCAGTGAGTCCGGCGGCGTTTCAGCCGGCCTGGTTCCCACCGCGGACTCCACCCGGAAGCCGATGTCCCTGGACGCTGACCTTGTCCTGGTCGCGACCGGCCGCGTCCCGAATACGGACAGGCTCAACACTGCGGCGGCCGGATTCGACGTTGGCGCGGACGGCCGGCTGGGCGTGGACAAATTTCAGCGCGTCCTCTCCGGCGGCAATCCGGTGCCCGGCGTCTGGTCGCTGGGGGACATCAGCAGCCGCCACCAGCTCAAGCATGTGGCCAACCACGAGGCCCGGATCGTGGCCCACAACCTGCTGCATCCTCAGGATCTGCGCGCCAGCAGGCAGCGCTTCGTCCCCTCCGCGGTCTTCACCCGGCCGCAGATCGCCTCCGTGGGACTGACGGAGGCGCAGGCCAGGCACCACGGTGAGCGCAACGGCGTCGAGATCGCCACGGCGGTGCAGGACTACGGCTCGACGGCGTACGGCTGGGCCATGGAGGACACCACCGGCGTCGTGAAGCTCATCGCCGAGAAGGAGAGCGGACTGCTCCTCGGCGCCCACATCCTGGGCCACGAGGCGTCACTTTTGATCCAGCCCCTGATCCAGGCCATGAGCTTCGGCCTGGATGTGCGGTCCATGGCGGAGGGGCAGTACTGGATCCACCCGGCGCTCACCGAAGTAGTGGAAAACGCGCTGCTGGCGCTGAAGATCGGCTGATCGGGCGGGCCGCAATGGCGTTGCGGGGGACCGGGCGCCCCAGCTGGTGAAAGATAGGCAAGCCAGGCGGTCACGGCCAGGAAAGGGCCGAACCGCAGGAAGCTTCCGAAGTCCTGCACCAGGAGCAGATAGCCGGCGAGAATGCCGCAGCACAGCCAGACCAGCACGGCGGTGGCCCGGCTGCTGCCGGCCCTCAGGACCCGATCCGGGCCCTGCGCGGCCACTACAGTTGCCCCCGGTTTGCCCCCGGATGGTTCCCGGGATGTGGCTGGCCCACATTGTGGAAGGCATCGGATCCGTTGCCGCTGCCCAGCAGGCTGCGCGTGAGTGCCTGTCCGTCCGCCATCAGTTCCGCCACCGCGGCGCGCAGCTGGTCATCACCGGCGGGCGTTCCGGCCAGGGCGGCCGCGACGACGGCCCGGCGCACCAGTTCCCGGGTGAACGATGCGGTGGTTCCCTCGGTAGCCGCGGCCGCCTCGGCGATGGCCGCCGGGCTGAAGTCCAGCTTCCGCGCGTACAGCTCCAGCAGAGCCACCCGCTCCGGGGCGCCGGAAGCGGGATCTCCACGGCCAGATCCACCCGCCCGGGCCGCTGCGCCAGCGCCCGTTCCAGCAGATCCACCCGGTTGGTGGTCAGCACAAAGGCAACGTCGGCGTCGTCGTCGAGCCCGTCCATCGCGTCCAGAACCTCGAAAAGCAGCGGCTGCGGACCGTGGCCAAAGCTGCGGTCCTCGGCGATCAGGTCGCAGTCCTCCAGGACGACGACGGCGGGCTGCAGGGCGCGGGCCATCCGGGCCGCCTCGGAGACAAACGCCAGGGAGCCGCCGGAGAGAAGGATGGCCGTCGTTCCCGGGCTCTGGCTGAGCAGATAGCGGACGGTGTGCGTTTTGCCGGTTCCGGGCGGGCCGTAGAGCAAAATGCCGCGCTTGAGGTGCTGATCCAGGGCCTTCAACGACTCGCGGTGCACGGCCATGCCCAGTGTATGGTCGGCGATCTTTTGCAGCAGGCCGCCGGGCAGGATGACGTCGGTCGCCGCCAGCCGCGGACGGGCGTGGAAGGTCACCCCGGCGCCGGTGGAGCCGTACTGATCCATCGCCAGGGAGACCACCTGTCCCTTCAGGACGCTCCGATGCTGCAGCTGCCGGCGCAGATGGGCGAGGAATTCCGCGGCGGCCGTTGCATCCGGACTGAGGACCTCCAGGGAGGCGGACTGGCGCCCGTAGCGGGGATTGGCCTCGCGTTGCATCACGGCCAGTGGGACGCCCGCCCGCCTGAAAAGCCGCACACCCAGGGCAACGGCCTGGCGCTGTTCATCCGGACCCACGGCCAGGTTAGTGTAGTCCGGCTGGGAGAGCGGAAACTGCGGGTACATCTGCGACTGCTGAAGCATGTCGCTCAGCGAGGAGAGGAGTGGTGGCGCTGATCGCCGCCGCCAATGCCGACCAGGCGCTGGCGCGGGTCTTCGGCGGCGATGCCGGCCAGGACTTTGTCCGCATCCACGAACCGGTGCGCCGGGATTTCCTCCACCACCACCGGCAGGTCCTGGGCCGGAACCCCAAGATGGTCGCTGAGCGTGGAGAGGAGCTGCTCCCCCCGTGGAATGCGGTGCGCTCCGGCCTGGGCGAGCTGCACCAGGGCAGCAAAATCGTCGATGAACGCCCCCAATTTTTCATCCATGCACGGACCATACCAGTGGCGTCGGTGGGAACTGGTGCTCGCTAACCGGTGTCAGCCGGGCTTGCGTGCCATGTACATGTCTTCGACAACGTCCTCGAAGTCCTTCAGGACCTGCGCCCGTTTGACCTTCAGGGACGGCGTCAGATGTCCGGAGTTTTCGGTGAAGTCGGAGGGGACGATGCGGAATGACCTGATGGCTTCGGCCTGGGAGACGGACCGGTTGGCCTTGTCGATCGCGGCCTGCACTGCGGCCCTGACCGTCTCGTTGCTGACGGCATCCTGCAGGGAAATTCCGGCGGGCAGGCCATGGTGTTCGGCCCACTTGGGCAGCGCTTCCTCGTCCAGGGTCACCAGGGCGGCGATGAAGGGCCGCTGTTCGCCAACCACCAGGCACTGCGAGACAAGGGCATCCGCTCGGATCTGGTCCTCAAGCATCGCCGGAACGACGTTCTTTCCGCTTGCGGTGACAATGATTTCCTTCTTGCGGCCGGTGATTTTGAGGAAGCCTTCGGCATCCAGTTCGCCGATGTCTCCGGTGCGGAACCAGCCGTCGCTGAATGCGTCTGCCGTCAGCTCGTCGCACCCGAAGTAGCCGCGCATGACGCAGACTCCCTTGGCGAGGATTTCGCCGTCGTCGGCTATTTTCACCGCGTTGCCGGGCAGCGGCGCGCCGACGGTGCCGATTTTGATGAGCGCGGGCCGGTTGACCGTGACCGGGGCGGTGGTTTCCGTCAGGCCGTAGCCCTCCAGGATCTGCAGCCCGATGCCCTGGAAGAAGTGGCCCAGCCGCTCGCCCAGTGGTCCGCCGCCGGATACGGCGTGCCGGACGCGGCCGCCCATGGCGGCGCGGAGTTTGCCGTACACGAGCCTGTCAAAGAGCGCGTGCTTGGACCTGAGCAGGAAGGGAACGGAGCCGCTCTGGCGCGCCCGGGAATAGGCGATGGCAACCTCGGTCGCCGCGGCGAAGATTTTCCCCTTGCCCTCCGTTTCCGCCTTCAGGCAGGCGGAGTTGTAGACCTTTTCAAAGACGCGGGGGACGGCAAGGATAAAGGTCGGCTGGAAGCTCTGCAGGTCCGCGAGCAGATGCTTGATGTCCGGCGTGTGCGCCACCTTGGCCCCGGCTGCCACCGCCAGTACGGAAATGAACCGGGCAAAGACGTGCGCCAGCGGCAGGAACATGATCGTCTGGGAGGCTTCCGGGACCACGTCGCCCAGCACGCCCAGCGCGTTTTCGGAGAGCTCAACAAAGTTTCCGTGCGTCAGTTCGCAGCCCTTGGGCCGGCCGGTGGTGCCGGACGTGTAGATAATGGTGGCCAGGTCATCCAGGCCGTGTGCCGTGCGGCGCTCCTCCACGGCGGCGTCGCTGACGTCCTTGCCGGCGCTGCGCAGCCGGTCGAGGCCGGGGCCCTCCAGCTGCCATATGTGGGCCAGGGCCGTCAGGTTCTCCGCGCCCGCGGCCTGCCGGATGATGTTTTCATGCGATCCGGTTTCGGCAAACACGGCCACCGCCCCCGAGTCGCCCAGGTTCCAGGCGACCTGGCTGGGGGAGGATGTCTCGTAGATCGGGACGGAAACGGCGCCGGCGTACCAGATGGCAAAGTCCACCAGCGACCACTCGTACCGGGTGCGGGCCATGATGCCCACCCGGTCTCCAAGTTGCACGCCGAAGGCGATCAGTCCCTTGGCCAGGGCGATGACGTCGCGCTGGAATTCTGTGGCCGGGACATCGATCCACTCGCCCTCAGCGCCGCGGCGCGCGAACAGGGCCGGGTTGGAGGCCTTCCTGGCCTGCCGGACCACCAGATCGGTGATGTTCGTGTTCCGCGGGACGTCCACCACTGCCGCAACGCTGAATTCTCGCACGATAGCTCCTTTGATATCTGAGGACCACTACGGTTGCCATTACTCTATCCGGCGTCCGCGGACAGTGCCTCCACTAGTGTTACTGGTGTGCTACTGGTGAGTAACATTAGGTCAGACATGCCGTTTTGACCAATGGCACAGGGCCCGCCAGGCCCGCCGGGGCCGCCGGGGCAGTCGGGCCCGACTGCACGCCCAGTCCGGTCACTAGAATGACAGGGATGGCCGACAACCAACCCAGCCGGGCTCCGCGTCCCGCTACGTACCTGACCGCAGCCTGGCACCAGCGCGCAGTGGCCGCCGCGGGGCGTCCGCGCGCCGGCATGTCCCGCCGGCTTTCGCAGCATCTGGGCCGGCGAGGCCTGGCCATCGGCATTGACATCGGCGGCACCAAGGTTGCCGCCGGCGTGGTGGATGCGCGCGGCGGCGTCCTGGATGAACTGCGCCGGCAGACTCCCGGCAGCGATCCGCGGGCGGTGGAGGCCACCATCGTGGATCTGGTCCGGGAACTCTCCGCTGAGCACCGGGTGGCCTCGGTGGGGATCGGCGCCGCGGGGTGGATGGATCTCAGCGCCAGTACCGTGCTGTTCAGCCCGCACCTGGCATGGCGCAACGAGCCGCTGCGGGAGAACCTGGAAAAACTGCTCCGCCGCCGGGTCGTCCTGACCAATGATGCGGATGCCGCGGCCTGGGCCGAGTGGCGCTTCGGCGCCGGCCACGGCCAGAGCCGTCTGGTCGCCATCACGCTCGGCACCGGAATCGGCGGGGCGATGGTGATGGACGGACACCTGGAGCGGGGCCGGTTCGGCATGGCGGGGGAGTTTGGGCATCAGGTCATCATGCCGGGGGGACACCGCTGCGAATGCGGCAACCGGGGCTGCTGGGAGCAGTACGCCTCCGGCAACGCCCTTGGCCGGGAGGCCCGCGAACTGGCCCGGGCCAATTCTCCGGTGGCCCAGGAGCTTCTGCGCGCCGTGGACGGCAACGTGGATTCAATCACCGGCGCGGTGGTGACCGAGCTCGCGCTGGCCGGGGATGCCGTGTCCCGGGACCTGATGGAGGACGTCGGCGAGTGGCTGGGATTGGGTCTGGCCAATCTGGCCGCGGCACTGGACCCGGGCAAATTCGTCATCGGCGGGGGGCTCTGCGAGGCCGGCGATCTGCTGGTGGAACCGGCTCGGCGCGCGTTTGCCCGCAATCTCACCGGCCGCGGTTTCCGGCCCGCGGCGGAGATTTCGCTGGCGGCCTTGGGCCCGCGGGCGGGGATGATCGGCGCGGCGGACCTTTCCCGGATCAGCAGCCGGTCCCGTCCCTAGCGCCCGGGCCGGCTCAGACGACAGCACCGTCGTCGTCGTCCTCCCCGCGGCTGGCCGGGAGCCGGAAGATCAGGTAGCCGGCGCAAACCAGGAACACGGCCACCATGCCAAAGATGGCCGTCAGCGGGGCGTCGCGCCACAGCATAGCCGTCAGCAGCAGCCCGACCGGGGCGCCCAGTGCGCCGATCCAGGCGAGCATGATGGCCGGTTCCACATTGGCCAGCGACGGCGGCTCGCCGGGGACAAAATCCCCGTCGGCATCGTCGGAGGCGTAGTCCCGCGGCCCGCCGGAATCGTGCAGTCCCTGCTGATCTTCCGAATGCGGACGCGGATGCGGACGCGGATGCGGACGCGGCTGCGTGCCGGGTTCCACCGCGGGCCCGTCGCGGCCGTCGGTCGGACCCGGCTGGGGCGCAGCGGAAGGCTCGGCGCCCTGGTCCGCCGGCCGGGAAACCCCCAGCGGATCAAAGTCGGTGAACGATTGGCGCTGGCCGGTCTCGGGCAGTCCGCTGGTGGTCGCCTCCAGGCGCGCCACCAGATCCAGCCAGACGGCCTCGTCATCGTCATTGGCGGAGGGATCCGAGGGGTTCTGTTCCGGCTTATTGACCACCGGAATGCTCCCGCAAGAATGCTGCGGACCGTTCGAAGATCCGCTGGGCGTCGTTGTCCATGGTGGCAACATGGTAGCTGTTTTCCAGCCTGACAACTTCCAGCTGATCCGTCCCGATACGCGCGGAAATGACCTCCAGGGAGGAGTCCGGGACCACGCGGTCCACGGTGGAGCGGAAGACCAGGGTGGGGGCGGTAACCCCGGGCAGCCCGGCGATGGTGTCCGCGAAGAGCCTCGCGAGCTGATGTACCGCCGCAACGGGGGTGCGCTCATAGGCCTGCTCGCTCACGCCTGCCAGCTTAATGTCATTGCCGATCGCCGGGACGCTTTTGACGACGTATTTCAGCAGACCCGAAATCCGGGCCCGCCGATCCGAGAAGGTGAGCCCCGGATTGACGACGACGACTCCCGCCACCGGGTGATGCTGCGCTACGCGCAGGGCCAGCGCCCCGCCCATGGATAAACCCGCGGTGAAGACGACCTCGCACCGGTCCGCCAGTTCCAGATATGCGTCCTCGAATCCCCGGTACCACTGCTCCCAGCGGGTCCCGGCCAGATCCTCCCAGCGGGTGCCGTGGCCCGGCAGCAGCGGCAGGTTGACCGCGAAGCCCTGCTCGGCCAAATACTCGGCCCAGGCTTGCAAACTCACCGGCGAACCGGTGAAGCCGTGGCTCAAGGCCACGCCGACCTGTGCCAGGGCACCGTGGCCGGGGCTGGAGAACGACATCGATGCCCCGGTGGCCGGTGAAAGTCCCATACCGCTATCGTGTCACTATTCCGGTGTTTTCTCACTAGAGTAGGGTTGCAATCAGGCAGCAGGAGGGAAACGCCGCGTGTTCTATTGGGTGATGAAGCGGATATTCATGGGTCCGCTGCTGAAGTTGCTGTTCCGTCCATGGATCAAGGGACTGGACAATGTTCCGGTGGACGGACCGGCCGTGCTGGCCAGCAACCACCTCTCCTTCTCGGACTCGATTTTCATGCCCCTGATGGTGCCCAGGCCGGTGGTATTCCTGGCCAAGCTCGAATATTTCACGGGCAAGGGGCTTAAGGGAAAGCTCACGGCCGCCTTCTTCCGGCTGACCAACCAATTGCCGATGGACCGCTCCGGCGGCGCAGCCTCGGCAAATTCGCTCGATTCCGGGATGCAGGTTCTCAAGGACGGCGGCCTGCTGGGGATTTATCCGGAAGGGACGCGCAGTCCGGACGGCAAGCTGTACCGCGGCAAGGTGGGCGTGGCCAAGCTGGTGCTGACCACCGGGGTGCCCGTAATTCCGGTGGCGATGATTGGCACGGACAAGGTCCAACCCATTGGCCGCAGGATCCCCAATATCCGCCGCATCGGCATCATTTTTGGCGAGCCGATGGACTTCAGCCGCTATCAGGGCTTGGAGAATGACCGCTTTGTGCAGCGCTCGGTGACAGACGAGATCATGTATGAGCTGATGCGCCTCTCCGGCCAGGAATACGTGGACATGTACGCGAGCACGGTCAAGGAGCGGCTGGCGGCCAAGAGGGCCGGAAAGGCCGGCAGCGACGCTAAGGGCGCCGCGGTCCGGCCGGACCCGGCCGTAGCCAAGGCGGTCAAACCGGGAGACGTGACCGTGATCGGACACCAGGTTTCACCGAATGGGTCCGGTCCGGACCAGGCGGCGGCGCCCAATCCTGTGGCTCCGAGTCCGGCGGAACCGAGCAGCCCGGCGGCCAGCCGACTAACGCCGTCGGCCGCTTTTTGTGACGGCCCCGACGGATCCGTTACGGATTCAGGCGTCGCTGGAGCCGCGCAGGAACTAGGGTTAACGGGTGACTGACCTTTCAACACCCGCCCGGACCGATTCACTGACCAGCTCGCCAGCGGGGGCCCCTGCGGCGGGAACGCAGCCCACCAGCGCTGCCCAGAGCGGTGCGGCCAACTATCCGGGGCTGGATGACTGGCGCGGCATGCCCATTTCGCAGCAGCCATCGTGGCGGGACGCGGCCACCTACAAGGCGTCCATCAAGGAACTCTCCATTCTGCCGCCGCTGGTTTTTGCCGGCGAGGTGGACATTCTGCGCGACCGGCTGGCGAAGGCCGCCCAGGGCAAGGCCTTCCTGCTGCAGGGCGGCGACTGCGCGGAAACCTTTGGCGGAGCGACGGCGGACAAGATCAGCTCGCGGGTCAAGACCATCCTGCAGATGGCGGTCGTGCTGACCTACGGCGCCTCGATGCCGGTGATCAAAATGGGCCGGATGGCGGGCCAGTTCGCCAAGCCCCGCTCCTCCAATGATGAAACGCGCGACGGCGTAACGCTGCCGGCATACCGCGGCGATATCGTCAACGGCTACGATTTCACACCGGAATCCCGCGCCCACGATGCTTCCCGGATGCTCAAGGCGTACCACACCTCGGCCTCGACGCTGAACCTGATCCGTGCGTTCACGCAGGGCGGTTTTGCGGACCTGCGCCTGGTCCACCTGTGGAACAAGGGCTTCACCGAGAACCCGGCGCACACCCGCTACGAATCCCTGGCCAAGGACATTGACCGCGCCATCAAGTTCATGGATTCGTGCGGCGCCGACTTCGAGGCGCTCAAGAGGGTGGAATTCTTTGCCAGCCACGAGGCCCTGTTGCTGGACTACGAGCGGGCGCTGACCCGGATCGACTCGCGTACCGGCCTGCCCTACGATACCTCCGCCCACTTCCTCTGGATCGGCGAACGCACCCGGGAGCTGGACCATGCGCATGTGGATTTCCTCTCCCGCGTGCGCAACCCGATCGGCGTCAAGCTCGGCCCGGGCACCAGCGGCGACGACGCTTTGCGCCTGATCGACAAGCTTGACCCGCAGCGCGAGCCCGGCCGTCTGACTTTCATCACCCGGATGGGTGCCGGTAACATCCGCGAAAAGCTGCCCCAGCTGGTGAAGAAGGTGACGGACTCCGGCGCCCAGGTGCTGTGGGTGACGGACCCCATGCACGGCAATACGGTGACGTCGCCCAACGGCTACAAGACGCGCAATTTCGACGACGTCATCGACGAGGTGCGCGGCTTCTTCGAGGTGCATCGTTCGCTGGGCACCTTCCCGGGCGGGCTGCACGTGGAAATGACGGGCGACGACGTGGCGGAGTGCCTGGGTGGGGCGGATCCGATCGACCAGGAGGAGTTCCTGGAGCGGTATGAGTCCGTCTGCGATCCGCGCCTGAATCACATGCAGTCGCTGGAAATGGCGTTCCTGGTGGCAGGAGCGCTCTCCAAGCGCTCCTAGCCGACCGTCAGACGACAGTCAGGTTGACGGTGGAGCCTTCTGGAACTTTGCCCTTTTTGTCCTGGCCCACGACCTTGCCCAGCAGCGGGCTGCCATAGGTATACGTCACCTTCACATCGAAGCCGAGAGCTTTAAGGTCGGCCACGGCACCTGCCTCGTCCTTGCCGAATTCGTTGGGCACGTCGACCTGCTTCGGACCCTTGGACAGGGTCAGGGTCACGGTGCCGCCCTTGGTGAGGGTGCCGTTGGCGGGGTCCTGGGACACCACAGAACCGGCCGGGACCTTCTTGTCATTGACGGCATCCGGAGCAACGTGGGGGTTCAGGCCAAGATCCGACAGGGCCTTGACGGCGTCGTCCTTGTCCCGGCCGACGACGTTCGGCACCGGAATCGGCGTCGGGCCCTTGGACACCGCCAGGTTGACCGGGGTGGCGCCGCGTTTTTGGACATCGGGCGCCGGGTCCTGGCTGAGCACCACGCCGGCCGCCTGCTGTTCGTCGTACTGCTCGGCCACGTTTCCCAGCGCCAGTTTGGCAGCGTTCAGGGCGACCTTCGCCTGGTCAAGCGTTCCGCCAACCAGCTTGGGCACCGCGTAGAGCACCGGTCCCTTGGAGACCAGCAGGGTTACCGGCTGAAACCTACGCTGTTGCGTCCGTGGCCCCGGGTCGCTCGTCACCACCAGGCCCTGTTGCACGCTCTCGTCGTTGACGTCCCTGCTGGTGGAGTTGAAGCCCTGTGCCTGCAGCAGGGACTGGGCTTGGGCAACCGTTTTGTTCCTTACATCCGGGACGGTGGCCAGCGCGCCCGGGCCCAGGCCGAAGAACCATCCCGCGCCGGCGGCCAGCAGGGCCAGGACCAGGAGCAGAATCAGCCAGACCAGGCCCCGGCGGCGAGGATTCCCGCGGCGCAGGGTCTGGGACGGCCGGGCCGCCGCGCGGGCCTGCGCCTTCTGGGCCTCGCGGTCCTCCCGCTTGACCGCGCGCTTGTTCGGCACGGGTACCGGCGCGGTGTCCGCGGGCGGGTAGAAGGCACCAGGGTAGGGCCGGCCGGTCAGGGTTCGGGTGTCACCTTGCCGCGCGTCCCCGTAGCGGGGTTCCCCTTCGGCACCGTCGCCATAAACAATGTCCCCGGAAACGCCGTCGGAATAGCCGCCGTCGCCATACTGCCCGCCGGTGGCCTGCGCCGCATAGGACTGCGGGCGCTGGCCGGCCGGCATCACCGTGGTGGGATTGGCGGCGCGGGAGATGGCCTCGGTCGGTTGTGCGAGCAGCTGCGTGGGTGAGCCGGGAGCCCGCTGCGGCCGGGGAGGCACCGTGGCGGCGGCGGACCCGTAGTCCAGCTCGGCATCGCTGAGCGAGGTGCGGATATGCCGCAGATCCTCCAGCAGCGCATCGCCGTCGGCGGGACGGGCCTCGGGGTCCTTCTCGGTGCAGCAGCGCACCAGCTCATCCAGGTCGGGGGACAGGCCCGGCAATTCCAGCGAGGGCGCCGGCACGGTTGCGGTGACGTGCTGCATGGCGACGTGGATGGGCAGATCGCCGCGGAACGGTTGGTGGCCGGTGAGCATTTCGTAGAGCATGATGCCCACCGAATAGATATCGGTGCGCGCGTCGGCGGGCTGGCCGTTGACCAGTTCGGGGGAGAGGTACGCCACGGTACCCATCAGCGCTCCCGTGTTCGTCGTCGTCGTGACCGCCCGGGCCAGGCCGAAGTCGCCAATCTTGATCCGGCCGTCGTCGGCGATCAGCACATTCTCGGGCTTGACGTCACGGTGCACCAGGCCCGCGGCATGGGCGGCGCCCAGCCCCTCCACCACGGCGTCCAGGTACGCCAAGGCCAGCCGTGGTGTCAGGGAGCCGTGCTCGCGGAGCACATCGCGGAGCGTGTGGCCGGGGATGTATTCCATCACCAGGTAGGCCAGCGAGCCGTCGTCACCCTGGTCCAGCATGCCCACGACGTGCGGGTGGGACAGCCGTGCGGCCGCCTTGGCCTCGCTGCCCAGCCGGTGCAGGAAACTGCTGTCGGTGGCCAGATGCGGATGCAGGACCTTCAGGGCCACCGGACGGTCCAGCCGCAGGTCGGTGGCCAGGTAGACCGTGGACATGCCGCCGCGCGCCACCCGGGAATGAACCTGGTAGCGGTTGTCAACGAGGGTCCCCACGAGGGGATCAGAGGTCCGTTCCTGCACCCTTCGATCCTAGGGGATCAAACGAAAGAGGACCGGATCAAACACTCAATCCGGCCCTCTTTCGTTATCTAACCGCTCCCTGGAAGCTGCCGGACTCTACCGGAAAAGCGCCTGGTTGGCCTGGACCGCGGCCACGTAGTCCTTGGTGTCCGGGTACATTCCGTACATCGATACGGAGGTCTGGCCCTGGTAGTAGCCGGCGATCGCGTTCTCCTCGGAATCGCTGGTGGACACCAGGGCGCGGATGATCGCCACACCGGCGGTGACGTTGTCGTAGGGGTCCAGCAGGTTCAGGTGCCGGCCCACCAGATCGGAGGCCCATTGCCCGGACTGCGGGATGACCTGCATGGCGCCGATGGCGTTGGCCGGCGAGACGGCCTGGGCGCTGAAGCCCGATTCCTGCCAGGCGAAGGCCAGCGCAAGCGACGGGTCGACGCCCATCCTGCTGGCGGTGCTGGAAATGATCTGCTTCATCTGCGCCACGGACGGCACCGGTGCGGCCATCAGTGCAGCCTTGTTCAGGTTGGCCTGCGCCACCACAGCTTCCGGGTAGGTGTAGTTCAGGAAGGTGCTCGGCACCAGCACCGTCGGGGCCGAGCTGCTGGCCGGCGCCACGGTGCCGGGCAGCGTCAGCTTCTTTCCCGCGTAGATGGTGCTGGTGGCCTTCAGGTTGTTGGCCTGCATCAGGTCAGCCAGGCTGACGTTGTTCTTGGCGGCGATGGATGTCAGCGTGTCCCCGGACCTGATGGTGTAGCTGCCGGAGGCCGGTGTTGCCGGGGCGGGTGCCGTGGACGACGACGGTGCTGGCGCAGGCGCCTGCGCCGCGGCGGCGCTGGGGGCGCTCTGGCCGCCGAGTTTGATGGTCTGGCCCGGGTAGATGATGGTGGTCGCGCCGAGTCCGTTGAGCTGCAGGACGGCGTTGACGCCCAGACCATGCCGGGCGGCGATGGCGCTGATCGTGTCACCGGACTTGACAGTGTAGGTCGAGCCGGATCCGCCGGAAGCGGGCCCAGCGGGTGCGGCGGCCGGTGCGGACGGGGCGGGTGCGGAACCCCCGGAGCCGGTCAGCTTAATCTTCTGGCCCGGGTAGATCAGCGTTGCCGGGCCCAGGTTGTTCATCTTGAGCACCGCCCAGACATCGAGCCCGTAGCGGGCGGCAATGGCGCCGACGGTGTCGCCGGAGACCACCGTGCAGTCTGCCGGCGCGGGCGCCTTGACGGGGGCAAAGGACGCCGGCACCGCGGTGGCAACCATCGACGCCGGCATGGTCGCCGTCCGTGCTGCCACGGCCCGCGCCGTGTTGGCCAGCAGGCTCGCGGTGTTTTGTGCCGGAACCTGCTGCGGCTGGACGGCCGCGGCGGGCTGCGCCAGGGCAAGTGACGACAGCATAACGACCGGAAGAGCAACCGTGGTCACGGCCACAAGTTGCTTCACGTTTTTGCTGCCCGGTTGTAACTGGCGTGCGGATGTCATGGATCGTCCTCTTCTTCAGGGGCGGATGGTGCCATTGTTAATTATGTTGCCTATGTGACTACTGTGAATTTACACGATAAATCCCATAGCACAATCTTTTTCCAAAACCGGGCACCGATTTCGTGCGGAGTGTCGGCCCCGTGTAAGTGCGGAGTAGGCCAGCGGGCGCGGATGTGGCAATCTTGTTGGGTGAGTAACGTGGAAAGTCTGGTCGGCGAATGGTTGCCCCTGCCGGACATTTGTGAATTGCTGGATCTGCCCATCACCAAGGTCCATGGCCTGCTGGATGACCGCACGCTGTTGGCGTTGCGGGTCGGGGTGCGCAAAATCCGCTCGGTGCCCGCGGAATTCTTCGTCGACGGCGCCGTGCTGGACAGCCTGAAGGGCACCATCGCGGTGCTGGGTGATGCCGGCTATACCGATGAGGAGGCCATCACCTGGCTCTTCACCCCCGATGATTCCCTGCCCGGGCGCCCCGTTGACGCGCTCCGTGAGGGACGCAAGACGGAGATCCGGCGCCGCGCCCAGGCCCTGGCCTGGTAGCAGTCCCCGCCCGGCGGTCCCCATGGGCGCCGCGGCGGACGCCGGCGCTCAGGAGATGCGGCGGACGGCGGCCTTGGCCAGCGAGCCGAGCGCAGCCGCGGGGGCCGCACCAATATCCAGCAGGTCCAGGGCCGTAAATGCCGCCCTGCTGTAGTCCTCGATCAGCGACTCGGAGGCCGCGAGCGCCCCGGAATCGGTCATGATCCGCCGGATCCGGCCGATTTCGTCGTCGCCCAGATCCTGGATGCCCAGCCGTTCGTCGACAAAGCGCGCGTCGGCCGGTGTCGCCTTGGCCAGGGTGAGACCCACCAGGACGGTGCGCTTGCCCTCACGCAGATCGTCGCCGGCCGGCTTGCCCGTGGTGGCGGGATCGCCGAAGACGCCCAGCACGTCGTCGCGCAGCTGGAAGGCCTCGCCCAGCGGCAGCGCAAAGTCCGAATAGCTGGTCAGCAGTTTGCCACTGCCGCCGGCCAGGGCACCGCCCAGTATGAGCGGATGCTCGGTGGAGTATTTGGCGCTCTTGTAGCGGATGATCGACTGGGCCCGTTCGACGGCGCCGTCAGCGGGCCTGGATGGCCCGGCCACCTCCTCGAGGATGTCCAGATACTGACCGGCCATCACCTCCACGCGCATCAGGTCGAAGACTTCGCGTGCACGTGTTCCAGCCGCTGCCGAGGCGCCGATCCCGGCGAAAACTTCCTCGCTGAAGGACAGGCACAGATCACCGGTCAGGATCGCGGCCGCGTGGCCAAATCGCTCGGCGTCCAGGGCCCAGCGGTGCCGCTGGTGAAGCTGGCTGAACTGGCGGTGCACGCTGGGGCCGCCGCGCCGGATGTCCGAGCGGTCAATAATGTCATCGTGGATCAGGGCCGCCGCCTGGAAAAGCTCCAGCGCCGCCCCGGCCGCCACCACCTGGGGCGAATCCGCACCGCCGCCGGCACCGCGCCAGCCCCAATAGCACATCAGGGCCCGCAGCCGCTTGCCGCCCGTGACCAGATCCCGGATCGAGTCCAGCAGGGCCAGCGTGTCCGGCGAGATGGTCTCCAGCAGGCCGCGTTTGGACTCGAGGAATTCCGCCAGCTTTTCCGCGACGGCAACCACGAAGGTGTCCTGGTCGCTGTCCCCGTCGCCGGTAGGGCCGCCTTTCCGGCTGAGTTCCGCTGTACTCACTTCAGCGACGCCGGCAGCACGTTGGCGCCAATGGTGAACGTGGCCGTTGCGCCCGAGGGGACGACGGCCAGGTTGACCGTCTCCTGCCCGTTGGCGCGGGTGAAGTCCTTGGAAGCCACGGATCCGACGGCGTCCCCCGGCAGCGCGGTGAAGCCCTGGTCCTGCAGCGCCTTGGTGTAGAAGGCGAGGATGTCCTCGCTCTTCGCGGCGGTGGACGCCACCAGGGACGCGGTCACCAGCGGCTTTGACTTATCCAGGCTGGAGGACTGGACCGTGGCTCCGCTCATCAGCGGGACGAGGGTGCTGGGGAAGCCCGGCACCAGGGCACCCACGGTTGCGGAGGCGCTCGGATGCTGTCCGGCCTGCGCCGGGGACGCTGAGGGGCCGGACGACGGCGGCGCACTGGCGGAGGGGGATCCGGCGCCGGTGGTTCCCGAGCCGCCGCCGGATGTTCCTGCGCCGCATCCCGCCAGCAGCAGGGCGGAGGCCAGGACTGCGGCTGCGATGGCGGCGCGCCGGCCCCGGCACTCTGTCCGGCTCGGTCCTGCGGGTGCTTTCAACATCACTGGTCCTTATTGACGGCATCAACGGTGGGAAGAACTGCCGAAGAATCCCTCGGGCACTGCTTCCAGTTTAGCCAGTTCCGCAAATTGGTCCCGAACCGCAGGCGCGACCGGGCGGAGGAATTGTCCGGGACGGAACCTAGGATGGAAGTTGTGGAGTCCAATCAGGCAGCCGGCGGCAGCCATATACTGCACGTGGATATGGACGCGTACTTCGTCTCCGTTGAGCTGCGGGACGCGCCGCATTTGAAGGGAAAACCCGTTATCGTGGGATTTCCCGCCGGCCGCTCCGTGGTGCTCTCGGCCTCCTACGAGGCCCGCGCAGTTGGTGTTCACTCGGCGATGCCCATGGCGGCGGCTATGCGGATGTGCCCTTCGGCCACCGTCATCGAGCCCCGGCACCGGCTGTACTACGAGGTGTCCGGGCACATCATGGAAATCTTCGATTCCATTACGGATCTGGTGGAGCCGCTGAGCGTGGACGAGGCTTTCCTGGATGTGGCGGGTGCGATGCGCAGGCTCGGTACGCCTTTGGAGATCGGCGGCCTCATCCGGCGCCGGGTGCACGAGGAGCTGGGCATCACCGCGTCCGTGGGGATAGCGTCCACTAAATTCGTGGCGAAGATTGCATCCACCCGCTGCAAGCCGGATGGCATGCTGCTGATTCCCGAGCGGGACAGCGTCGCCTATCTGCACACGCTTCCCGTGCAGGCGCTGTGGGGCGTGGGTGCCAAAACGGTCCAGGTGCTGGCCCGGCTGGGCATCCACTCCGTGGCGGATGTGGCGGCCACCCCGGTCCCGGTACTGCGCAAACTGCTCGGTGTTACCGGTGAGCATGTTCACCGGCTGTCCTGGGGGATTGATCCGCGGCCGGTGACGCCCACCCGGGTCGAGAAAAGCATCGGCGCGGAGGAGACGTTCAGCCAGGACAGCTACGACGACGCCGTACTGAAACGCGAGCTGTTGCGGCTGGCGCACCGGACCGGTGCCCGGTTGCGGCAATCCGGGCTGGTGGCGCGGACCGTGGCGCTGAAGCTGCGTTACACGGACTTTTCCACCGTGACCCGGTCCAGGACCCTTGGCGCACCGGTGGACAGCGCGCAGATGCTCTACGCAACAGCCCTGCAATTGCTGGCGGCCCTGGGGGAGCGGCCCATGAGCGTGCGCCTCGTGGGGCTGCGGGCCGAACAGCTGGAAGTGGCGGGCCAAACGTCACTGCAGCTGAGCCTTGACCGCAGGGATGACAACTGGCGCACGGCCGAGGTGGCCTTGGATGCCGTGGCCGCCAAGTTTGGAGCGCGGAAAATCGGCCCCGCAAGGCTGCTTGAATCACCGCCGCTTGACTCGCCCGACGGCAACCCGCTTCAGGCCCCGGATTCCGGTCCCGGAAGCCCCCCGGGGCGGCGGCCATAAGGGGTCAATCCGGCGGGCCGGAGCCGTCCGGGGAGACGGGTTTCAGTTCTGCTAAATCAAGCCTATTCTTGTGTTAAGGAGTTAGCTGAGAACGCAATCGCCGGCGATCCGCTCCGATGCCGTCGGGTTCAACGGCATCCGGCGGGAACTAATCGTCCGGCGCTGTTCGTTCCTAGCATAGACGCCATAGCAATGACCTGAAGGAGGTCGAGATGCCCCTTTCGGAGCACGAACAGAGGTTGCTGGACCAGCTCGAACAGCAGCTGCATGCCGAGGACCCCAAATTTGCCAGCTCGTTGGGATCGGATCCCGCGCGGACCTTCTCCACCAGGCACATTGTCATTGGTGCGCTGGCGGCGATCGCGGGGATCCTGGTCCTGCTGTTGGGGGTTGCCTGGCAGGCAATACCGCTCGGCGTCCTGGGTTTTGTGATCATGGGGGCAGGCGTCTACTTCGGCACACTGCGCCGCGGGTGGCGCAAGGGCGGCGATGGGGCCGGCACCGGACGCCCGGGCAAAGCCAAGAGCTCCTTCATGAGCAGTCTCGAGGAACGTTGGGATGAGCGGCGGCGCGACCAGTAGTCCGCTGGCCCGGCGCTCCGCTCCACAACCTCCTCCACTTTCCACCACCGTCTGACAGGTGGCGCGAAAAGGTCCGCAATCGCGGGCCTTTTCGCATTTAACCCCCGCCCCATACCCGCCTGGTGACATCGAGTGAGCACTCCGTGCCCGACACAGCGCTGTAGCGGACACGGAGTGCACACTCGATGACTGGGGCGGCGGAGGGGGTGGTGCGACTTTCCCTCCACTTCGCGCCACAACGCCATTCCCAGTAGCGGCGCGGAAAAATTCCGCAACACACCCTGAAGTGGAGCGGTATGGCATTGACGGTGGGGGAATGTGGAGTAAAGTGGAGCATGTAAGAGAGTGGTGGTGACGAAGGGTTCTGCAGGCTCCGATTTCAAAGGGTGGTGGGGATGTTTCTCGGAACACATTCCCCACGTCTCGATGAGAAGGGCAGGATCATCCTTCCCGCCAAGTTCCGGGAGGAACTGGCCAACGGACTTGTCCTCACCCGGGGGCAGGAGCGTTGCATCTACGTCTTCAGCGAGCGGGAATTCGAACGGGTCCACGAGCAAATGCGGGAGGCTCCCATCTCCAGCCGCCAGGCTCGTGACTACATTCGGGTTTTCCTCTCGGGAGCCTCCGACGAGGTACCCGACAAACAGGGCCGTGTCACCATTCCGGCGGCGCTGCGCGAATATGCGGGGCTTGGCCGCGAACTGGCCGTCATCGGTGCGGGTTCGCGGGCGGAGATCTGGGATGCCACGGCATGGTCGGAGTATCTGCAGGAGAAGGAGAATTCATTCTCCGAAACGGACGACGACGCCATCCCCGGTGTTTTCTAGCAGAACCTGAAGCGGTACAACCAAAAGCGCAGTACCACCAAAAGCACTATGCGGAACAGCAGTTGCGGGTTCTTGAATGAGATCTCCAGCCGCCCAGCACTTCCGACCTGGCTCACCTTCCCCGGAGCCAGGCAGGACCGGGCTCGGCGCGGATGGGGATCTGGTCCAAGAACCCATCGGAGCCAGAGAACCCAGGAGGAGGCGAGATGACGGCAGACGAGCCGACCCCAGCCACCTCCGACCGCCACGTTCCGGTACTGAAGGACCGCTGCATCAACCTGCTGGCACCCGCGATTGAACTGGCCATCAGCGCCGGGAAGACACCCGTCGTCGTCGACGCCACCCTGGGCATGGGGGGTCACAGCGAGGCCATGCTGCAGCGCTTCCCCGGGCTCCACCTCATCGGCATCGACCGTGATACCGAGGCGCTGACGCTGGCGGGGGAGCGGCTGGCACCCTTCGCGGACCGGAGCGATCTGGTCCATGCCGTGTACGACGAAATTGCGGACGTCATTGCCGACCTCGGCTTCACCGAAGTCCATGGCGTGCTGATGGACCTGGGCGTCTCCTCCCTGCAGCTGGATGAGCGTGAACGCGGCTTTGCCTACTCCTATGACGCGCCGCTGGACATGCGGATGGACACCAGCCGGGGCCAGACAGCCGCGGACGTTGTCAACAACTACAGCGAAGCGGACCTGCTGCGGGTCATCCGCAAATGGGGCGAGGAAAAGTTCGCCGGCCGGATTGCCAGCCGCATCGTCGCCAGCCGCGCGGAGCATCCGTTCGCCACCACCGGTGAACTTGTGGAGCAGATCCGCCAGGTGGTTCCGGCGGCCGCCGCCCGAACCGGCGGACACCCCGCCAAGCGCACCTTCCAGGCGCTGCGGATCGAAGTCAACGAGGAACTGGATGTGCTGGAGCGCGCCGTTCCGGCCGCCGTCGACTCCCTTGCCCTGCATGGGCGCTGCGTCGTCATGTCCTACCACTCGCTGGAGGACAAGATCGTTAAGTCCGTCTTCGCGGCCGGCTCCAGGTCTTCGGCGCCCCTCGGCTTCCCGGTGGAGCTGGAGGAACACAAGGCCGTCCTGAAGGCCCTGACCAAGGGCACCGAGGTGCCCACCGATGCGGAGATAGCGGAAAATCCACGGGCCGCCTCCGCGCGGCTGCGGGCAGTTGAACGAATCAGAATCAGGAGAGCAGCATGAGCGCAGCGGCCCCCAGTAACTTCCAGGCGATCATCGGCAACACCGCCCGGGCGCTGTCCAGTCTCAGTCCGGCCGGCCGGCCGGAGGGCGATGGCGAACACTCCCGCCGGACCCGGACTCCGCTTACCCTGGTGGTCAGCGCCCCGAGCAAGCGGCGGGCGCCGTTCGCCGTGTTCTGCTTCCTGACCCTGGTCGCGGCATTGGTGGTGGTGCTGGTGCTGAACATCTCCGTATCCAGCGGACAGTATGAGCTGGTTCAGCTGCGCAACCGTCAGGCGGACCTGCTCAAGTCCAACCAGGATCTGACACAGCGGGTCCAAAATGCCGAGGCTCCCCAGAATCTGGTCTCCCGGGCTACAGAATTGGGTATGGTTACTTCTTCCTCGATGGGCCAGATCGACCTGGGCAGCATGGCGGTCTCGGGCAACCCGAAGCCTGCCACCTCCCCGGACAAGCCGCTGGCGGTGATCGCGGCGCCCGCGGTCAATGGTGTTCAGCCCACGCAGAGCACTCCGGATGTGCCCGCCCCGGCTCCGGAGGCAGCCCCCACCGGCGGACCGGCGGCAACGTCGGATGCGCTGGTTCCGGGCAAGCGGGTTGGCACGGCTGGGGGCCCCGCACCGGCCACCACCCCGGCTCCTGCGGCGGAGGCTCCCGCCGCGCCGGCGCAGGATCTGCACGGGGGTACGATCCCCGTTCCCAAGCAGAAGAACGGCTAGAGCAGGACCGATAGCAGAGCTGGAACGGCTAAGTAACGAGGAATAGCATTGGCACGAAACACCAGTAGCGGCCGGAAATCCACCCCAGTGTCAAGTGCCAAGGGCAGCAACAGGGCCGCCGGACGGCGTCTGCGCCTGGGGCTGGCCTTCCTGCTGGCCCTGCTGATGATCCTCACCGGCAAGCTGTTCTTCGTCCAGGGCCTGGACGTCGGTGGCCTGGCCGAGGCGGCCGTCAGCCAGCGCACCGTCGTGCAGACCCTGGCGGCAACGCGCGGGAAAATCCTTGATGCCAACGGCAAGGTCCTGGCGCAGAGCATAATCCGCTACGACATCACCGCCTCGCCCAAGAACAACACGGCCGCGGACAACTTCAAACGCCGCAATGACGCCACCAACAAGCTGGAGGATGTCAGCAGGGACCAGGGCATCCAGGAGCTGGCCAAGGTGCTGGGCCTGAACGAGGCGGACGTGCGCAAGGCCCTCACCGGCGACGGCGAATTCAGCTATGTGGCCAAGGGCGTCACCCCCTCGGTGGAGTCCAAGGTCATGGACCTTGCGCTGCCCGGCATCTACGCCCGGCCGACCAGCCAGCGCACCTATCCGATGGGTGCGGTGGGCGGCAGCATCGTCGGCTTCCTGGGTTCGGACGGCGCGGCCCTGGCCGGCGTCGAGCAGACCATGGACGGCAAGCTGACGGGCACGAACGGCAGCCGGACCTACCAGCGCGGTGCCAACGGCATTGTCATTCCCACCGCCCCGGATGAGATAAAGCCGGCCGTGAACGGTGAGACCGTCAAGCTGACCATCAACAGCGACATCCAGTACTACGCCCAGCAGGCGATCTCCAACCAGGTCAAGAAGTTCAACGCCCAGTGGGGCAACATCATCGTCGTCGGCGTCAAGACGGGCAAGATCATCGCGATGGCCGAGGACACCACCGTGGACCCGAACGATCCCGGCGCCACCCCGGCGGCGGACCGCGGCGCACGCTCGATCACCGGCGCCATCGAGCCGGGATCCACGGAAAAGACCGTGACCGCCTCCGCCGCCATCCAGGAGGGCAAAATCAGCCCGCTCTCGCATGTGCTGGTCCCGCCCACCTACACCGTCAACGGCCAGACCTTCGCCGATGCCTTTACGCACGGCTACCAGCAGCGCACCTTCGCCGGCATCATCGGCGATTCCATGAACACCGGAACGGTGATGGTCGGCGAGCAGCTCTCCCGGCAGCAGCGCTACGATTACCTGCACAAATTCGGCCTTGGCCAGAGAACCGGCATCCCGCTGCCCGGCGAGAACTCCGGCATCCTGGCCCAGCCGGACAGCTGGGACGGGCGGCAGGAATTCACCGTACTGTTCGGCCAGGGCGTCTCGCAGACCCCGCTGCAGACCGCGATGATCTACCAGACCATCGCCAATAACGGTGTGCGCCTGAAACCCCAGCTGGTCGAGTCCTACGTTGACCCGAACGGAACCGAGCACAAGGTGGGCCAGCAGCCCGGCACCGAGGTAGTCAGCCCGCAGACCGCCCAGCAGGTAAAGGATATTCTGGAGAGCGTGGTGACGGCCGGGGATGCGAAGGACGTCAAGGTTCCCGGTTACCGCGTGGGCGGCAAGACCGGCACCGCGGAGGCGGTCAAGGATGACGGCTCGGGCTTCAGCGGCTACACCGCCTCCTTCGTGGGCATGGCGCCGATGGAGGACCCGCAGTACGTTGTGCTGGTGACAGTACAGCGGCCGCAGGGCAATATTTACGGCATTTCCCAGGCCCCGGTGTTCGACTCCGTCATGGGGCAGGTCCTGCACAACTACAACGTTCCGCCGTCCACCACTCCGTCTGTGGCACTCGCCCAGATGTACTGACCCGATGAACTGAAATTCCGGAGCCTCATAGTGTCTGACATCCAACCCGGGGCGCCATTGCGCCCGCACCACGTTCGCCCCGTCAAGCTGGAGGATATTGTCCGCTTCATCGGCATCCCGGCCGGCGCCGGCACGGACGTCGCGGTCACCGGAATCAGCCTGAACTCGCGCAGCATCGAGCCCGGGGACCTGTACCTTGCGCTGCCCGGGGCCCGGCGCCACGGCGCGGAATTCGCCGGGCAGGCCGTCGCGGCGGGCGCGGTGGCCATCCTGACGGACGACGACGGCGCAGCCCGGCTGAGTGCCGGCGCTCCGGAAGGGGTTCCGGTGCTGACAGTCGCCTCGCCTAGGACGGTGGCTGGCGCCGTCGCCGGCTTCATCTACGGTGCGGCCCCGGAGGAATCTGCCGCGATGCCGCTGTTCGCCGTCACCGGCACCAACGGGAAAACGACCACCACCTATTTCCTCAATTCACTGCTGCGGGCGCTGGGAAGGACCACCGGCCTGATCGGCACCATCGAAATCCTCGCCGGATCCACGACGATCCCCAGCCAGCTCACCACGCCGGAATCGACGGACGTGCACGCGCTGCTGGCGCTGATGCGCGAGCGCGGCCTGCAGGCGGCCTCGATGGAGGTCTCCTCGCACGCGCTCTCCTATGGCCGGGTGGATGGGGTCCGTTTTGACGTTGCCGGATTTACCAACCTGACGCAGGACCACTTGGACCTGCACGGCACCATGGAGGAGTACTTCGCCACCAAGGCCGGGCTGTTCACCCCGGAGCGGGCCCGGCGTTCGGTGGTCACCGTCGACGATCCCTGGGGCCGGCGGATGGCCGCGGCGAGCAGCACACCGACGACGACGCTGCGCACCGGCCCCGGACCGGGTCCAGCGGACTGGTGGGTGAGCGGCGAACGGCCCGAGGGGCTGGGCACCCGCTTTGAGCTGCACGCCGCCGACGGGCGCCGGCTGCGCGTGCGCACCGGGCTTCCGGGCGCCTTCAACGTGGCCAATGCCGCCCTTGCGGCGCTGATGGTGCTGGAAGGACTGGCGCCGGGCGACGCCGGGGCCCTGGGTTCCGTCCAGCGCGCCCTGGATGAGAAGGATCCGTTCACCGTCCAGGTGCCGGGCCGGATGCAGCTGGTGGGCCGCAGCCCCGCCGCGATCGTCGATTTTGCCCATAATCCGGATGCCCTGGAGCGTGCCCTGCAGGCGGTCCGTCCGGCGGATGCGCAG
Organism: Actinomycetota bacterium; assembly: GCA_030946705.1. Classification (GTDB taxonomy): domain Bacteria; phylum Actinomycetota; class Actinomycetes; order Actinomycetales; family Micrococcaceae; genus Arthrobacter_M. The sequence goes on along the minus strand of JALYYI010000171.1, from coordinate 14,352 downwards.
GGCCGCGTCATCGTGGTCTTTGGTGCCACCGGACAGCGTGATGCGACCAAACGGCCCACCATGGGCGCGGTCGCGGCGCGGCTGGCGGACGTGGTGATTATCACGGACGACGACCCGCATGATGAGGACCCGGCGGCCATCCGGAGCCAGGTCCTGGAGGGCGCCAGGCACGCCGACCGGGAGGGGTCCCTGGAACGGGAAATCCTGGAGGTATTCCCGCGGGCTGACGCGATTTACCGGGCCGTGGAGCTGGCCCGGGCCCAGGACACGATCCTGGTGGCAGGCCGCGGCCATGAGGTCTGGCAGGAGGTCAGCGGAGTCAACCTGCCGCTGGATGACAGGGTGGAACTGCGCAGCGCCCTGGGCCGCTTCGGATTCACCCCGGAGCCCGTTCCCGGGATAGAGTCCTAGATCGAGATGACTGAACTGACAGCGGCGGATATCGCCGCCATAACCCAAGGGCGCCTTACCGCCACGGCAAAGCCCGAGCAGAAAATCGCTCTGGCGGACCTCGTCACGGACTCGCGCGAGGCTCGGGCCGGGGCACTCTATGTCGCCAAGCCCGGGGAATTTGCCGACGGCCACACCTTCATTGCGGACGCCGTCGCCGGCGGCGCGGTGCTCACCCTGGCCGAACATGAAATGAACGACGAAGGCGGCCGGCCCTACCCGGCGGTCATCGTCCCGGACGCCGTGCTTGCGATGGGCGCCCTAGCCGCGCACGCCGTCGCACTGCTCAGGGCGGCGGGCGAGCTGACCGTGATCGGCATCACCGGCTCGGCCGGAAAAACCACCACCAAGGATCTGCTGGCCGGAATCCTGTCCCGGCTGGGACGCACCGTGGCCCCGCAGGGCTCCTACAACGGTGAGGTGGGCGTTCCGCTCACCGTTTTCCGGGCGGACGCTTCCACCCGGTTCCTGGTGATTGAAATGGGTGCCACCGGCATTGGGCACATCCGCTACCTTGCCTCCCTGGTCAAGCCGGACATCGGCGTCGTGCTCGGCGTCGGAACCGCGCACGCCGGCGAATTCGGCGGCGTGGAGAACATCGCCCTGGCCAAGGGCGAGCTGGTCGAAGCCCTGGCCCCGACGGGCGTGGCGGTGCTCAACCGGGACGACCCGCGGGTGCGCCAGATGGCCGGGCGGACGCCGGCGCGCACCGTTTACTTCGGAAACGCCGGTACCGGCAGCACCCAGGGCAGCGCCGAACTGCAGGTGCTCGCCGAGGATGCCGGCACCGATCAGCGGGGGCAGCCGGTTTTCGGACTGCGCTTCACCGACGATCCGGCCGGGACCCGCTGGCCGGTATCGAGCAAACTGCTGGGCCTGCACCACGTGACCAACCTGCTGGCCGCGGCCGCGGCCGCGTACGTTGCCGGCGCCCCGGCCCGGCTGATCGTTGAATCGCTGAACGAGCTCAAGGCCGCCAGCCGCTGGCGGATGGAGCGCACCGAACGCCCCGACGGCGTCACCGTGATCAATGACGCCTACAACGCCAACCCGGAGTCCATGCGCGCCGCGCTGCGGACGCTGGCCGAGCTGGGCCACGGCACGGGAGCCGCCGCCGGCCCCGGAAGCCAGGGCCGGCGCACCTGGGCCGTGCTGGGACCCATGCTGGAGCTGGGCGCGGACTCGATCCACGAGCACGACGCCGTTGGCCGGGTGGCCGTCCGGCTGAACATCTCGCGGCTGGTGGTGGTGGGCACCGAAGCCCGCGCCATGCACGTCGGAGCCGTGATGGAGGGCTCCTGGGGAGACGAATCGGTCTTTGTTCCGGACGCCGAGGCGGCCCGCGAACTGCTGGAGCAGCAGCTGCGCCCCGGGGACATTGTCCTGGTCAAGTCCTCCAACGGGGCCGGACTGCGATTCCTGGGGGATCGGATAGCATGGCGGACAACAGAGGGCGAAAGGAAGCAGAGCCGATGATTGCATTGCTCATGGGCGCCGGCTTGGGACTTTTCTTCGCCATGGTGGGAACCCCCTTGTTCATCCGACTGCTGGTGAACAAGGGCTACGGCCAGTTCATCCGCGACGACGGACCCACCTCGCACCACACCAAGCGCGGCACACCGACCATGGGCGGCGCCATCGTCGTCGGCTCCGTCGTGTTCGCCTACCTGATCACGCACCTGGTGCTGTCCATGATCAACCCCGATTCCCCCGGGCCCAGCGTCTCCGGCTGGCTGCTGCTGTTCCTGATGGTGGGAATGGGACTGGTCGGCTTCCTGGACGACTTCATCAAGATCTCCAAACAGCGCAGCCTGGGGCTCGACGCCAAAGCCAAGCTGATACTGCAGGCGGCCGTCGGCATCGCCTTCGCCGTGCTGGCGCTGAATTTCCCGAACAGCCTGGGCCGCACGCCGGCCACCACACGTATCTCTTTTGCGCGCGATATTCCCGGCCTGGATCTGGCCTTCGCCGGCGCGGCCGTAGGCCTGATCCTCTTCATCATCTGGTCCAACCTGATCATCACCGCGGCCACCAACGGCGTCAACCTCACCGATGGCCTGGACGGACTGGCCGCCGGCGCCTCGGTGATGGTCTTCGGCGCGTACACGCTGATGGGGATCTGGCAGAGCAACCAGGGCTGCGGCTCGCCCCGGGTACTGCCCGGAAAGGTCTGCTACGAGGTCCGGGATCCGCTGGACCTGGCCCTGCTGGCCGTGATTATCTTCGGTGCCCTGATCGGATTCCTCTGGTGGAATACTTCCCCGGCCAAGATCTTCATGGGGGACACCGGCTCGCTGGCCATCGGCGGCGCCATTGCCGGCTTCGCGATCCTCTCCCGCACGGAGATCCTGCTGGGCATCATTGGCGGCCTGTTCGTGATGATCACCCTCTCGGTCATCATCCAGGTGGGATTCTTCAAGCTGACCAAGGGTAAACGGGTGTTCAAGATGGCCCCATTGCAGCACCATTTTGAACTCAAGGGCTGGGCCGAGGTCACCGTGGTGGTGCGGTTCTGGATCCTCTGCGGGCTGATGGTCGCCGTCGGCCTGGGAGCCTTCTACGCCGAATGGATTGTCCAGCTGTGAGCGGGTCAACTCTGCCCGGGCGGCTCGACGCCCTCACCAGCTGGGATGCGGACTGGTCCGGCCTGCGCGTTGTTGTCACCGGCATCACCAAGACAGGGTTCTCCGCCGCGGATACCCTGGCCGAGCTCGGCGCCCGGGTGGTGGTGGTCGCGGCCTCCGACGACGACGCCGCCCGCCGGAACGCGGATACGCTCAGGATCGTCGGGGTGCAGGATGTCCTGCTCGGCGAGCAGACCTCCACGACCCTGCCGCCGGTGGCCGGGGAGCCGGCTGAGCTGGTGGTCACCACGCCGGGAATGCGGCCCTCGCATCCGCTGCTGGTCCAGGCCGCCGGGGCCGGGATTCCCATTTGGGGGGACATCGAACTGGCCTGGCGGGTGCGCACCCGCGCCGGACGCAAGACCGCCGACTGGATCACCATCACCGGTACCAACGGCAAGACCACCACCACCGGCATGGTGGAGTCGATGCTGCAGGCCGCCGGCCTGCGCGCCATCGCCGCCGGGAACATCGGCACCCCCATCCTGGACGCGGTCCGGGACCCGGAAGGCTACGATGCCCTCGCCGTCGAGCTCTCCACCTTCCAACTGCACTGGACGTACTCCGTTACACCGGTGGCCAGCGTCTGCCTGAACATCGCCGAGGACCATGTGGACTGGCATGGCTCCTACGAGGCCTATGCCGCGGACAAGGCCCGGATCTACGCGAACACCCGGATTGCCTGCGTCTACAACGCCGAACAGCTCGAGACCGAGCGGATGGTCCGGAACGCGGACGTCATCGAGGGCTGCCGGGCCGTCGGCTTCACCACCGGGATGCCGGCCATCAGCATGGTCGGTGTGGTCGAGGGCCTGCTGGTGGACCGCGCCTTCATCACCGAACGCAAGGATTCCGCCGTCGAGCTTGCCAGCGTGGCGGACATCGGCGCGCTGGTGCCGCGCCACCTGGTGGCGAACGCCCTGGCCGCAGCCGCCCTGGTGCGAGCCTACGGGCTGGAGCCGGCCGCCGTCCGCGACGGACTGCGCCGGTACGAGCCGGGCGAGCACCGCATCCAGCCGGTCGCCACCGTGGCCGGGGTGCTCTGGGTCAATGACTCCAAAGCCACGAACCCGCATGCGGCCTCCGCGTCGCTGGCCGCTTTCAACCCCGTGGTCTGGATTGCCGGCGGGCTGTCCAAGGGGGTGGATTACGACGAGCTGGTCAGCACCCATGCCGGCCGGCTCAAGGCCGTTGTCCTGATCGGTGCGGACAGCACGGCCCTGCGCGGGTCATTGGCCCGACACGCGCCGGATGTCCCGGTGATCGAGACCGCCGGGGGACAGACTGGAAGGGTCATGGCAGCGGCGGTGGCTGCGGCCGCAGCGGTTGCCACCCAGGGGGACACGGTGCTGATGGCTCCGGCCTCTGCATCCATGGACCAGTTCACTTCCTATGCTCATCGGGGTAAGGCGTTTATCGACGCCGTCCGGGAGCTGGTGCAAGCACAGGCCCGGACCGGCACGGAGTCGACCAGCAAGGAGTCATAGTGGTCAGTACGCCCGTTCGGCCATCCCCGCAGGGACACCCGCCGCCCAACCCGCCTCGCAAAACACAGCGCACCTCGGCGGTCGCCGCCCGGAAGCGCCGCACCCCCAAGGGGACAGGCGCAGCGACCGGTTCAGGCACCGGGGCGGGGTCCAAGGTCAGCACACTCTTCAAGGAATTCTGGCCGCGGATCGAGGGAAGCAACCGGCCCAGCAACGGCTCCAGCTACTACATGATCCTTGGCGCCACGCTGGCGCTGACCTGCATCGGGCTGATGATGGTGTTCTCGGCCTCGGCCGTGGAGTCCATCGCCCAGGGCGCGGATCCGTACCAGCTGGGCGTCAGGGAATCCATCTTCGCGGCGTTGGGTCTTGCGCTGATGTTTGGGCTGTCCCGGGCGACGCCGAAATTCCTCAAGCGGGTTGCCTGGCCCGGCATGCTGTTCTCGGCCACGTTGCTGATCCTGGTGCTGGCCATTGGCGTGCAGATCAACGGAAACAAGAACTGGATCAGGATCAATGACAGTCTCTCCTTCCAGCCCTCCGAGGCGGTGAAACTGGCCCTGGCGCTGTGGATGGCGTCGGTATTCGCGCGCAAGGAACCGATGCTCAGGCTGAAGCGGCATCTCTTCGTGCCGGTGGTTCCGGTGGCGGCCGCCTTTGTCATCCTGGTGCTTGCCGAGGGTGACCTGGGGACGTCGGTGATCCTGATGGCGATCGTGGCCGCGGGGCTGTACTTTGCCGGCGCCCCGGCCCGGATATTTGTCGGGGCCGGCCTGGCGGGTGCCGTGGCGGCGGTGGCTCTGGCGCTGACCAACAGCAACAGGCTGGGCCGGCTGGCGGCCTGGCAGGGACAGTGCGCCAATGACCCTTTCGGTCTCTGCGACCAGGCCAGGAACGGTCTGTACGGCATGGCCTCCGGCGGCTGGCTCGGGGTCGGGCTGGGGCAGAGCCGGCAGAAGTGGAACTGGATCCCCGAGGCCCACAACGACTTCATCTTCGCCATCATCGGCGAGGAGTTCGGCCTGCTCGGCACCATCATCATCGTCGTGCTCTACGGTGTAATTGCGCTCGCCATCTTCCGCGTGATCGTCCGGCACAATGACCTGTTCATCCGGGTTGTCTGCGGCTGCATCATGGCCTGGATCATCGGGCAGGCGTTTGTGAACATCGCCATGGTCACCGGGCTGCTGCCGGTGATCGGTGTGCCGCTGCCGCTGATTTCCTACGGCGGCACGGCGCTGACTTTGGTGCTGGCCGCCATCGGGGTAGTTTTGTCCTTTGCCCGTTCCTCTCCGGAAAGCGATAGAGCTCCTTCATGACCCGCATTCCCAGTGGCGGTGCGCCCGCTGACCGGCCGTTGTCCGTCGTCCTGGCCGGCGGCGGCTCGGCCGGACACGTCAGCCCCCTGCTGGCCATCGCGGACGCCCTGCGCGCCGCCCGGCCGGACGCGCATCTGCTGGCCGTCGGCACCAGCGACGGCTTGGAGACCCGGCTGGTTCCCGCCGCCGGCTACGAACTGGCCACCATTGACCGTGTGCCGCTGCCGCGCCGGCCTTCCGCGGATCTGCTCAGGCTTCCCGCGCGACTGCTCAGGGCTGTCCGGCAATCCGGGGACATCCTGGACCGCGCCCAGGCGGATGTGCTGGTGGGCGTGGGCGGCTACGTCTGCACCCCGCTCTACCTCGCCGCGCGCCGGCGCAAGGTGCCGATTGTGGTCCACGAGGCCAACAGCAGGGCTGGCCTGGCCAACCGCTTCGGCGCCCGCCTCACGGCGTTTGTGGGCACGGCGTTCGGGCAGACCCGGATCCGGCATGGCCAGCTGGTGGGCATGCCCATGCGCAGGGCAATTTCCGGCCTGGACCGCGGGGCCGCCCGGTCCGCTGCCCGGTCCGCCCTCGGCCTGGAACCGGACCGCCCCACCCTGATTGTCACCGGCGGCTCGCTGGGCGCGCAGCGGATCAACCGCACGGTGGGAGGTTCCCTGGCTGCGCTGGAAAACGCCGGCCTGCAGGTCCTGCACATTACGGGCCGCGGCAAGGTGGTCCGCGGCGCCGACGGGCAGCCGCTGAGCGGGGCGCACTACCGCCAGGTCGAGTACATCGACGCGATGGAACAGGCCTATGCTGCCGCGGACGTGCTGCTCTGCCGCTCAGGCTCCGGCACCGTCTCCGAGGTTGCCGCCGTCGGCGTACCCGCGGTGTTCGTGCCGCTTCCCGTCGGTAACGGCGAACAGGCGCTCAATGCCTCCGACCTTGTCTCCGCCGGCGCCGCGCTGCTGGTCAAGGACTCCGAATTTACCCCCCAGTGGCTTGCCCGCCACGTCCTTGCGCTGTTTGCCGAACCGGACCGGCTGGAGCAGATGGGGGAGCGGGCCGGGAAGCTGGGCATCCGCGACGCGGACGTCCGGATGGCTGAGATGGTCATTAAGGCGGCGGGACGATGACCGGTCCCCAGCTGCCGGCCGGGCAGCTCCTGACCCTGAGCGATCTGGGCCGGGTGCATTTCATCGGCATCGGCGGCGCCGGCATGTCCGCCATTGCGCGGATCCTGCTGGCGCGCGGCGTCGGGGTCAGCGGTTCCGACGGCAAGGACTCGGCCGGCCTGCGCGAACTCGAGGCGCTGGGCGCCACCGTGCACGTGGGCCATGCCGCCCACGCCGTCGGGGGCGCCGATACCGTAGTGGTCTCCTCCGCCATCCGGGACAGCAACCCCGAGCTGGCGGCCGCCCGTGCCGTTGGGCTGAGAGTGCTGCACCGCTCCCAGGCGCTGGCCGCAGCCATGGCGGCGGACCGCGTGGTTGCCGTTGCCGGAACCCACGGCAAGACCACCACCACCGCCATGATCACTGTGCTGTTGCGAAGCGCCGGCCTGGACCCCTCCTTTGCGATCGGCGGTACCGTTCCGGCCCTGGGCGTCAACGCCGCCAGCGGAAGCTCGGACATCTTCGTGGCCGAGGCGGACGAGTCGGATGGCTCCTTCCTGAACTACCGGCCGCAGATCGCCGTGGTCACCAATGTGGAGCCGGATCACCTGGACCACTACGGAACCGCCGAGGCCGTCTACGAGTCCTTCGACAGGTTCGCGGCGCTGTTGCCTCCCGGTGGGCTCCTGGTGGCCTGCGCGGACGACGACGGGGCGTTGGCACTGGCGCAGCGGGCCCGTGCCGCCGGCACCCGCGTTGTGCTGTACGGGCACGGTGATTCCGCGGATCTCCAGCTCTCCGCCGCGATGTCCAGCACCGGCCTCAGCACGCAGAGCACCGTCCTGATCAGGGACGGCTCCTCAGCCGGCCCGTCGTACGGCCCGCCGCGGCCGGTGCTGGAGGTGCCTCTGCGGCTGCAGGTTCCGGGAGCCCACAACGCGCTGAACGCCGTGGCCGCCATCGCCGTGGCACTGGAGCTGGGCATCGACCCCGCCGCGGCTGCTGCGGCGGTGTCCGGGTTTTCCGGCGCGGCGCGGCGCTTCGAGCTGAAGGGCACGGGCGCCGGTGTCGACGTTTACGACGATTATGCCCACCACCCGACGGAGGTTGAAGCCGCGCTCCGGGCCGCCCGGACGGTGGCGGGGAAGCACCGGGTGCACGTGCTGTTCCAGCCGCACCTGTTCTCCCGCACCCGGGAATTCGCCGCAGCCTTTGCCCGCGCCCTGGAACTGGCGGACGACGTGGCCGTGCTGGACATATACCCCGCCCGCGAGGATCCCATCCCCGGGGTCAGCAGCGAGCTGATCACCGCCGCGCCGGGTGCCCCCGCCGCGACGGGGGGGACGGGCGGACGGGTCCGGTACGCTCCTGACGCCGCGGCCGCCGTTGACTCGCTGGCGGCCGCCGCCGAGCCCGGAGACATCATCCTCACGGTGGGCGCCGGCGACGTCACCGAGTACGGCCAGGCCCTGGTCCGGGCACTTGAAGGCCGCGACCTGAAAGCACCAGCCCGCGGAACGGAGGGCAACCATGGCAGGTAGGCGCAAACCACCGGTTATCCGGTCCGATTCGGCCCTGCTGCCGGTGCAGAGCCCGAAGGCACCGGCACCGGAACCGGGACCGGAGGGCGGCATGACGGCCGGCGGCCCGGTTACCGCCGGCGAGACCGGTGCCGGCAGCACGGTCCGGATCAATCCGGCCAAGAGCAACGTCTCCGTACTGATGCTTGCCGCTGAGCCGGCCGATCCGTCCCCGACGGCCACGGTGATCGAGTTTCCGCAGCCGGCCGGCAAACGCCACCGGCGCCGGCTGTGGAACACGCTCGCCAGCGTCGCCGCCGTGGTGGCTCTGGTGGTCGCCGTCGTTATTTTTTCGCCGCTGCTGGCGCTGAAGACCATCACCGTGGACGGCAACAAACTGGCCACCGGCGCCGCGATCCAGGCTGCGCTGGCGCCGCTGAAGGACAAACCGCTGCCGCAGGTGGATCTGGCCCAGGTGGAAAAGCTGCTGGCCCCGATCCCCCAGGTCCGGTCCGTCTCGGTGGAGGCCAGGCCGCCGTCGACCCTGCTGGTTCACCTGGTGGAGCGGGAGCCGGTGGCGTTGCTGAAGAACGACCAGCAGTACATTATGGTTGATCCGGACGGGATTCAGCTCGGCACGACGACGGACCCGGCGTCCGTGCCGCTGCCGATCATTGATGGCGGCACCGCGGCCATCGGCAACGTGACCTTCAAGGCGATGACGGCCGTGCTGGCAGCCCTTCCGGCCTCGATTCTGGCCAAACTCGCGCACGCGTCCGCCAGTTCCCCGGATGCGGTCGAGCTGACGCTCGACGATGGCAAAACGATTGTGTGGGGCAATGCCAGCGAACGGGAGCTCAAGGCCAAGGTGGTCCAGGCCCTGGTCAATGCCCCGCCGCCGGCGAGGGAAGCGGGCAAACCGGAGCCGGCGCCCGTGAAGGTTTACGACGTGAGTGCCCCGCGGCACCCGGTGACCCGGTAGGCAGCGGCAATTTGGCACCTATTAGTGCGACACGCGGGGCCGGTAATTGCATGCGGCAGAGATGACCCATAGCGTCGCAGACAAGAGTTACTTGACATAACTATAACCTTCAAGTTGAAGGTTAAGCTCTGAGGTTTCAGGCGGCGGTTGAGTGTAACCGCCGCGGCAGGGCACCCAGATTCTCATCAGGACACGAACAAGGGACACGTAACGTGGCAGCACCCCAGAATTACTTGGCCGTCATCAAGGTCGTCGGCATCGGCGGCGGTGGCGTGAACGCAGTCAACCGCATGATCGAGGTGGGTCTGCGCGGCGTCGAGTTCATTGCAATCAATACGGACGCCCAGGCGCTCCTGATGAGTGATGCCGACGTCAAGCTCGACGTGGGCCGTGAACTGACCCGCGGCCTGGGCGCCGGCGCGAACCCCGAGGTGGGCAAGCAGGCTGCCGAGGACCACGCCGATGAGATCGAAGAGGTCATGCGCGGGGCGGACATGGTCTTCGTAACCGCCGGCGAGGGTGGCGGCACCGGCACCGGCGGTGCGCCCGTCGTCGCCCGCATTGCCCGTTCGCTCGGCGCGCTGACCATTGGCGTGGTCACCCGGCCTTTCACCTTTGAGGGCCGCCGCCGCGCCGGCTCGGCCGAGGCCGGCATCGACGCGCTGCGCGATGAGGTAGACACGCTGATCGTGATCCCCAACGACCGTCTGCTCTCCATCAGCGACAGGAACGTCTCCGTGCTGGACGCCTTCCGCTCCGCTGACCAGGTGCTGCTCTCCGGTGTCCAGGGCATCACCGACCTGATCACCACTCCCGGCCTGATCAACCTCGACTTTGCCGACGTCAAGTCCGTCATGCAGGGCGCAGGATCCGCCCTGATGGGAATCGGCTCCGCGCGGGGCGAGGACCGCGCCGTGAAGGCCGCGGAACTGGCCATCGCCTCCCCGCTGCTGGAGGCCTCCATTGACGGTGCCCACGGGGTGCTGCTGTCCATCCAGGGCGGCTCCGACCTCGGCCTCTTTGAAATCAACGAGGCCGCCCGGCTGGTCCAGGAGGTCGCGCACCCCGAAGCCAACATCATCTTCGGTGCCGTGATTGACGACGCGCTGGGGGATGAGGCCCGCGTGACGGTGATTGCCGCCGGGTTCGACGACGTGGATGTCACCTCCGCGCTGAAGGATCCCTCCGCCCGGCTGGCAAAGGCCGCGTCCACTCCGGCCGTTCCCTCCGTTGCCCCGGCCTCGGTACCGGCCTCCGCCGCGGCGATCGGGCAGAACCACTGGGGACAGCAGTCCACCAGCCACGCCCCGGCGGACGCCGGCTTCGACGTGGACCTGCCCGCGGTCGTGGAGCCGGACCTGAGCGGCCACCGCTTCGATGACCTGGATGTCCCGGACTTCCTGAAATAAAGAGGGCGGAAGCTGTGTTTTGGTGGCACCGTGAAGTAGGCCCGGGAATCCGGGTGGCCTTCACGGACACCGGAGCCGGTAACCTGGCCTTCCACGTGGGCGGCGATCCGGAGCAGGTCCGCCGCAACCGCACGAAGCTCGAACTGGCGCTGGGCTCCGGCGGCCGCCGGCTGCAGTTCATGGACCAGGTGCACGGCGGCGAGGTTGCTGAGGTGGCAGCGGGCGAGTTTGCATCAGGTGCCGGCCCCACGGCCGACGCCATGGTTTCGGCGGATCTGGCCCTGGGCGTGATGGTCGCCGACTGTGTCCCCGTCGTCCTGCTGGGATGGGCCGCGGACGGCGCGCCGGTGACCGCTGTTGCCCACGCCGGCCGGCCCGGCGTAGCCGTCCGGGTGGTGCCGAAGACCGTTGCGCTGATGCGCCTCCGTGGTGCCGAGGGAATCCGGGCCTGGCTTGGTCCTTCGGTCTGCGGGGAATGCTACGAGGTTCCTCCGGGTCTGCGCGCGGAGGTTGCCGCCGTCGAACCCGCCAGTTATGCCGCCACCAGCTGGGGGACGCCGGCCCTGGACCTGCCGGCGGCCGTGCTGAGCCAGCTGGCCGCCCTGGGCGTGGAGGCGGAGCGGATCCCTGGGTGCACTTTGGAGGAACCGGCGCTGTTCTCCCACCGCCGCGATGGCCACAGCGGACTGGCCGGACGATTCGCGGGAGTGATCTGTGCCGGATACTAGGGACCGGTCCGGCAATGCCGGCCGGACCGCGGAGCTGAGGGAGAACCTGGACAGGGTCAAGGCCCGCATTGCCGCGGCCACGAAGCTCCGGCCCGCGGGTGCCGTGGAGCCGACGCTGATTGTGGTGACCAAATTCCACTCCGCCGCAGACGTGTTGCTGCTGGCCGGCCTGGGGGTGCAGGACATCGGCGAAAACCGTGACCAGGAAGCGGCAGCCAAAGCCGCCGAGGTGGCCGGGGCCGGCCTTTCCGGGCCTGCGCTGCGCTGGCATTTCATTGGTCAGCTTCAGACAAACAAGGCCAAGTCGGTGGTGGCCTACGCGCACTCCGTCCATTCCGTGGACCGGCCGGCGGTCGTCAAGGCGCTCAGCACCGCCGTCCTGGCCGAACAGGAACGCACCGGGCGGGAGGCCCTGGCGTGTTTTGTCCAGGTGAATCTGGATCCCGCGGCCGCCGGACGGGGCGGCGTTGAATCGTCGGCGGTCCTGGATCTGGCCGCGCTGATCCGGCAGGCGCGCGGGCTTCGGCTGGCTGGAGTGATGGCTGTTGCGCCGCTGGGGGGCAACCCCGACGAGGCGTTCGCGCGACTGGCCGGGATATCCGCCGTCGTGGCCCGGAAGTTCCCCGAAGCTACGGCGATATCGGCCGGCATGAGCGGGGATCTGGAAGCAGCCATTTCCCATGGTGCGACACACCTGCGTGTCGGATCGGATGTTCTGGGTGCGCGGCCGGCACTACGGTAGCGTTCCAGTTGTTGGCAACACCGCAAACCCGCAATGGACTCGCAGTTATCCAGTGTCGCAGTTATCCAGTGTCGCAGTTATCCAGTACAGAAGTTATCCAGGCACTATCCATACATATGAGGAGCTAACCATGGCCGGCGCTCTGCGCAAGACAATGATCTATCTTGGGCTCGCCGATGGTGACGAGCACTATGAGGCTGAGCACCCTCAGCCGGGACACAAGAACGAGGATTATTCCGTGGACTATGACCGGGACGCGCACCCGCGCGTCGAAGCCGTGCCTGAGCCCGCCAGCCCCAAGAGTGCTGACGAGGGATACCGCGCTCCCGTGACCCCTATCAAGCGTGCCGCCTCCAGCCGTGATGAGGCACCCGGACTGCGGCAGATCACCACCGTCCATCCGCGCTCCTACAACGATGCCAAGATCATTGGCGAAAGCTTCCGGGACGGCATTCCTGTGATCATGAATGTCACGGACATGGGCGAGGCGGATGCCAAGCGTCTGGTGGATTTCTCTGCCGGGCTGGTTTTCGGCCTGCACGGCAGCATCGAGCGGGTCACCAACAAGGTCTTCCTGCTTTCCCCGTCCTTCGTGGAAGTGCTCGGCGACGACAAGAAGATCAGCGATACACAGGCAACCTTCTTCAACCAGAGCTGATCGTGGAGGGGGTCCGGCCGGCTGGCCGGGCCCCTTTCCTCCCCTAACGCAGTATTGTTGAGTTCTTTACTGATGGATTACTTCTAAGGATTGTGTCTTCCGGCGTGTCGATCGTATTTACTTTGCTTTACTTGCTGTTGCTGCTGTTCTTTCTGGCGCTGATGGTCCGGCTCGTTTTCGACTGGGTCCAGGTATTCGCCCGGGACTGGCGTCCGCGCGGCGTCGCCCTGGTCGCGGCGTCGGGCATCTATTCCGTAACGGACCCGCCGCTGAAACTCCTGCGCCGGTTGATCCCACCCCTTAGGCTGGGAACGATGTCCCTGGATATCGGATTCATGCTGCTGCTGATCGTGGTCGGAATCGCCATGGCCGTGACACAGTCGTTCGCCATGTAAACCAGTTTGCCCGTAAAACGCCGACGTTAGTTGCAATGACGGAGCCTGCCGTGGTTCGTTTTCGCAACTGAAAAGATATACTCTGAATCCGATATACCCGCAATTACAGATCAACGATCCGTATTAGGTACCGTAGTCCAGATGGCCGATGGCGGTCTGGACTAACTTAAACCAACGAGGTGACTAGATGGCTCTCACGCCAGAAGATGTTGTCAACAAGCGGTTTCAGCCGACGAAATTTCGCGAAGGCTACGACCAGGATGAAGTCGACGACTTTCTCGACGAAATCGTTGTTGAACTTCGCCGGCTGAATCAGGAAAACGACGAGCTCCGCAAGAAGTTAGCCCAGCTGTCTGCGAACCCGCAGGCCGCCGCCGCCACTTCGGCTCCCGTTGTCGAGAAGGTTCCTGCCGCGGAGGACAAGAACGACGACGCCAAGGCTGAGACCAAGGATGTCAAGGGCGAGGCCAAGGATGCCCGAGACCGCAAGCCGGCGCGCGACGATGCTTCCTCCACGGCCGCCGTCCCGCAGGCAGCTCCGTCCCGCGCCGCCCAGGCCCCCGCTCCGGCGGCTGCTGCCCCCGCAGCGGGCGCAGCGGGCACGCCCGGACATGAGTCCGCCGCCGGTGTGCTGGCCATGGCCCAGCGCCTGCACGATGAGTATGTCAATGCCGGTGTTGAGCAGCGCGACAAGATCATCGCCGAGGCCCAGATCGAAGCCAGCAGCCTGGTCAACGATGCCCAGGAGAAGAGCCGCAAGACGCTCGGTGCCCTGGAGCAGCAGCGCTCCGTGCTGGAGCGCAAGGTTGAGCAGCTTCGCGGCTTCGAGCGGGACTACCGGGCACGTCTGAAGGCCTACATCGAGGGCCAGCTGCGGGACCTGGATGCCCGCGGCTCGGTCGCGGCTCCGGATATTTCCGGCGCGGAGTCCTAGG
>JALYYI010000130.1 GCA_030946705.1 Actinomycetota bacterium | reverse complement strand
TCCTGCACCCCGGGATCACCGACTATATCGAATACCACCAGGGAGGTGCGGACGAGCACATAACCCTGCGTAACGACGCCTTCAAAAAAGCCGTCGCCCACGCCAAAGAATTCATCCACGGCCCCGAGGCCTGACCCTGCCCGCCGGACATGCGGACGACTGCGATGCCTGACCGGCTGCAGGCTGAGTTTCGCCCGGACCGACCGGGACAAAGATTCCCCTGATATTTGATTGAGAAAGAGAGCACACCATACCGCCGCCGTTCCCACCAACGTCGCCGTCATCGGCGGTATCCGGGGTGTATCCACCGCCGTACACCTCTGTGTCAGCAGCCCGTGGATGCGGTTGGCCACCCGGATTGATTCCGTGGCGAGGTCGTCATCGAATCCGTTGAGCGTGGTCCACCACCACGATGACTGGACCGCGGCGCTGAAGTCCGGCGATGAAATCTCTGAGTCCCGACTCGTCCTGCGGCAGCCGCGAAGATGCCAGCTGCGTTCCTGCCGGATCGACCGCTACCGCGTGGTGCTCGCTCTTGCCGACGTCCAGACCCACGACAACTGCGATGTTGCTGATGTCCATCATGCCCATTCCTCGACTCGTTACGGATATGAAGTGCCGACCCGATCTGAGCGGTGGCAAAAGTCAGCATCCACGTTACGAATGGACTGCGGAACCCCTCAAGGCCTGCTGTCCTGCCTCTATCAGCGATCATTGACTACCCACAGGTATCCGGTGACTACAGGGGGTGTTGTCACCCGGCGCCACAACTAAGCTGCTATAGCCCAATCAAGCCGATACTACGGCCGCCCCCCGACCGGAGGCTTGTGACTCAGCGACCCGTGACGGATAATTCCTTGCAGTTGGGTGACAAAACCCCCGCCGTAAAGGAAAGATCGTGGAACGCAAACTGCGCATAACCCCGGATGAACCGTTCCCCGAGGAGCTGGATGATCTGCCCGACCCCGTCCTGCAGGTACTCGACAGCCAGATTCAGCGGCAGCTGGACCGTGAAGTCATCGTTGACGGAGAACCAGCTCCCGAAACAGAATTCCGGCATCAGGAACTGGACCAGGAATTCGACATCCGTGACGCCATCGACCAATTGGATTAGCTGCCTGGCCAATTCAATTGCCGGACTTTGAGGATGTTGAGGTCAATGGCCTGCGAGGGCGTCTCTACGCCTCCGTGAACCGGGGCAGCGCCGCCGCGGACGCGAAAAGTCGGCCCTCGACTGACGCTCCGCGGGCTTTTGTGCTGGTACAGGGCATGGGCGCCTCGCACCGCCACCTGGCCGGACTGCACGTGAAGCTGGCGGAACTGCGGATACCTACTCGTTTGACATGCCGGGATTTGGTGGCACTCCCAAGCCGAAGGCGCGGTCCTCCATAAAGGACTACGCCGCCACCATCGCCGCAGTCCTGACCGCGGCCGGGGTGCAGTCCTGCGGTCGTTCATAACCGCCGGCGCACCGCGCTCCAGCAGGCTCTGGCGCTGGGCCGGGACACGCTCCGTGAACCTCCAGCCGCCAGTGCCATGATGTTCACCGATTATCTGCGCTGTGGACCACGCTGGTACCTCACCGAACTGCCTCTCATGATGGCCTACCGGACCGAGGAGCGGATAGGCCTGGTTGGCGTTCCGGTGCTTGTGCTGCTCCAGTTTCGGGGAGACCGGCACGTTGTGCAGTACCGCTGCCCGGTGCGGGTGTCGCAGGCCATCGCGGAATTTGCCGAAGCGCCAGGGATGATCACCGGGAGAGATCTGTGACACTGCTGCGAAGCGTGCGCTGGTGGATCCAGGACTTCCGGGCATTTACCGGACGCCGCGCGGCTGGTGGCCCCTGGCGGGCGCTGGGGGCTACCTGATGGGACACAGGTGGTCGGCCGTGATTGTCTCCGTCATCCGGGGCATCGCCGCCGCGGTCCTGGGGCTTCGGGGCCGTAAGGAACTCAAAGCCATCAACGGCCTGCCCCGGACCACTCAAACACTGCCGGAAATCCCACAAACTCTCAGGCCACGCGAGGAAATACGATAAACGAAAACCCCGAAGAAATCCGCGCCGACATCGAAGCAACCCGACTCCGGCTGGGCACCAAGGTCGACGCGGTCGCCGACAAGGTCACCGACTCAGCCCAATCGCTCGCCGAAGGGGCCGGGGAGAGCGTCCCGGATGTCGGTTCGGCCACCGTCGACGCCCCGCACCACGTCGCCGTTAGGGCCCAGGGAAACCCCATCGCTGCCAGCCTGATCGCTTTCGGCGCCGGGATGCTCCTCGCTTCACCGCTCCCGGCCAGCGATAAGGAACCCGAGGCTGCAGACGTGCAAAAAACAGCAGCCGAGCCGCTCACGGCGGAGCTGACGGATGCGGCCCAGACCGTCGCACAGGGGCTCCAGGAACCCGCGCATGAGGCGACGGAGAACGTTAAAGCCACGGCCGCCGACGCGGTCGACCATGTCAGGGAGGAAGGCCATGGAGGCGTCGAGGACGTAAAGGAGAGGGCCTCAGACGCCAAGGACAACGTTCAGGGCGTCTGACCGAGAAGGGTTGCCCGTGCGTCCCCCGGGAGAAACCCGGGGGCCACGGTCAACGCGTCAAACTACCGCCAACGCGGATGACCCTATTCCGCGGCACAGGAAGGCAGTGAGGCAATGGGTCCTGATACCGGCGACAC
>JALYYI010000128.1 GCA_030946705.1 Actinomycetota bacterium | reverse complement strand
GTCAAGGGTGGCCGTCGCTTCAGCTTCACCGCCCTGGTCATCGTCGGTGACGGCAACGGCATGGTCGGCGTAGGTTACGGCAAGGCCAAGGAAGTTCCCGCCGCCATCGCTAAGGGCGTTGAAGAAGCCAAGAAGTCCTTCTTCCGCGTTCCGCGTGTTGGTAAGACCATCCCGCACCAGGTCCAGGGCGAGGCTGCGGCAGGCGTTGTCCTGCTGCGTCCGGCGTCCCCCGGTACCGGTGTTATTGCCGGTGGTCCGGTGCGCGCCATCCTGGAATGCGTCGGTATCCACGACGTTCTGTCCAAGTCCCTTGGTTCCTCCAACGCCATCAACATCGTCCACGCGACGGTTGCTGCGTTGAAGGGGCTCGAGGAGCCTGCAGCCGTGGCAGCCCGCCGTGGCCTGCCGCTGGATGAAGTTGTTCCACCGGCTCTGCTGCGTGCCCTCCAGAACCAGAAGGCAGGTGCGTAATGGCTACACCGAAGAACATCCAGGCGTCTGACGCAAAGCTGGAAATCACTCAGATCAAATCCACCATCGGCGGCAAGCAGAACCAGCGCGACACGCTGCGTTCACTGGGTCTCAAGCACATCGGCGACTCCGTCGTCCGTACGGCTGACTCAGTGACCGTTGGCATGATCAACACGGTTCCGCACCTCGTGAAGTTTGAGGAGTCGAAGTAACCATGGCAACAGAGAAGAAGACCGAAACCGGCGCTGAAACTGCCCAGAAGCAGACAGCCCTTAAGGTTCACCACCTGCGCCCCGCCCCGGGTGCCAAGACCACCAAGACCCGTGTTGGTCGTGGTGAAGGCTCCAAGGGCAAGACCGCGGGCCGCGGTACCAAGGGTACCAAGGCGCGCTACCAGATCAAGGCCGGATTTGCCGGTGGCCAGCTGCCACTGCACATGCGCCTTCCGAAGCTGCGCGGGTTCAAGAACCCGTTCCGTGTCGAATTCCAGGTTGTGAACCTGGAAAAGCTCTCCGAGCTGTTCCCCGAGGGTGGCACCGTCACCGTAGAGAACCTGGTTGAGAAGGGCGCGGTTCGCAAGAACCAGCCCGTCAAGGTGCTGGGCACCGGCGACATCACCGTCAAGGTTGATGTCACCGTCCACGCTTTCTCCACCAGTGCGGCTGAGAAGATCGCAGCAGCCGGCGGAAGCACTACAGAACTCTAGAGTTCACGAGTAGCTCTGCCGACCGACTAGACTCTTGGTGAGCGGGATGTGTTCCCGCCCACCAAGAGTTTTCGGTATCTGTGGTTAAAGACCGCTCAAAAGGTTTAAATCCGCCCTAAACTCGCCCCAACCTCGACTCTATAGACTTCAGGAGGACGCTTGCTTACCGCATTTGGCCGCGCCTTTCGCACGCCTGATCTGCGACGCAAGTTGTTGTTCACGCTGGGAATCATCGCAATCTTCCGGTTGGGTGCCTTCGTCCCCTCGCCGGGTGTGAACTACCACAACGTCCAGACCTGTCTGAACAGCGCCGACACCAACCAGGGAATTTACCAGTTGGTTAACCTGTTCAGCGGCGGCGCCCTGCTGCAGGTCTCCATCTTCGCCCTGGGCATCATGCCCTACATCACGGCGAGCATCATCGTGCAGCTGCTGCGGGTGGTCATTCCCCGTTTCCAGGAGCTCCACCTGGAAGGGGCGCAGGGCCAGAGCCAGCTGACGCAGTACACCCGCTACCTGACCATCGCCCTGGGACTGTTGAACGCCACGACGCTGGTGACGCTGGCCCGTTCCGGTCAGCTGCTGGGCAACTGCGGGGCAGCCGGAACGCCGGGCGCCATCATCCCCAATGACAGCCTGATCACCACGATCCTGCTGATCATCACTCTGACGGCCGGTACCGGTCTGATCATGTGGATGGGCGAGCTCGTCACCGAGAAGGGTGTGGGCAACGGCATGTCGCTGCTCATCTTCACGGCCATCGCCGCCCGCTTCCCCACGTCGCTGGGCGCGATCATCAAGACCAAGGGCTGGGGAGTCTTCCTGACGGTCCTGGTGATCGGCCTGGTCGTCGTCGCGCTGGTGGTCTTCGTTGAGCAGTCGCAACGCAGGATCCCGGTGCAGTACGCCAAGCGGATGATCGGCCGGCGCACCATGGGTGGCACCAGCACCTACATCCCGATCAAGGTGAACATGGCCGGCGTTATCCCGGTCATCTTCGCCTCTTCGATGCTGTACCTGCCGGGGCTCATCGCGCAGTTTGCCACCCCGCACGACGGCAAACCCGCCCCGGACTGGGTCAACTGGATCACCGCCAACCTGACCAAGGGCGACCACCCGCTGTACATGGTGATCTACTTCGTCCTGATTGTCTTCTTCACCTACTTCTACGTGGCCATAACGTTCAACCCCGAAGAGGTCTCGGACAACATGAAGAAGTACGGCGGCTTCATTCCCGGCATCCGTGCCGGCAAGCCGACGGCGGACTACCTCGAGTACGTTCTTTCCCGCATCACCCTGCCCGGGGCCTTCTACCTTGGCTTCGTGGCGCTGATTCCGCTGATCGCCCTGGTGCTCATCCAGGCAAACCAGAACTTCCCGTTCGGGGGCACGTCACTTCTGATCGTTGTCGGTGTTGGTCTGGAGACGGTCAAGCAAATTGATGCGCAACTCCAACAACGCCACTACGAAGGGTTACTGCGATGACGAGAATGCTGATTATCGGTCCTCCCGGATCCGGCAAGGGGACGCAGGCGGAACGGATTTCGCAGCGCCTTGGCGTTGTTGCGATCTCGACGGGGGATATTTTCAGGGAAAACGTCAGGGGCGAAACCCCGCTGGGGCTTGAAGCCAAGAAGTACATGGACAACGGCGACTTCGTGCCGGACTCCGTGACCAACAAGATGGTCCGGGACCGCCTGAAGCAGGAGGACGCCGCAAGCGGTTTCCTGCTGGACGGCTACCCGCGGACCACGGCACAGGTGGACGAGCTGGCGGACATCCTGGCCTCCGAGGACCAGAGCCTGGACGTCGTACTGCAGCTGACGGCCGACGACGACGAGCTGCTCAAGCGTCTGCTGGGCCGGGCCAAGGACGACGGGCGCACTGACGACAACCAGGCCGTCATCCGGCACCGGCTGGACCTCTACCACGAGCAGACCGAAGCCGTGGTGGCCCGGTACGCCCAGCGCGGCCTGCTGGCCAAGGTGGACGGGATCGGTGGCATCGATGAGGTTACCGACCGCGTCATGAAAGCCATCGAAGTGGCCAAGGCCGCCTCGTAGCACAGGCCCCATGCACGGCTGCAAGGCTCCTCCCGTCGCCGGGAGGAGCCTTGCGTTATTTGCCCTTGGGATCTATTTAGCCCTGCGGCACCCCGCTACCGGAAAGGACCTCCGCAATGGCATTCGGCCAGGCACGGATCGAATACAAATCCAATAATCAGATGCGCACGATGCACCGGGCCGGGCTGGTGCTCAGCCGGGCCCTGGACGCGGTGCTGGCTGCCGCCTCCGCCGGGGTCACTACCAAGGAGCTCGACGACGTTTTCGCGGCGGTCCTGCGGGAGGCCGGGGCCACGTCCAACTTCCTGGGCTACCACGGCTTCCCGGCGACGATCTGCACCTCGGTGAATGAGGAGGTCGTCCACGGTATTCCCTCCGGGCGGGTGCTCCACGATGGGGATATCCTCTCCATCGACGGCGGGGCCATCATCGAGGGCTGGCATTCGGATTCGGCCCGCACCCTCATCATCGGCGCTCCCGCCGCCGCCGACCCGGCCGACCAGCGGCTCTCGGACATCACCGAGGAGGCGATGTGGCGCGGCATCGCCGCTGTGTCGCAGGGCAAGGTCGTCGGCGACATCGGCAATGCGATCGATGACTATGTCAGCTCGGTGCCAGGCGAGCCGCTGGGCATCCTGGAGGACTATGTGGGGCACGGCATCGGCTCCCAGATGCACATGGCCCCCGACGTGCTCAACTATCGCACCAGCCACCGCGGGCCGAAGATCCGCCCCGGGCTGTGCCTGGCAATCGAGCCGATGCTGGTCCGCGGCAGGCTCGATACCAAGGTCCTGCCCGATGACTGGACGGTGGTCACCGCTGACGCCGCCCGGGCGGCCCACTGGGAGCACTCGGTGGCCGTGCATGAGGGCGGCATCTGGGTGCTGAGCGCGGACGACGGCGGAGCCTCACGGCTGGCCCCGCTCGGTGTGGTCCCGGTCCCGCTGCCCTAAGGGCGCGACCCGCCCGAGGCCGGCCACGGCCGCGTGGAGGCCGGCGCCCGCTGCGGTCAGGCCTTCAGCTTGGGCTTGACGTCCCGGGTGTAGATGCCCTCAAGAGTGGCCTTCAGCGCCGTCATGGTGGCCTTCACATCCGCCTTCTCGTTCATGAACTTGGCGGCGGACTTCGCCATTTCCTGGTCGGCGCCCGGCAGGAACACCCGGGCATAATCCTGGCTCTTGGTAACCTTGAGCTGGTCCAGGGCCACCTGGATCTCCGGCGTCCTGGCCAGCACCGAAGACATGTCCGCGGTAGTGCGCACCGGCATGTAGCCGGTGGCCTCGGAGAATTTCGCGGTGCTCGCGGCATTGGTCATAAACGAAATGAATTTGGCCGCCGCCAGCTGGCGCTCGGGTGAGGTCTTCTTGGCAATCACCAGGCCGGCGCCTCCCGTGGGACAGACCGGCGAGGAGGAGACCGGACCTCCCGGCAGGAACCCGACCCCGATGCTCATGTTCTTGGCCTTCGCGGCCTTGATCGTGCCGACCAGGTCCCCGGTCGAGCTGACGGTGGCACTGACCGCTCCGGCGGTCATATCGGAAACGGCGTCCTTGGAGGAAACTCCTGCCCAGGCATCCTTGACGATGGTGTCCTGAACCCATTGCAACGCCTGGACCGAGGCATCGGAGTCCGCCGTAATGTCCCATTCCTTGGACCAGCCGCCACCATAGCCCCAGAGCACGTTCTGCAGCGTCCACCCGGCGTATCCGGCCAGCGCCGGGTACTGGTAGGCATGGGTATACCCGGGGGCGGCGGCATTGGCCGCCATGATCTTCGGCGCCCACTGGGCAAACTCGGCCCACGTCTTCGGGGCCCGGTCCGGAACACCGGCTGCCTTGAAGTGATCCTTGTTGTAGTAGAACAGCGGCGTGGAGCGCGCGTAGGGAACGGCCCAGTGCTGACCGGTGTACTTGTAGTCGTCGTAGAGGGTGGGATTGTAGTCGCCGGTCTGGTCCGAGACGGCCTTGAGGATGTCGTCGACCGGGACGATGGTCGACGAGAGCGTGTACCTGAACCACCACACATCAGAGGCCACCACGACGTCCGGCACGCTGTTGCCGGCCTGCGCCGTCTGGAACTTTTGCGCTACTTCCTCATAGTTGGCGCCTCCGGTGATCAGATCCACCTTGATGTCCGGGTTTTCCTGCTGGAAAGCGTCGATCAGCGCCTGCTCAACGGGCTGAGAGGTGCCGGGGTGGCTGGACATGAAGGAGATCCTGGCGGCGGGCTTGACCTTGGACCAGTCGGTGGCTGCGGCGGAGTTGGCGTTGGATCCGCCACCGGTGTTCGGGCCGCCGCAGGCGGCGAGGGCGGTGGCCCCAAGACCCAGTCCGGTGAGGGTCATGAAATGCCGGCGATCGAATTGTGTTGACATGCGGTGCTGCCTTTCGTTTGATACCAATGTTGGTGCGGTGCGGTGCGGTGCGGCGGTGCTGTGCGTCGGTGCTGTGTCGCGGCCCGCTGGTGGTGCAAGCTAGCCGGTGACGGAGCCCTGGGTCAGACCGGCGACGATGTAACGCTGCAGGGCGGCGAAGATGACCAGGATCGGGATGATCACAATCACGGCCCCGGCCATCAGGATGCCCCACGCCTGGCTGCCGCTGTCACTGTTAGCCAGCAGGGTGAGTCCCACGGGCAGTGTCATCATTTCCGGCTTGTCAACGACGATCAGCGGCCAGATGTAGTCATTCCATTCGGTGACAATCGTTACCAGTGCCACCGTGGCGATGGTGGGAACCGAAATCGGGACCACGATCTTCCACAGCCGCGTCCAGTGGCCGGCGCCGTCGATCTCCGCCGACTCCAGGATTGAGATCGGCAGTGTCATGAAATGCTGGCGCAGCAGGAAGGTTCCGAACGCGGTGCCGAGGCCGGGCAGAATGATACCCCAGTACGTGTTGAGCCCGCCGAGTCCCGCAATCAGCACGTAGTTGGGCAGCACGGAGACCTGGGGCGGAACCATCAGCGCCACCAGGATCAGCAGGAAAATGGCCCGTTTGAACGGGAACCGGACAAAAACGAGGGCGTAGGCGGTGATGACCGCCAGCGTGCACTTGATGACCGAGGCGATGCTGGTGACGATGACGCTGTTGAGGAAGAAGCGCGCAAACGGAACCGACGTTGCGGCGTCCACATAGTTCTGGAACGTCGGGTTCTGCGGAAGGACCTTCAACTCCGTGGTGACGATCTCCCCTGGAGTCTTCAGGGAGGACAGGACCATCCAGGCCAGCGGCAGGAAGACCACCAGGGTGGTCACAATCAGCGGAAGGTAGCCGCCCAGGATGGTTTTGGTGATGTTCTTCCACGAGAGCGGGCGTACGCGCCGTTCGGGGATTGCTTCGGCAGTCACAGTGCTCACGAGTAGTGGACCTTTCGCTCTACAAAACGCAGCTGCAGCCCGGTGACCACCAGCAGCAGGACAAAGAGCACCACAGATATCGCCGCCGAGTACCCGGCACGGTTGTAGGTGCTGAAAGCCTGCAGATAGGATTCGAAAATCAGCGTGTTGGTGCCGTTCCCGGTCCGGGTCATGATCCGGATGATATCGAAGGCCTGCAGTGAACTGAGCAGGCTGGTGATGAGGATGAAAAACGTCGTCGGGGAGAGCAGCGGCAGCGTGATGGCGATGAACCGGCGGAAACTTCCCGCTCCGTCCAGCGACGCGGCCTCCATCAGGTCCGTGGGGATGGACTGCAGACCGGCCAGATAGATGACCGCACAGTAGCCCAGGTTCTTCCAGACGTAGACAATGATCACCATCCACAGTGCCAGCGTGGGATCGTTGATCCATTGCGGGCTGGAGGCTCCGACGCTGCGCAACGCCCAGGACAGGACGCCGTAGACCGGGTCGAAGATAAACAGCCAGACCAGGCCGACGCCCACACCGGAGAGCACATAGGGGGCGAAGACGGCCGCCCTGGCGAATCCGCGTCCCCGGACCTTGAGGTTCAGCGCGATGGCGACCAGCAGGCCAAGCAGCATCGCGCCGCCAACGGTCACCACGGTGAAAATCGCAGTGATGCCCAGGACTGTTGAAGCATCGGAGGAGGTAAAGAATTCGATGTAGTTCCCCAGCCCGACCGAGATGGCGTTCGGGGCGCCCAACGTCCAATCGAGCGTGGAGTAGTACATGTTGGCCAGCAGCGGCCGGTAGGTGAAGAGCGCGATGAGCACGATGTTGGGGAGCGCGAGCCCCAGGAACACCAGCGCATCCCGTCTGGCCCGCGGCGTCCAGGTCCTGGTTCTGGTTTTGCTTCCGGTCCTGACCGTACTCCTGCCCTTCCGCCCAGGCCTGTCCTTCCCTGCGGAGCTGCCGCCCTGCTCTGGTGGAAAGGCCGTGCCGCCTCCCGCCGCGGCGTCAGACCCGGAAGTGTCGACCCGGCTCATACAATCTCTCCTTCCGCCGGACCAGGTCCGGCGACCGTTGGTTTGATTCCGCACTGCTTCAGTGCACCCCTTCACGGCTCCACTTCACGGCTCCTCTTCACGGCTCCACTTCACCATGGGCGGAGCGGCCCATCCCGCCATTTCGTGGGTACATCGCCACCGTTCCCGCAGGCTTCATTTCACGTTTACCTGACGGTAACTTGCTTGCATGCGATCGACAAGGGTTCCGCGCCGCGGACCTGGCTGCGCGCGACGGTTGGGCAGCCACCGGGGAGGGGGCACAATGGTGCCATGGCTGAACGGAGCGGATCCATCACCGACGTGCCCGGTGTCAGGGTGGGGCAGGTCCAGCGGACGGATCAGGGCTGGCTGAGCGGGGTCAGCGTGGTGCTGCCTCCGCCCGGGAGTATCGGCTCGGTCGACGTCCGTGGCGGCGGCCCGGGCACCCATGAGACGGATGCCCTGGATCCCACCACGCTGGTTCCCACCGTGGACGCCGTCGTGCTGACCGGCGGAAGCGCTTACGGGCTTGCGTCCGCCGCGGGGGTGCAGCGGTGGTGCGAGGAGCAGGGCCGCGGATTCCCGGTGCCAGGTGGTGTGGTGCCGATTGTGCCGGCCGCGGCCATTTTTGACCTGGGCCGCGGCGGAGACTTCCGCGCCCGGCCGGACGCGGCGATGGGCTACCAGGCCGCTGAGGCTGCGGGTGATTCGGAGGAGTACGACGGCGTGGCCCGCGGCAATGCGGGTGCCGGTACCGGTGCGGCGCTGGGCCGCGGGACGTTCAAGGGCGGAACCGGGTCGGCCTCGGTGACGCTGCGCGGTGCCAATGCCGCCGTCGTCGTCGGGGCGCTGGCCGTCGTCAACGCGGCGGGCGTCCCCTGGGATCCCAACCCGGAAGAAGGAGGCTCCGGCGCCGCCCCCGGCGCTTCTGCCCACGGCGGGGGCGAGGGGTTGAACACCACGCTGGTGGTGGTGGCCACGAATGCCGTGCTGACGGTGGCACAGGCCAAGCGCACGGCCACCGCGGCGCACGCGGGGATGGCCCGGGCGCTCAATCCGGTGCATACGCTCGCCGACGGTGACACGATCTTTGTCCTGGCGACGGGGGAGCGGGCCCTCGACCCGGGCGAGGGGGCCGCCGTCGTGCCCCTAATGGAGCTGCAGGCGGCCGCGGCGGACGTGGTCAGGCTGGCCATCCTGGACGGAATCGGAACCGCCGTGACCGTACTGACCCCGGACGGCGAACTCCCGGCCTGGCCAGGGATGCTGCCGGGGGCGCCGGGACATTGGGCAGTATAGGGCGGATTTAACTTTATGCCAGTCATGGCGTACAGTTATTTGTTGGTTGTCTGCGCTCTTGCGCGGTTTCCACTGCCATGACGCGGAGCCCTCGGGGTCCCGTTGCCGGCCGCGGAAATGTGTGCCATGAACCATCTTGGTAGCTGGTACAGGCAAAACACCAAATCGAGTAGTAAACGTAGCCCCCTGCCGGGATTTTTCCTAGTGCTGGGGACCGAACAAAGTTAGCGGAGGATATGGCCAAGAAAGACGGGGTCATTGAGATCGAGGGCGTTGTGACTGAAGCGCTGCCCAATGCGATGTTTCGCGTTGAGCTGACGAACAAGCACGTCGTTCTTGCACATATCTCAGGAAAAATGCGCCAGCACTATATTCGTATCCTCCCTGAGGACCGGGTAGTGGTGGAGCTGAGCCCTTACGACCTCACACGTGGTCGTATTGTCTACCGCTACAAGTAACCGAAACTGCAAAACACGCAAAGGAATGCCATGAAGGTCAAGCCGAGCGTCAAGCAGATCTGCGAGAAGTGCAAGGTGATTCGCCGTAACGGGCGAGTCATGGTGATCTGCGAGAACCCGCGCCACAAGCAGCGCCAGGGCTAATTCCCTTTCCGGGAGTCCTGGCAACTGCTTACCACGTAAGTAAATAAAGGCAGCACAAGCTGGTCTGTGCCTGGTGGATTAATCCGCCGGGCTTCGGAATGATCCGAAAGCGGACGGCGTACCCCCGGTCGGAGGCCGGGGCCACACGGCACGTGTGGGTGTACTGCCTACGACCTCCGGTTTACACAAGGAGTACAGCCACTATGGCACGTCTCGCTGGCGTAGACCTTCCCCGCGAAAAGCGGCTGGAAGTAGCGCTTACATACATCTACGGCGTGGGCAAGACCCGTGCTCACAAGACCCTGGCAGACACCGGCATTTCCCCGGATGTCCGCGTGAAGGACCTGTCCGACGCGGAAATGGTTCAGCTGCGTGACTACATCGAGGGCAACTACAAGGTTGAGGGTGACCTCCGCCGCGAGGTGGCCGCCGACATCCGCCGCAAGGTCGAAATCGGCAGCTACCAGGGTATCCGCCACCGCCGCGGCATGCCCGTACACGGCCAGCGCACGAAGACGAACGCCCGTACCCGCAAGGGCCCGAAGCGCACCGTTGCCGGCAAGAAGAAGGCCGGACGCTGATAGCGCCGGTTTTCCCCCAATAAACTTTCTGTAGGAGAAAAAATGCCCCCGAAGACTCGCGGTGCGGTTCGCAAGCCGCGCAAGAAGGATAAAAAGAATATTGCGCTTGGCCAGGCGCACATCAAGAGCACCTTTAACAACACCATTGTGTCCATCACGGACCCCAATGGCGCCGTCATCTCCTGGGCTTCCGCCGGTGAGGTCGGATTCAAGGGTTCGCGCAAGTCCACTCCGTTCGCCGCGCAGATGGCTGCCGAAGCCGCTGCCAAGCGCGCCCAGGAGCACGGCATGCGCAAGGTCGACGTTTTCGTGAAGGGTCCGGGTTCCGGACGCGAGACCGCTATCCGTTCGCTGCAGGCTGCTGGTCTTGAGGTTGGCTCCATCCAGGATGTCACCCCGAGCGCCCACAACGGCTGCCGTCCGCCGAAGCGCCGCCGCGTCTAAGCGCAATGCCCGAGTTGGCTCGCCCTTCCGGTCCGGATTCGGACCGCCGGGGGCGGGCCAGCTCGACGGGCGTTAAGTCTTAGACCGTTCTTTCCACCACCTGTGTTGCGTCATATAGCGGATGCTCGCTGAAAGGAAACCCAAGTGCTCATTGCACAGCGCCCCACCCTCTCTGAAGAAGTTGTTTCAGAAAACCGCTCCCGTTTCG
This sequence comes from Actinomycetota bacterium, assembly GCA_030946705.1. GTDB lineage: Bacteria > Actinomycetota > Actinomycetes > Actinomycetales > Micrococcaceae > Arthrobacter_M. The sequence goes on along the minus strand of JALYYI010000128.1, from coordinate 10,684 downwards.
TCATTGAACCGCTGGAGCCCGGTTTCGGATACACCCTGGGAAACTCCCTCCGACGTACCCTGCTGTCCTCCATCCCCGGTGCCGCTGTAACCAGCATCCGGATCGATGGCGTGCTGCACGAGTTCACCACTGTTCCCGGTGTCAAGGAAGATGTCACCGAGATCATCCTGAACATCAAGAGCCTCTCGGTGTCCTCCGAACACGACGAGCCCGTCGTCGCCTACCTGCGCAAGCAGGGCCCGGGCGTCGTCACGGCCGCCGACATTGCACCGCCGGCCGGCGTCGAGTTCCACAACCCGGACCTGCACATCGCCACCCTGAACTCGAAGGGCAAGTTCGAGCTCGAACTGACCATCGAGCGCGGCCGCGGCTATGTATCCGCTGCGCAGAACAAGTCCGGTGACCAGGAGATCGGCCGCATCCCGGTTGACTCCATCTACTCGCCGGTCCTGAAGGTCACTTTCCGAGTGGAAGCAACCCGTGTTGAGCAGCGCACCGACTTCGACCGCCTGGTAGTTGATGTGGAGACCAAGCCGGCCATCGCCCCGCGCGATGCGGTTGCCTCCGCCGGAACCACCCTGGTCGAGCTGTTCGGTCTGGCCCGTGAGCTGAACACGGCCGCTGAAGGCATTGAGATCGGCCCGTCCCCGACCGATGCCGCGCTGGCAGCAGACATGGCCCTGCCGATCGAGGATCTGGATCTCACGGTCCGTTCCTACAACTGCCTCAAGCGTGAGGGCATCCATTCCGTGGGTGAACTCGTTGCCCGCTCCGAGGCCGATCTGATGGACATCCGCAACTTCGGTGCCAAGTCCATCGACGAGGTCAAGGCCAAGCTGGTTGAGCTCGGTCTGTCCCTGAAGGATTCCCCTCCAGGCTTCGATCTCGCAGCACGCGCCGCAGCCATTGACGAGAACGACGACGCCTTCGGCGACGACGAGCTCTAAAAGACGATCAACACTTCGGCTGGCCAGTTGAAGTCCGGCGACGGACCGGCCCAACAACAATTGGCCTGCCAACACATGAGGAGAAAACACTATGCCTACCCCCACTAAGGGTCCGCGCCTCGGAGGCAGCCCGGCACACCAGCGCCTTATGCTGGCGAACCTGGCCGCAGCGCTGTTCGAGCACAAGCGCATCACCACCACGGAAACCAAGGCCAAGCGCCTGAAGCCGTACGCCGAGCGCCTGGTCACCTTCGCCAAGCGCGGAGACCTGGCCTCCCGCCGTCGTGTGCTGTCGCTGATCAGCAACAAGGGCGTTGTCCACGAGCTGTTCACCGATATTGCCAAGGCAGTGGAGAACCGCAACGGCGGCTACACCCGCATCACCAAGATCGGCTCGCGCAAGGGCGACAACGCCCCGATGGCCGTCATCGAACTGGTGCTGGAACCGCTGAGCGCCAAGAACGCCGTGGTTGCCGAGGCCACTGCGGCCACCAAGGCCGCGCCGGCCAAGGCCGCCAAAACGGAGGCCGTCGAGACTGAGGCTGTCGCGACTGAGACCGCCGGGGCACCCGTGGCGGAGGCCGCCAAGTACGCGGGATCCCATGCTCCTCTGGCCGATGCCAGTGAAGCTCCGGAGGGCTTCGAGATCAAGGGCAACGAGGACTCCATGAAGTTCCACGTTCCCGGTTCCCGCTGGTACGACGCCACGGTTGCCGAGGTCTGGTTCGCGACGGCAGAAGATGCCAAGGCGGCTGGCTTTGTCCCGGCCGGTGGCGAAGATGCGCAGACGGTCACCGAAGAGGCGTAAGCCACTGAGTTGCCGTACGGATTCGTTAGAATCGATGCATGACTAGTCAGGAACCCGCTGCCCCCCTCGAAGGGGACAGCGGGTTTCTGCGTGTCCGGCTGGATCTGGCGTATGACGGCGGTCCGTTCAGCGGGTGGGGCGTCCAACCGCGGCTGGTCACGGTGCAGGGCTCCCTCGAGGCGGCGCTGACCCTGATGATCCGCCGGCCCATCCGCGTCACCGTGGCGGGCCGCACTGACGCGGGCGTGCATGCGCGCGGGCAGGTGGTGCATCTGGATCTGACTCCGCAGGAGTGGAACGGGCTGCGCCGCGGGCACGATCTTGACCCGGCGGTGGCGCTGCTGCGCCGGCTGCGCGGTGCGTTGAGCCGGATCCTGGGAAAACTCACGGGCGCCATAGAGGTCCACGCCGTGACGTTGGCCCCGGCAGGCTTTGACGCCCGTTTCTCCGCGTTGTGGCGCCGCTACAGCTACCGGATTGCGGATGCGCAGCTGCAATGGGATCCGCTGCTGCGCTACAGCACGCTCTGGCACCAGGAATCCCTGGACGTGGAGCGGCTTAACGCTGCCGCCGTCCCCCTGCTCGGGGTGCAGGACTTCCGGGCCTTCTGTAAGCCGCGTGAAGGCTCGACGACGATCCGCGAACTGCAGCGCTTCGACTTCACGCGCGGCCAGGACGGGATTATCACGGTGGCCGTCCAGGCCGATGCGTTCTGCCACAATATGGTGCGCTCCCTGGTGGGCGCCGCGCTGCCGGTGGGCGGGGGCGCCGAGGGGCCGGGCTGGCTGCGCGAGCGGCTGCTGGCCGCCGAACGCGACGCCAGGTCCGTGCTGGCTCCGCCGCATCCGCTGGTCCTCGAAGAGGTCAGTTATCCAGCCGACGACGGACTGCTGGAACGAGCCGTGCTGACGCGGGCGGTCCGTCTGGCTCCGGCCCTGCATGACTCGTTTGGGACCGGCAGATGAAGAAGAAGGTCGGGTTCACGGAAAACGGACGACCGGCAGCAGTTTCATGCAGCCCGCGGAGGCGCTTTTGACCTGTGGCCACTTCTCGCGGTATTCTTGATAGTCGTTGTGCGTGTCCTATCTCGATAGCGCACGCCCGTCTGGAGGCTCGGTTGCAGAGTCACTATCCAGCGGGTGTGATCGGGCCTGTGGATGACTGGTTGCACGGAGCCCTCACCTCTGTTCCGGTAGCGCATAGATAGCAGGCGTAACCGACTAGTAGCGCCACCAAAGAACAAGAAACGAAGGCAAAAACCGTGCGTACGTATACCCCGAAGCCCGGCGACATCAACCGCCAGTGGCACGTCATTGACGCCACAGACGTTGTCCTAGGCCGTCTTGCCAGCCAGACCGCAACACTGCTGCGCGGAAAGCACAAGCCGACCTTTGCACCTCACATCGACATGGGCGACTTTGTCATTATCATCAACGCCGAGAAGGTGGCCCTTACCGGCGCTAAGCTCGAGCAGAAGCGCGCTTACCGCCACTCCGGTTACCCGGGCGGTCTGTCCAGCGTCAATTACGCCGAGCTCCTGGAGAAGAATCCGGTGCGCGCCGTAGAGAAGGCCATCCGCGGCATGCTCCCGAAGAACTCCCTGGCGGCTCAGGCCATCGGCAAGCTCAAGGTCTACGCGGGTGCCGAGCACCCGCACGCCGCACAGCAGCCCAAAACGTTCGAAATCACCCAGGTCGCCCAGTAGTCCTGGCCACCAACCCATAAATTTATCAAGGAGAATCGTGGCTCAGAACACTGAAGAGCTGAATACGGAAGCCGCCCCGGCTGACGAAGCAGTACTGACCAGCTATACCTCGGAAAGCTCCGCTACTGCGGAAGCCGCCCCCAAGAAGGAACGTCCCGCCCTGACGGTTCCCGGCGCTGCCGTCGGTCGCCGCAAGCAGGCCATCGCCCGCGTGCGCGTTGTTCCCGGTACCGGCAAGTGGATCGTCAACGGCCGCGAACTGGCCGACTACTTCCCGAACAAGCTTCACCAGCAGGAAGTCAACGAGCCGTTCCACATTCTGGACCTCGACGGCGCCTACGACGTCATGGCACGCATCCACGGTGGTGGCCCGTCCGGCCAGGCCGGCGCGTTGCGCTTGGGCGTGGCCCGCTCGCTGAACGAGATCGACGGCGAGAACAACCGTGCGACGCTGAAGAAGGCGGGCTTCCTGCATGTTCGGCCGGTCCTCCCTCCGTTGAGGAAGCACTTCGTACCCCATTCTCCGAAAAACTTGGGCGCGAACTGCCACCTCAACGGGCCCGGGTGCCGCCGGGTGCGGGCGGGGTTGGCCGCCGGCGTCGATTAGACTGGACCCGATGTCTAGATTATTTGGAACCGACGGCGTGCGCGGATTGGCCAACGGGCTGCTCACAGCCGAGCTGGCCCTCTCGCTGGCACAGGCGGCCGCAGTTGTCCTTGGCCACGACCAAATGGCCGATGGAAAGCGCCCGCGGGCTGTCATTGCCCGCGACCCGCGCGCCAGCGGGGAGTTCATCGCCGCAGCGGTTGAAGCCGGTCTGGCCAGCGCGGGCGTGGACGTCTACGATGCGGGCGTGCTGCCCACACCGGCGGCCGCCTTCCTGATCGCGGACCTGGGCGCCGACTTCGGCGTGATGATATCCGCCTCCCACAATCCGGCGCCGGACAACGGCATCAAATTCTTCGCCCGCGGCGGCCAGAAGCTGCCCGATGAGGTCGAGGATGCCATTGAGGCGCAGCTGGAGCGCGAGGTCTTCCGCCCGGTTGGGATTGGTGTGGGCCGCATCCAGCGCTTCGCGGACGCCGAAGACCGCTATGTGGTGCACCTGCTTTCCACTCTTCCGCACCGCCTGGACGGTCTGAAGGTAGTCCTCGACTGCGCGCACGGCGCGGCCAGCGGCTGCTCGCCCCAGGTCTTCAAGGATGCCGGGGCCGATGTCCTGGTCATAGGCGCCGAGCCGGACGGTCTGAACATCAACGACGGCGTCGGCTCCACCCACATGCAGCAGCTGCAGGCCGCCGTGGTGGCCCATGGAGCGGATCTTGGCATTGCGCACGACGGCGACGCGGACCGCTGCCTGGCCGTGGACCATGAAGGGACCGTCGTCGACGGGGATCAGATCATGGCCATCCTGGCGGTGGCGCTCAAGGGAGCCGGGAAGCTGCGGGACAATGTCCTGGTGGCGACGGTGATGAGCAACCTGGGACTGAAGATTGCCCTTCGTGAGGCGGGCATCAGTCTGCGGGAAACCGGGGTGGGGGACCGCTACGTGCTCGAGGACATGCGAAACGGCGGCTACAGCCTGGGCGGCGAGCAGTCCGGCCACGTCATCTTTGCCGACTACGCGACGACGGGCGACGGCGTCCTGACGGGGCTGCAGCTGGCGGCCGAAGTTGCACGAACCGGCCGGAGCCTGAAGGCGCTGGCCGGCGTGATGACCAAGCTCCCGCAACTGATGATCAACGTTAAGGGTGTGGACAAGCAGCGGGCAAAGACGGACGAGGGCGTCAGCGCCGCTGTCGCCAATGCCGAGCGGGAGTTGGGCGATACCGGGCGCGTGCTGCTGCGGCCCTCCGGCACCGAGGCGCTGGTGCGTGTGATGGTGGAGGCCGGGGACATGGATACTGCCACGCGGATCTGCCGGGACCTGGCCGCCGTCGTCGAATCCCGGCTGGCTCTGCAGCCCTGACCCTCGCACCTGTTCCGGTGCAGTTAGCTGCGCATCCTGAGCGAGTCGCGGATTTCCGTGAGCAGCTCGATGTGGGCATCAACCGCCGGTTCCTCTTTCGGGATGCCGAGTTTCGCATTTCGCCGGGCGATCATGATATTCATCGGCATCACGACGACGACGTAAATGGCGGCGGCGATAAGCAGAAAGTTCACGACGGCGGTTATCAGCACGCCGAATTTCACGTCGTTGCCGTTGATGGTGACCAGGGCAAAGCTGTCAAAATTTGGAGAACCGAACAACGCGGCGATCAGCGGCATGAACACATTTGCCACCAGGGAGTTCACAACTGCGCCGAACGCCGCACCCATGACAACAGCGACAGCAAGGTCTACGACGTTGCCCTTCATAATGAAATCTTTGAATCCCTTTAACATGGCACTCAAGTTACCGCACCGTAATCAACGGGGGGTGGCCATTCCATGAATTCTTTGGCCTGTGTCGGGCGCCCCAACACGGGCTATTGGTAGGCGGGTGCGGGCGGAAGGCCCAGGTATTCCTCGTAGGTGCTGAACCCCTTAGCCACCAGGTCCGTGGCCAGTTCCACACCGACGTAGCGCAGGTGCCAGGGCTCGGCGTGGAACCCGGTTACGGCCTCGCGGCCCACCTGGTACCGCACGATGAATCCGTAGCGGTGGGCGTTTGCCGCCGCCCAGATGGCTGCGGGCACGGTGGCGAAGCAGGGGTTGAACGCACAGGATGCGGGGCTGGCGCCATCACCGATGTCGAAGGCCAGCCCGGTCTGGTGTTCCGAAAAACCGGGCCGGGCCGATTTGGTGTCCGCATCGGCGACGCTGGAACTGGCGGCGTAGTTGTTGTAAAGGGAAACCTGCGTGTCATACGAGCGGTAGCTGCTCAGCAACGTCATGACCACCCCGTTCGCCGCAGCCGCGGAGAACATCCGGACGGCCGCGGCGGCCGGTTCGGCCCGGAGCAGCCCCGTTTCTCCGCCGGCGCCCAGGGCCACGGCGGGGTGCACCAGATCCGCCGGTGCGTAGGCCGGAGGGCTGAGCGGCATGTGTTTGTTGACCAGCACCCAGGGACTGGTCGGGTCGGTGATGGAGAACTGCTGCTTGAGGGCATGCACGGGTGCGGGGCGCATCAGGGATGAGCCGGCGGGTGCTGCCGCGGCCGGCACGGGAGCTGGCACGGCAGCGGAGGGAGACGCCGGGGATTGTGCCGCCGGCGGGTTCGGCCCGGCGCCGGAGGCGGAAGGTGAGGGGGCCGCCGTAGTCGTTGACGGCGCGCCCGGGCCGGGAGCGGCGGAACAGGCCGTCATCAGGGCCAGAGCCGAGCCGCCGAGCAGCAGCTTCGCTACCTCCCGGCGGCGGGGTAATTCGGTCATTGTTAAGTCTTCCGCAAGAGCATTCTGCGGATCGAGTGATCCGCATCCTTGGTCAGGACCAGTTGTGCCCGGCCGCGGGTGGGGAGCACGTTTTCCACCAGGTTGGGCTCGTTGATCCGCTTCCAGATATCCAGCGCCGTTTCGACTGCTTCGGCGTCCGAGAGCTGTGCGTATCGGTGGAAGTAGGATTCCGGATGTGCAAAGGCCGAGGACCTCAGCGACCGGAAACGGTCCACGTACCACTGTTCAATATAGGACGTTTTCGCGTCCACATAAATGGAGAAGTCGAAGAAGTCACTGACCGCCAGCCCGGAGCGGCCGTCCATCCGGGGCCGCGCGGGAGCCAGCACGTTGAGCCCCTCGACGATCAGCACGTCCGGGCGCCGGACCACCACCTCTTTGCCGGGGACGATGTCGTAGGTCAGGTGCGAGTACCAGGGCGCCCGTACCTCCTCGGCGCCGCTTTTGACCTCGCTGACGAAGCGCAGCAGGGCGCGGCGGTTGTACGACTCGGGGAAGCCCTTGCGCTGCATCAGGCCGCGGCGCTCCAGCTCGGCGTTGGGGTAGAGGAAACCGTCGGTGGTGACGAGTTCAACATTGGGGGTGTCCGGCCAGCGGCGCAGCATCTCGCGCAGTACGCGGGCAGTGGTGGATTTGCCGACGGCGACCGATCCGGCGACGCCGATGACGAAGGGTGTGCGGCGCACCTGCTCGCCCAGGAAGGTGGTGGTGGCAGCGTGCAGGGCACCGGCGGCGGCGACGTAGAGATTGAGCAGCCGGGAGAGGGGGAGGTAGACCTCCCGGACTTCCTTGATATTGAGCTGGTCGCCCAGGCCGCGCACCCGCAGCACATCATCCTCGTTCAGCGGCTGCTCAATTTCGTCCGACAACCGGGACCACGTCTGGCGATCCAGCTCCACAAAGGGGGAGACGCCGTCGTTGCCGTTGGACTCATTCCGTTGCGAAGTCACCTGTAGATTCTGCCCTCTCGGGCGGCAATAGACGAATTGTCAAGAGCCAAGAGGTGAATTCTGGGCGACCCCGCAGGCGGGATGAGATCCTACGTCTCGAGTTGCCGGTGCCAGCTATCCTTGAATATATGTGTGGAATCGTAGGATATGCAGGCCGTTCCGGCGTCAGTGGTGAATCGGTCCTGGGTCACAGTGCCCTGGACGTGGTCCTGGAGGGGTTGCGCCGGCTGGAATACCGCGGTTACGACTCGGCCGGCATCGCCGTCGTGACCGACGGGCGGATCGAATCCCGGAAGAAGTCCGGGAAGCTGACCAATCTGCTGGCCGTGCTGGAGGACCAGCCGCTGCCGGAGGCCGTGACCGGAATCGGCCACACCCGGTGGGCCACCCATGGCGGCCCGACCGACGTCAATGCGCACCCGCACCTGGTGGACGGCGGAAAACTGGCGGTGATCCACAACGGCATCATCGAAAATTTCGCCGAGCTGAAGCTGGAGCTGGTACGCAGCGGCCACAGCTTCGCCTCCGAGACGGACACCGAGGTGGCCGCGGCACTGCTGGCCGACATCTACAACTCGGTGGCCGCCGCGGGCATTGAAACGCCGGGCACCGGCAACCCGCTGGCCAAGGCCATGCAGTTGGCCTGCCAGCGCCTCGAAGGGGCCTTCACCCTTCTGGCCGTGCACGCAGCCCAGCCCGACGTCGTCGTCGCCGCCCGCCGTAACTCACCCCTGGTGGTGGGTCTGGGCGACGGCGAGAATTTCCTGGGTTCCGATGTTTCCGGTTTCATCGACTACACCCGCCGTGCGGTGGAGCTGGGCCAGGACCAGATTGTGATCATCACCCCCGAGTCCGTGGAAATCACGGACTTCTACGGTGCGCCCGCCCAGGGCAAGGAATATGAGGTCGACTGGGACGCCGCGGCCGCCGAAAAGGGCGGCTACCCCTCCTTCATGGAGAAGGAAATCAATGACCAGCCGGACGCAGTGGCACAGACCCTGCTGGGCCGTTCCGACGTCAACGGCAAGCTGACGCTGGATGAACTCCGGATAGACCCGGCGGCGCTGAAATCCGTGGACAAGATCATTGTGCTGGCCTGCGGTACGTCTGCCTACGCCGGCCAGGTGGCCAAGTACGCCATTGAGCGCTGGTGCCGGATCCCCACCGAGGTGGAGCTCTCGCACGAATTCCGCTACCGGGATCCCATTGTTACCCCGAACACCCTGATCGTCTCGCTGAGCCAGTCAGGGGAGACCATGGACACCCTGATGGCCGTCCGCTACGCCCGCGAGCAGGGCGCCAAGACCGTGGCCATCTGCAACACCAACGGCTCCACCATCCCCCGTGAGTCCGACGCCGTGCTGTACACCCATGCCGGGCCGGAAATCGCCGTCGCCTCCACCAAGGCGTTCCTGGCCCAGATCACCGCCGCCTACCTGCTGGGCCTGTACCTGGGACAGCTGCGCGGCAACATCTTCCAGGGCGAGATCAAGGACATCCTGGCGGACCTGGCCAAGACGCCCGCCAAGATCCAGCAGATCCTGGACAATTCCGGGCCCATCAAGGAACTGGCACGGTCCATGGCGGACACCCGCTCCGTGCTGTTCCTGGGCCGCCACGTTGGCTTCCCGGTGGCGATGGAGGGCGCGCTCAAGCTCAAGGAGCTGGCCTACATCCACGCTGAGGGCTTTGCCGCCGGCGAGCTCAAGCACGGCCCGATCGCCCTGATCGAGGAGGGCCAGCCGGTCTTTGTGGTGGTGCCCTCCCCGCGCGGCCGGGACTCGCTGCACGCCAAAGTGGTCTCCAACATCCAGGAAATCCGGGCCCGCGGCGCCAACACCATTGTCATTGCCGAGGAGGGCGACGACGCGGTCAAGGCCTACGCCGAGCACGTCTTCTACATCCCGGAGACGCCCACGCTGCTGGCCCCGCTGCTGGCGACGGTTCCGCTGCAGATCTTCGCCTGCGAGCTGGCCACGGCCAAGGGCTACGATGTGGACCAGCCGCGCAACCTGGCCAAGTCCGTCACCGTCGAGTAGCCGGTGAACCCACATCGAGTAGCCTGAGCCGGAATAGCCAAGTAGCGGCAAGGATGCCGTACGTTCGGACCGATGCCCCGGAAGATTCCGCGGCATCGGTCCGGATCTGCGGCATCCGCCCGGCCGCAGTCGGCGCGCGACGGGCGGCAGCGGAAGCGATGGCGGACGCGATCCCGTTAGGCTAGGTCCATGATCATTGGGATTGGCGTGGACGTGGTGGATGTTGAACGATTTGGCCGTCAGCTGCAGCGGACGCCGGGCCTGCTTGAGAGGCTTTTTGTGCCCGCGGAACGCACTCTCAACACCCGATCCCTGGCGGCCCGGTTCGCGGCCAAGGAAGCGGTGGCCAAGACTCTGGGCGCGCCCGCCGGGATGAACTGGCAGGACTGCTGGATTGGACTGGATGAACATGGCCCCACCATCCAGGTCAAGGACACGGTGGCGGCGGCGGCCGCGGCGAAAGGCGTCAGGCGCTGGCACCTCTCGATGAGCCACGACGGGGGCATCTCCACGGCCATGGTCATAGCCGAGGGCTGAGATGCTGAACGCATTCACCGGAACCCAGGTCCGTGCCGCGGAGGAGCCGCTGCTGCGGGCCGGCCTGGATGGCGCGCTGATGCAGCGGGCCGCACACGGACTGGCCGGTGCGGTGGTTCGGCTGCTCGCGGACCGTGGGATCCGGGCCTACGGCGCCCGGATCGTGGTGCTGGCTGGGTCCGGAAACAACGGCGGCGACGCCCTTTTTGCGGCCGCGGCCCTGGCTCGGCGTGGAGCGCGGACGACGGCGCTGCTCACCGGCGCGCGAACGCATCCCGCCGCGCTGGCAGCCTTTCTCGCGGCCGGCGGGCGGACCGTGGAGC
>JALYYI010000193.1 GCA_030946705.1 Actinomycetota bacterium | reverse complement strand
GTGGGGTTGGTGCGGGGATTCGGGGCGGGGATTCGGGTGCGGCGTTCAGCTGGGCTTGTCGGTCTTGTCGGTCTTGGCGACGACGGCGCCGCCGGCCCGGGCCGGAGCCGCGACACCCAGCCGGAGCAGTTCCTGCAACAGGACGCCCGAGAGGACCTGGTGGCCCGCCGCGGTGAGGTGTACGCCGTCGGCCATCTTGTTCGTGAGGGCGTATTTGGTGAGCCAGTTGCCGGCGCTGATGAAGGGGATGGCGTTCGCGGCGGCGAAGGAGCCCAGCAGGGTGTCCACCTGGGTCCGCCGGCCGCCCCCATGGGCCGCGCCCTTGGCAAGCGCGCCGATCATGACGAACCGCGACGTCGGGTAGGTCTGCTTCAGGTCCCGTAGCAGCCGGGCAGCATTGGCCAGGATCTGGGCGTCCGTTGCGCCGTGGCTGGCGTCATTGCCGCCGCCCTCGATGACCACCAGCGGGGCCGGCCCATAGGGCAGGTGCCAGTTGCCGCGCTCCAGCGCATCCGGGTAATTCCCGATCTTCCCGTTGGCCGCTACGTACCCGGTTCCGCCCCGGCCGCGGAACTGGACCTGGAATCCGAGCTTCGCCAGCGCAGTGCAGGGCCAGGTGTTTTTGGCGCTGACACCGGCGGCGCCCTCGGACTGGGAATCTCCAATGAGCACGGCCGTGCGGCTGATATCCGCCTCGATGACTTCCCTGCGCCCCGTGGCGGGATCAAGATAGAGGGTCCCGGGCGGTAGCGCGGCGGGACGGATAACCCTGCCGGTGGCGGCTGGAGCCGTGCCGGTGGGAACGGGGCCGGCCTGCACACCGTTGGCCTGAACACCGGAACCGGAACCGGGAGCGGCGGCCGGAACGCCCGCTTTGGCGCCGGCGGGGGCGGATGCGCAACCCGCGGACAACACCACAACGGCTACTAACGGTGCAATCACGCGGGCCAGAGCCTTGGCTCTCTGCATCGAATCTCCAGCTGGATAAAAAGAGGTACCTCGCAACTATGGGCCCCCGGCCGGCAAACACCCAGAGGGCGGCATCCCAGTGGTCGGATGTCCTCCCAATTGTAATCTTTTCCTGTGCGGAGGGGGCGCTTTAGAGCGCTTTAGGCCATTAATTGCCTGACCGTCTAGACTAGTGGTATCTGCCCACACTCCGGGCCACCATACTAGTTGAGATTAACCGCTGGGATCACCGCGACCAACCGTGGGCTTTCTGCCGGAACACACTGAAACGAGTCTTCACGCATGTCAGAAACCACCGTCAACTTAGCTTCCCGCAATGACTTGCGGAACGTCGCCATTGTGGCGCACGTTGACCACGGCAAGACCACCCTGGTGGACGCGATGCTGAAGCAGACCCACTCCTTTGCCGAACATGGCGTCGTGGCGGACCGGGTAATGGACACCGGCGACCTCGAACGTGAAAAGGGCATCACGATCCTGGCGAAGAACACCACCGTCGCCTACAACGGCCCGGCGTCTAACGGTGAAACCATCACCATCTCCGTGATCGACACCCCCGGACACGCCGACTTCGGCGGCGAGGTGGAGCGCGGACTGTCCATGGTGGACGGCGTCGTCCTGCTGGTCGATGCTTCCGAGGGCCCGCTGCCGCAGACCCGCTTTGTCCTTCGCAAGACGCTGGCCGCGAAGCTGCCCGTTATCCTGCTGGTCAACAAGACGGACCGCCCCGACTCCCGCATCGACGAGGTCGTGCACGAGTCCATGGACCTGCTGCTGGGCCTGGCTTCCGACCTGGCCGATGAAGTTCCGGACCTTGACCTGGACGCCGTCCTGAACGTTCCGGTTGTGTACGCCGCCGCCAAGGTCGGCGCGGCCTCCCTGACGCAGCCGGCGAACGGTTCCGTCCCGGACAACGATGACCTCGAGCCGCTGTTCAAGACCATCATCGAGCACATCCCGGCCCCGACCTACGACCCGGAGGGTGTCCTGCAGGCCCACGTCACCAACCTGGACGCGTCGCCGTTCCTGGGCCGTCTGGCGCTGCTGCGCATCTACAACGGCACGCTGCGCAAGGGCCAGACCGTGGCCTGGGCCCGTCACAACGGCGAGCTGAAAAACGTTAAGATCACCGAGTTGCTGGCCACCAAGGCCCTGGAGCGCGTCTCGGTCGATTCCGCCGGCCCCGGTGAGATCGTCGCCGTCGCCGGTATCGAAGACATCACCATCGGCGAGACACTGACCGATCCGGAGAACCCGAAGCCGTTGCCGCTGATCAAGGTTGACGATCCGGCCATCTCGATGACCATCGGTATCAACACCTCCCCGATTGCCGGCCGCGTCAAGGGCCACAAGGTCACCGCGCGCCAGGTCAAGGACCGTCTGGACAAGGAACTGGTCGGTAACGTTTCGCTGCGCGTGCTGCCCACGGAGCGTCCGGATGCGTGGGAGGTCCAGGGCCGTGGCGAGCTGGCCCTGGCGATCCTGGTGGAGCAGATGCGCCGGGAGGGCTTCGAGCTGACCGTCGGCAAGCCGCAGGTGGTCACCAGGACCGTCGACGGCAAGATCCACGAGCCGATGGAGCACATGACCATCGACGTACCGGAAGAGTATCTGGGCAATGTGACCCAGCTGATGGCGGCACGCAAGGGGCGGATGACCAACATGGCCAACCACGGCACCGGCTGGGTCCGCATGGAGTTCATTGTTCCCGCCCGCGGCCTGATCGGTTTCCGCACCCGTTTCCTCACGGACACCCGTGGCGCCGGCATCGCGGCCTCGATCGCCGAAGGGTACGAGCCCTGGGCCGGTCCGATCGAATACCGGACCAACGGATCCATGATCGCGGACCGCTCCGGCGTTGTGACGCCGTTTGCGATGATCAACCTGCAGGAGCGTGGCTCCTTCTTTGTCCAGCCGACCACCGAGGTGTACGAGGGCATGATCGTCGGCGAGAACTCCCGCGCCGATGACATGGACGTGAACATCACCAAGGAAAAGAAGCTCACCAACATGCGTGCCGCGTCCTCGGACACGTTCGAAAACCTGACCCCGCCGCGCAACCTGACGCTGGAGGAGTCGCTGGAATTCGCCCGCGAGGACGAGTGCGTCGAGGTCACGCCGGAGTCCATCCGGATCCGCAAACTCATCCTGGATGCCAGCGAGCGGGCCAAGGCCTACCGCGCCCGCGCCAAGGTCTAACCGGCTGGCCGTTAGTGCGCGGCCGTTGTGGCCGGAGCACAAATGTCCGGCAAGATAGAGCTATGACCCAACAGCAACCCGCCCCGTTCATCCCAACGGGCGGGTTGCTGCCGTTAACCGTCGCGGGCCCGGGCCCGGCGACCGGCGGGCCGACTCTGCTGTTCATCCACGCCCATCCCGATGACGAGACGATCGTGACCGGAGCCACGATGGCCCGCTACGCGGCCGAAGGCGCCGAGGTCGCGCTGCTGACCTGCACCCGCGGCGAGCTGGGCGAGGTGATCCCGGCGGAGCTTCGCCATCTTGAGGTGGGCCAGCCCGGTAACCACGACGACGGGTTGGGCGCCGTCCGCGAGGCCGAGCTGGGGGCGGCCCTGGCGGCGCTGGGCGTGCGCCAGCACTATTGGCTGGGCAGCGGCGCGGCCCACGAGGGTCCGGGCGCCGGCACACTGTACCGGGATTCCGGCATGTCCTGGGGCGACGATGGCCGGGCCCAGCCCGCCGGGACCGTACTGCCCGGTTCCTTTTCCCGGGCGCCGCTGGACGAGGTTGCGGGCCACGCCGCGCACCTGATCCGTGCCCTCCGCCCGGACGTGGTGGTGACCTACGCCGCGGACGGCGGCTACGGCCACCCCGACCACATCAGGACCCACCAGATGGCGCTCCGGGCCTTGGACATGGCGGCAGCGACGAGCCGTGGTTCGCTGCCCGTCTGGCAGGTTCCGCTGGTCTATACGATTGTTAGCGACCGGCCCGAACGACCCTTGGAACCCGGCACGGTCCTGACGGTCGTCGAGGGGGACCTGGCCGCGAAAACGGAGGCGATGCGCGCGCACCGGACGCAGATCACCGTGCAGGGCAGCCGTTACGCTCTCTCGGACAGCGTGTGGAAGGACATCTCCGGACAGGAGGTCTTCCAGCTTCTCGGACGGCCGGGATCGGTCCCCGTGGGTCGGGTGCACAGCTCCGCCAGCAGGCGCGCCGCCGGCACGCCATCCCGGCCGGCGCGGTATGCCGGGGCGATCATCGCGGGCGTGCTGGCGGGATTGCTGGGAACCGCACTGCATGCCAGGGCGCTGTATCTTCAGTCAGCCGAGCTGCCGTGGGGGGCTCTCGCCGCGTTGATGCTGGTGCTGGCCGCGGGCCTCTACGTTGGGCTGTGGGCCCGTTCCAGCGTGCTGGCCGCTGTGACTGGGCTGGCCGCCTACGCCATGGTCGGGATACTGACCATCCCGCACGGTCTGTACGGCATGATCATCGGTAACCTGGCCGGCAACATCTGGCTGTTCGGCATTGCCGTAGTGACACCGGTGGCCGTCGCGATCTGCGGGCGGATCCTGCATCCCCGGCGCAGACGCACCGGCGGCTGAGCACCGCCCGGCCCGCCCGGGCGGCTAGCTTCCGGTCGCGGCCCCGTCGGAAGCCGACCGGTCCAGATGATGGGCGAAAAGGATCGAGGTGGGGACGCCGTCGTCGTCCGCTGGCCGCTGCGCATACTCCTGCACCAGCGCGTTGAACCTGTCCAGCATTTCCCTCCGGTGCTCGGCGTTGAGCCTGATGCCCAGCCGCGATAGCTCGATGTCCCCCGGCGCCTGGCCCTCGATTTCCTGCAGGAAGGTGCTGAGCAGCACAGAGGAGGCGTTGGGTACCGGGGTGTGCAGGGACATTCTGCCGGCCAGGTAGGGGATTTCCTTGGCGCCCCGGTTACCCGCCCGGGGTTCCTGGGGCAACAGGAAGCCGGCACGGACCAGGGTGCGCACGTGATGGAGCGTGGAGGCGGGATTGAGGCCCAGCAGGTCCGCGATTTCCTTGTTGGTGTGGCTGCGGTGCAGGCAGATGCGCAGGATGCGCATGCGCAGTGGCGAGCTGAGGGCCCGGCCTCGCGCCAGGACCGTCTCGTCGGAACCGTCGCCGTCCATGCGGCCATTTTAGATTAGTGATTGACAGAAACCAATCGCTGCAACCAGAATATGCAAGTGATCGCACACACTATTGGGGGACCCGCGACATCGTTGTTGCGGAGCCGGAATTTTCTGAATTTCTGGACCGGCCAGACCATAAGCCAATTCGGGGCGCAGCTGGGTCAGCTGGCCTTCCCGGTTTTGGCAGTATCAATTCTGGGGGCCACCGAATTTCAGGTTGGCGCGCTGAACGCCGCGGGGATGGCCGCCTTCCTGGTCGTCGGGCTTCCGGCGGGGGCCTGGGTGGACCGCTGGATCAAGCGCCGCGTGATGATCATCGCCGATCTGGTCCGGATGGCAGCCATGCTTTTGGTGCCTGCTTTGTGGTGGCTTCACCAACTCTTTATCTGGCACTTGTATGTGGTGGCCGCCGCTATTGGCGTAGCCACCGTTTTTTTTGACGTCTCCTACCAGAGCTTCGTGCCCATCCTGGTGCCGACCAAGCAGGTTGCGGAGGCCAATTCCAAGCTCGAATCGACGTCGCAGATCTCCCGGGTTGGCGGCCCTGCCCTGGGTGGATTCCTGTTGACCCTGATCAGCGCCCCGCTGCTTTTTGTCGGCGAGTCCTTGGGGTATCTGGCGTCGGCGCTGTTCCTCCACCGGACCCGAGACCAGGAGCGGCCGCACGCCGTCGCGGACCGAAGACCGCTGGCGGTGGAGATCAGGGAGGGACTGGCCTTTGTGGCCGGGCATCCGCTGATCCGCCGGATTGTCATCTGCACGGCTGGCCTGAACTTTTTTGCCGCCATCACCATCACCATGTTGCCGGTACTGATCCTGCGCGACCTGGACCTCGGGGCGGCGGGCCTGGGCATCATCATGTCGGTCGGGTCGGTCGGCGGCGTTCTGGGGGCCTTATGCACCCCGTGGCTGGCGCGGCGGATCGGCGAGGGCACGCTGATCCCGCTGGCGGCGATGACGTCCACCTGTTCTGTGGTGCTGATCCCGGTCGCCGACCTGAGCCAGGACAAGTGGATTTCCCTGGCCGTGCTGGTCGTCTCCGATTTCTGCTTCAACTTTGCTGTGCTGGCCTACAACATCATGCAGGTGAGCATGCGCCAGCGGGTCTGCCCGCCGCGGTTGCTGGGCCGGATGAACGCCTCCATCAGGTTCATCGTGTTCGGCGTGATGCCGCTCTCTGCGCTGATCTCGGGGGTCCTGGGACAGTGGCTCGGGCTGCTTCCGACGCTGTGGATCGGTGCGCTGGGCGGGTTCCTGGCCGTCGCTGTCGTGTTTTTCTCGCCGCTGCGTGGCATGAGGAAGCTGCCGGACACCGTTCATGGCGGCGCGGACTCCGTCGAGGGTGGCCGGGACGATAGGGGGGAGCCGACGGTGGACGGGTCCCCCGGCGCGGGCGCGGAGATCGACGCCGGCCAGTAGCCGTCCCGTCTGCTCACTGAGAGGACCTGGTCGTAGAGCAGAACCGGGTCCTGCTCACCGAACGGGCCCTGTCACTGAGCAGGACGGATCCCGTTCCGCCGGCGGCGCCCCCAACGCCCCCTCCACAGGCCACAGATTGACCTCGGGTCCGCACTTAGGCGGACGAGGGAATGCCGGGCACCGCGGCCAAAGCCCACGATGTTCGGATGAAGGACTTCAAGGACATCACGGACGTATTGGCGGGGCAAGGCGGGGTTGCCAGATGCAGTGTTCTGGCAGCAGGCGGCATTTCGGCCAAGCGGCTCCGCGCCGCGGTGCAATCGGGCACCGTTGTGCGCTTGGGTAGAGGCCTTTATGCCGTCCCGGCGGCCGATCGGGAACTGGCTTTGGCACGCCTGCACCACGGTGAACCCGGCTGCATCAGTGCCGCGCGCCGCCTCGGGCTGTGGGTGGTGCGGGATCCGGTCCGCCCGCACATCGCCGTCAACCATGCCCGCGGCGTACCCGGTTGCGTCGTTCACCGCAGCAGTCTCCCGTTATCGGTCACGGACGTCGTCTGCCAAAGCCTCCGGTGCCTGCCGCCCCTTGAGGGGCTGACCATCGCCGAGGCCGCCGTGAAGCAGGGGCTGGTCCGGCTGGAGCCGCTGCGGGAGCGCTTCGGTGGGCTGCGGGACGGTGGAATCCGTACGCTGCTGGCACGCATCAACCCGCAGTCGGGGTCAATCATCGAGACGATGGCCCGATTCTATCTGGAGGAGGCGGGCTTCAATGTCCAGCTTCAGGTATACGTGCCGGGCATGGGACACCTTGACCTCAAGGTGGACGGTGTCCTCGGATTGGAAACGGACGGCTATGACAGCCACAGCAGCCGTCAGGCGTATCGCGAGGACCGGCGCAGATGGAATCTGACGGTTGTCCGGGGTGTGCCCACGCTGCGGATTACGTTCGAAATGCTCCTGAACCAACCGGAGGCCTTTGTGCGACTTGTCCGGGAGGCGCTGGAGACGGTGCAGGCGGGGCAGATGCAACGTGCTCAGTGAGCTGCCCGGCTCTTTGAGCAGAACCAGGTTCTGCGCACCGGCCGGGCTGTGTCACTGAGCAGAACAGGGTCACGGGCCCGGGGAACGCCGGGGGCGCCGTGGAGGGGCGGGCTGGACGGCCTTGACCGCCCGCACACTGGCCAGGACGACGACGACGTCCCCGGACTTGGTCTGTACGGTGCAGGTGGTCGGATCCAGGGCGGTCAGGAAGCCGAGTGCGTCCGACAGCGCCGGGACCGGAGGCGGGACGGGTTCAGCGGGCATTCCGGTGAACGGCTGCACGGTCTGGGCCGCGGCGGAGCCCCGCGCTCCTGGGGAGGTCCCGTCGTCGAGCCTGTACCGGACTACCACGCGGGTCCCCAGCGGCAGCTGCCGCAATTTCTCAATAGCCGTCTCCACCTGTTCATAGTAGGTCTTCCATGTAGGTGGCCGGCCCGGCGGTGGGGGATAATGGAGTCGACCCAGCCCGTTGACAGGGCCCAGTTTCGTAGGAAGGTCGGGACGTGACGTATGTAATCGCGCAGCCGTGCGTGGATGTCAAAGACAAGGCCTGTATTGAAGAGTGCCCCGTCGACTGCATCTACGAGGGCGAGCGTTCGCTCTACATCCACCCCGACGAGTGCGTTGACTGCGGCGCCTGCGAACCGGTCTGCCCGGTCGAGGCCATCTACTACGAGGATGACACCCCGGAGGAGTGGGCCGAGTACTACAAGGCCAATGTGGAGTTCTTTGACGAATTGGGCTCGCCCGGCGGGGCGGCCAAGATCGGCAACACGCACCGGGACCACCCGATCATTGCCGTACTGCCGCCGCAGAACCAGGGCTGATCCTCCGCCAATGATGACATCCGGAGCCCGTGCGGGACAGGTCAGAGCCGGCGGATTCGGCCTGCAACTGCCCGAGTACCCCTGGGACGCCATGGCGCCCTACCTACAGAAGGCTTCCGAGCATGCGGGCGGAGCGGTCAACCTTTCCATCGGCACCCCCGTTGACCCGACACCGGAGATCATCCAAAAGGCGCTGATCCGGGCCTCGGACGCACCCGGCTATCCGACCACGCACGGCACCCCGGCCCTGCGCCGGGCGGTGGTCGACTGG
>JALYYI010000052.1 GCA_030946705.1 Actinomycetota bacterium | reverse complement strand
CTGCCGCGCCACATCCCACGACGCAGCCGTCGACGGTGATGGGCGACGATCTTGCGGTGGAGGTGGCAGAGCTTGTCGCCCGGGTCCACCATGCGACCGGCGCACCCCTCCCCCGGGCTCCGGTGGCGCCGGAGCTGCCCAGGGTCCTCGACCCGGCAGTGTTTGCGTCTGCGGTGGGCGCCATGGCTGGCCGGATTTCAGATCAATCACCCGGAGTCGGCCTGGGATTGCTCGATGTCCCGGAAAGGCAGGCCGTCCTGCCGTTGTTCTGGCGCCCCTTGACCCAGTCGCACCTGGCGCTGATCGGTCCTACCGGCGGAGGAGCGGTCTCGGCCACGCGGCTCGCTGCCTGCGGGCTGCTGCCGGTTTCGGGCCTGAATGCGTGCCTGTATTGTCTCGACGGCGACGGCTCCCTGTCCGTGTTGGCCGAATCTCCCCGGGTCGGTGCGTACCTTGATCCCGGAGATACCCGTGCCGCTGTCCGCCTGCTCCAGCGGTTTGCCGGCATATTGAAGGACCGGTCCATGGGTCCGAACTCCACCCCACGCCCCCTGCTGGTGCTGGTGATGACATCCGCCGGCCGCTGGCTGTCAGCGTTCAGGTCGAGCCCGTGGCCATGGGCCGAGGACCTGTTGGGTGATGTTGTTCGCGACGGCCACAGGGCAGGCGTCGTGCTTGTGGTGTCCGGCGAACGCGAGCTGCTGGCTTCCCGCCTGATGGCCGGCATCCCGAACAGGCTGTTCTTCCCCAAAGGAGCCAGCGCGGAATCCACCATCGCCTGGCCAAAGCTTCCGGCCGCGGACGCAGTCCCCGGCAGGGCTTTGGTGATAGGACCATTGGCCGACGATACGGCTGGTCAGGCGTCGGCAAGCCGCGGCCACATCGCGCAGCTCCTTTGGCGACCGGATGATGCCTCCGCCATATCTTCCGTTACCTGGCCCGATACAGTGGCCCACTTTGCGCCCCACAAAACGACGCCGGATCAAACGCTGCCGGCCCACCCTGGATCGGGGCGGGCCGAACCGCCCTTCTGGATCAAGGCACTACCCGACAGGGTGGCCGGTGAGGCGGTGCTGTCCGCTGCCACGGCTCGAAGTTCCGCGCGGAGCCGACCGGGGGAGTCCTCCTTCCGGCCGGCCCGATTGCTGTTGGGGCTGGGTGGCGACGGCCTGGATGCCGTTACCGTCCGCATCGACCCAGGATCTGCCCTGTTGGCCGTCGGCGCGCCGGGATCGGGGAAGACCACCCTGCTTCGCGCCTTGCCTGCCCTCAATCCGGGCGCCTTGAACTGGCTGCGCCCCGGTCCGGGCGAATCCGCGGAAGACTTCTGGATCGAACTGGCGGACTCGGTCCCCGCAGAGCTCCCTCGTCGGAACGCCGATGCTGAGGCCGCCGGACAAGGGGCAGCAATGAAGGTCCCGGGTCAGGAGGCAGCGATGCTCGGCGCGTTGGTGGACGATCTGCAGACGCTTTCCCCCGCCGCCCAGGCGGCGCTTGAGCGACTTCGGACCGCCGGCGCCCTGGTCGTTGCCACGGCGCCCCTCAATCCGGCTGCATTGATGAGGCTGCCGCTGGCCATCGCGGGCAGGAACTCGGGGACAGGACTGGTTCTCGCGCCGAATCGGCCTCAGGACGGTGACTTTTTCAGCTGCCGCTTGGACACCGACGGTCATTCGCCGCCGGGCCGGGCTGTGCTGCTGGTCAACGGGTCAGTCGAATGGCTTCAGCTGGCATGGCCATAAGCGGTGCTACAGCACCGGCGGTTGGCCACCTGTGCGGAGCGTGAAGGCGACAACTTTCGGTGTGAACAGCGGGACCGCGACGGCCAGCGGCGCGATGATCAGCAGCAGTCCGGCGACGAGCTGGCCGGCCAGGAGGGCGGGGACGGCGACGGTCAGCATCAGCAGCTGCCATACGAAGGCCGCGGACCGTGTCCAGCGGAAACCGCGGTACAGGTTCACCGCCACGGCGGCCAGCCCCGCGCCGAAACCGAGCACCAGGACCAGGAGGAAAATGCCACTGGCCATGGATACCGGTTTGGAGGCCACCAGGTTGATGCCCAGCCAGACGCCGACGGCCAGCAGCGCCAACGCTTCAAGGCCTACGACCAAGGCGGCTAGAGTCACTCCGGCCGGGCGGCCCGCCGGGGCAGCCATGCCGCCGGAAACGGCGCCGGAGGCATGGTTTGTGGGTTTCGGCCTGCCGTCGTCGGGGGCTGCCGGGTCACTAGCTGGAGGTCTTGACACATGGGCACACTACCGGACATAGTCAAAAGACGGGAAGACACCGGGAAACGGTGTGATGCATCGCTCACCCCATGGAGCCAATTGACAGGCTATTACCCTTGTTTACACACCGTTAACGTGGAAACGTTAATGAAGTGAACGAGGGGGCCCTGAAAGCCCCCTTTAATTATGTAACCGCAAGTGAATTTTTTCACAAGGCGTGCAAACCATCGTTTCTAAGGAGTTAAGTGATCAGCATGGACTGGCGTAACCGCGCGGCCTGCCTCGACAAGGACCCGGAGTTGTTCTTTCCGGTGGGGAATACCGGTCCGGCCTTGTTGCAGATCGAGGAAGCCAAAAGCGTTTGCCGCCGGTGCCAGGTTGTTGACACCTGTCTCCAGTGGGCCCTTGAGTCCGGCCAGGATGCCGGCGTCTGGGGCGGCATGAGCGAAGACGAGCGCCGCGCGCTGAAGCGCCGCGCCGCACGGGCGCGCCGGGCCAGCTAGGTCTCGACAGGCTCGACCAGCGGGGGCGGGTGTCGGGCGAGGGTCTCCGCGCGCTCGCAGGGCGAGCTTGGTCGACCAGCGGGGCCTTGACAGGTCCGGCCAGCGGATTTACGCGTTGCGGCTGTGCAGGGCCATTTCCACCTCCACGGCGGTTCCGCCGCCCTCGCGGCGGGACCACTTGATGTTTCCGCCCAGTTCGCTATTGACCAGGGTGCGCACAATCTGCAGGCCCAGGCCCTCGGGGTACGCCCCGTCCGGAAGCCCCACCCCGTCGTCGGCCACCGTCACCTTCAGGATCTCCTCGCCGGATTCGCTGATGCTCCGGCGGGCCAGCAGCCAGACCGTTCCCTCCCGGTCCTGCAGCCCGTGCTCCACCGCGTTGGTGACCAGTTCGTTGATGACCAGGGCCAGCGGGGTGGCGAAGTCGCTGGGCAGCTCGCCGAAGACGCCTTCGCGCTCGGTGCGCACCTTCTGGGACGGTGAGGCCACCTCGGCGGATAGCCGGAACTGCCGGCCGATCAGCTCGTCGAAGTCCACGTTCTGCGCCAGTCCCTGGGACAGCGTCTCGTGTACCAGCGCGATCGTGGCCACCCGGCGCATGGCCTGCTCCAGCCCCTGCCGGCCCTCCTCGCTCTGCATCCGCCGGGACTGCATGCGCAGCAGCGCGGCCACGGTCTGCAGATTGTTCTTCACCCGGTGGTGGATCTCGCGGATGGTGGCGTCCTTGGTGACCAGCTCCTGTTCGCGCCGGCGCAGCTCGGAGACGTCGCGGCACAGCACCAGCGCGCCGAAGCGCTCGTTGGCATCGCGCAGCGGAATGGCGCGCAGCGACAGGCTGACGCCGCGGGATTCAATCTCGGTGCGCCAGGGCATCCGGCCGGTGACCACCAGCGGCAGCGTCTCATCCACCAGCCGGCGGTCCTTGAGCAGTCCGGTGGTGACCTCCGCCAGCGAGCGGCCCTCCAGGGATTCCACATCCCCCAGCCGGCGGTAGGCGGAGACGCCGTTGGGGCTGGCATACTGCACGATGCCCTCCGCATCCAGCCGGATCAGCCCGTCCCCCACCCGCGGGGCGCCGCGGCGCGAGCCGGTGGGTGAGGCGAAGTCCGGCCACAGCCCCAGCGTGCCCATCCGCAGCAGGTCGTAGGCGCACTGGCGGTAGGTCAGTTCCAGCCGGGAGGGCATCCGCGAGCTGGAGAGGTCCATGTGCGTGGTGACGACGGCCAGGGTGCGGCCGTTGCGGACCATCGGCACGGCCTCCACCCGCATCGCCATGTCCGTGCTCCAGCCGCTGGTCTCGGCGGATCGCTCGATGGACTGGCTTTCCCAGGCCTTGGTCACCAGCGGGGCCAGGTCGTTGCGGATCTTCTGGCCGACAAAGTCGGAGTGGAAGACGGTGTGCGTGGTGGAGGGCCGCACGTGCGCCAGCGCCACGTAGCCCAGTACCGGATGCGGGAACCAGAGCGCCAGGTCCGCGAACGCCAGGTCCGCCACCAGCTGCCAGTCCCCCACCAGCAGGTGCAGCCACTCGGCATCCCCCGGCCCAAAATCAGCGTGCTCCCTGATGGGGTCGGTAAAGATTGCCACAGTGGTCTCTCCTGGGTGTTCGCCTCCCGGACCCGCGAAGGGGCCGGGAGGCGGTGGGTATCAGCGGCGCACGATGGACCGCAGCAGCCTCAATGCTACCGACAGGGACGCCATATCGTCCTGTTCCAGCTCGTTGACCTCCGCGAACATCTTCTTGGCCCGGTCCAGCTGCTCCGCGTTCAGGTTCTCCCAGCCCTCGATCCGCTCCGGCGCGGCTTGCCCCGGCGCGGTGGCGTGCATGACCGCCTTGGTCATGTCCGCCGTGGTGGAGTAGAGGTCATCGCGCAGCGCGGCGCGGGCCAGCGCCTGCCAGCGGTCCGCCCGCGGCAGCGCCGAGATCCGTTCCAGCAGGCTGTCCACGCCGAAGTGGTCATACAGCGCGTAGTAGACCTTCGCGACGTCGTCGACCGGTTCGTCGATGTGCTCGGAGATCTTCGCGATGTCCAGCAGCGCGAAGCTCTCGAACAGTTCTGCCCAGCGCTTGCCCAGTGCGGCCGGAATGTCCCAGCCGGTGGCCTGCGCCAGCCAGGACTCCACCCGGTCCTTGTCCGTGCCGCGCAGGTAGCCGCCCAGCTGGGTGCCCAGCTCCCCGACGGTCGGGCCGAACTTGGCCACGACGTCGTCGATGGAGGCGGTGCTGCCCTGGTTGATCAGCCAGCGGACCGCGCGGTCCAGCAGCCGGCGGATGTCCAGGTGCACCGTGCACCAGTGCTCGGTGGGGAACGACGGCGGCAGCGCGTTGAGCGCGTCGATCATCTCGTCGAGCCGGTAGATTTCGCGCAGCGCCACGAAGGCGCGGGCGACGACGGCCTCGCCCACCGAGGTTTCTTCCATGGCCCGGAACGCGAAGGTGATGCCGCCCAGGTTGATCATGTCATTGGCCACGACGGTGGCAATGATCTCGCGGCGCAGCGGGTGGGTGTCCAGGTCCGCGTCGAAGCGGTCCACCAGCTGCTGGGGGAAGTAGCCGCGCAGCGTCTTGCGGAACCACGGATCGTCCGCCAGGTCGCTGTCCCTAAGCGCGTTCGCGAGTTCGATCTTGGCGTAGGCGGCCAGCACGGACAGTTCCGGGGAGGTCAGCCCCTGGCCGCTTTCCAGCCGGGTCCGCAGGGTGGCCGTCGTCGGCAGCGCCTCGAGCTCGCGCTTGAGGTCCGCGGAGGCCTCCAGCCAGTCCATCAGGCGCTCGTAGCTGGGGCTCCACTCCACCACCCGCAGCCGGTCATTGAGCAGCAGGATGTTCTGGTCCACGTTGTCCACCAGCACCAGATCACCCACCTCGTCCGTCATGCCGGCCAGGAAGGCGGCGCGCCTGGATGGTTCCAGCTTGCCCGCGGCGACCATCCGGTCCACGAAGATCTTGATGTTGACCTCGTGGTCGGAGCAGTCCACGCCGGCGGAATTGTCGATGGCGTCCGTGTTCAGGATGACCCCGTGCAGCGCGGCTTCGACCCGGCCGCGCTGGGTCATGCCCAGGTTGCCGCCCTCGCCGATCACCTTCACGCGCAGGTCCCGGCCATCCACCCGGATGCCGTCGTTGGCCTTGTCCCCCACCGCGGCGTTGGTCTCCGTGCTGGCCTTGACGTAGGTGCCGATGCCGCCGTTGTAGAGCAGGTCCGCCGGCGCCAGCAGGACGGCGCGCAGCAGTTCCGGCGGGCTCAGCCGGACGGTGCCCTCCGGCAGGCCCAGGGCCACCCGGACCGGCTCGGAGACCGGAATGGACTTCACCTGGCGGGCGTACACGCCGCCGCCCTCGCTGATCAGCGAGGCGTCGTAGTCCGCCCAGGAGGAGCGTGGCAGATCGAAGAGCCGGCGCCGCTCGGCGAAGGATGCCGCCGGGTCCGGAGTCGGATCCAGGAAGATGTGCCGGTGGTCAAAGGCGGCCACCAGATTGATGTGCTCGGAGAGCAGCATCCCGTTGCCGAACACATCCCCGGACATGTCCCCGACGCCGACGACGGTGAAGGGCTCGGTCTGGGTGTCCACGTCGAGTTCGCTGAAGTGCCGCTTGACGGACTCCCAGGCGCCGCGGGCGGTGATGCCCATCACCTTGTGGTCGTAACCGACGGAACCGCCGGAGGCGAAGGCGTCACCGAGCCAGTAACCGTACTCGGCGGAGATGGAATTGGCGATGTCGGAGAAGGAGGCGGTGCCCTTGTCCGCCGCCACCACCAGGTAGGAATCGTCGTCGTCGTGCCTCACCACGTCCGCCGGCGGCACCAGGCGCTCCCCCTGAGGGGTGGTGACCAGGTTGTCCGTGAGGTCCAGCAGGCCGCGGATGAAGGTCTTGTAGCTCTCGATGCCCTCCGCCATCCAGGCCGCGCGGTCCACGGAGGGATCCGGCAGCGCCTTGGCGAAGAAGCCGCCCTTGGCGCCGGTGGGCACAATCACCGCGTTCTTGACGGTCTGCGCCTTGACCAGGCCGAGCACCTCGGTGCGGAAATCCTCGCGCCGGTCGGACCAGCGCAGCCCGCCGCGGGCCACCTTGCCGAAGCGCAGGTGCACGCCCTCCACCCGGGGCGAGTAGACCCAGATCTCGAACATCGGCCGAGGGAAGGGCAGGCCGTCGATGGCGGCGGGGCTGAGCTTGATGCTCAGGTAGGGCTTGTGCTGGAAGTAGTTGGTGCGCAGCGAGGCCTCGATCAGGTTGGCCAGCGTGCGCAGCAGGCGGTCCGCATCCAGTGTGGGGACCTGCTCCAGGCCCTCGGCCAGCCGGGCTCTGACGTCCGCCAGCCGGGTGCTGCGCTCATTCTCGCCCAGGGCGGGGTCAAAGCTGGTCTCGAACAGCTCCACCAGAGTGCGGGCGACGACGGGATTGGCCAGCAGGGTGTCACCGACGAAGCCGTAGGAATTGGTGTTCCCCATCTGCCGCAGGTACTTGGCGTAGCTGCGCAGGATGACCACCTGGCTCCAGGCCATGCCCTCGCGCAGCACCAGCCGGTCGAAGGAATCCGACTCGCTGGCACCGGTGATGGCCGCGCCGAAGGAATCGGAGAGCAGGTCCCCGGTGGCCAGCGGGCTGATCCCCTGCGGGTATTTCAGGCCCAGGTCGTAAAGGAAGAAGTCCCGGTGGTCCGCCGTCTCGATCTCGAACGGGCGCTCATCGAGGACCTCCAGGCCCAGGTTGTGGAAGTAGGGCAGGATCTGGCTCAGGCTCTTGGGCTCCGCCATGTACAGCTTGATCCGGGCGTCCTCCTCCAGGTCCTGCTGCCCGCCGGCGGGGATGTAGACGTGCATGCCCGGGCGGCAGGGGGCGGCGTCCGGTCCGGCGGCCAGCTGGGCCTTGTAGGCCTTGTCGAAGTCCTCGAAGCGGCGGATGTCCTCCAGCGCGTCCTCCACCTCGAAGGCCACGCGGTAGCCGGCGGGGAAGGCCTCGGACCATTTTTCGCCCAGGTGCTCGGCGTGTTCCAGCCCGTGCGCGTCCCGGAGCACCTCGCCGATGCCCTCGGACCAGGAGCGGGCGGCCGTCACCAGGCGCTTCTCCAGCTCGGCGGCGTCGACGGTGGTTACCTTGGCGCCCTTGGGCAGCCGGATCCGGAAGAACAGTCTTGCCAGCGCAGACTCGCTCATCCGGGCCTCAAAGTCGATCGACTCGGCGGCGAAGGTGCTGGTCAGCTCGGCCTCGATGCGGCGACGCACGGCAGTGGTGTAGCGGTCGCGGGGGACGTAGACCAGTGCGGACATGAACCGGCCGTAGATGTCCGGGCGCAGGAACAGCCGGGTCCGGCGGCGTTCCTGCAGGCGCAGGATGCCCTCGGCGGTGGCGATCAGGTCCGCCACCTCGATCTGGAAGAGCTCATCGCGCGGGTAGGTTTCCAGCACGGCAAAGAGGTCCTTGCCGGAGTGCGAGTCCGGCGGGAAGCCGAAGTGCCGCAGCACCGCGTCCACCTTTTCGCGCACCACCGGGATGTTGCGCACCGAGCCGGTGTAGACGGTGGAGGCGAACAGGCCGATGAAGCGCTGCTCACCGTTGACGTTGCCGGCGGCGTCGAAGGACTTCACGCCGATGTAGTCCAGGTAGGCGGCGCGGTGCACGGTGGAGCGGGTGTTGGCCTTGGTGATGACCAGGGCGCGCTTTTCCCGGGCCTTCTGCTGGCCGGTGGCGGTCAGGTGCTGGATCTGGCGGCTGTCCTTGCCGTCGCGCAGCAGGCCCAGGCCGCTGCCCTCCCGGTTGGCCAGCACGTCCTCCCCGTTTTCCTGCACCAGGTCGTATTCGCGGTAGCCCAGGAAGGTGAAGTTGCCGGCGTCCATCCAGTGCAGCAGGTCTTCCGCCTCGCGCAGGTCCACGATGGACTCGCCCTCGGTGACCCGGGCCAGCCCCTCGGCGCGGCTGATCGCCTTATCCCGCATGGCCTGCCAGTCCTCCACGGCGGAGCGGACGTCGGCCAGGATTTTGGTCAGGCCCTGAATCAGGGCCTCGCGGGCCGCCTCCGAGGTACGGTCGATTTCGACGGCAATCCAGGACTCCATATACGAGGCATTGTCACCCTGCGCGATCAGATGCGAAACGCTGGGCATGGCGGCCGTGTCGCCGCTGGCGATACCCACGTAGGAGGGGACACGGGAGACGCTGATCAATTCGTGGCTGTCCCGATTGCGGGTGACGACGAACATCGGGTGCATGACCATCCGGATGGCGGTCTGCTGGCGCACCAACTCCGCGGTGACGGAGTCCACCAGGAACGGCATGTCATCGGTGACGATGTAGACCACGCCCTGCTCGGCCTCGTTGACGATCTCAACTTTGGCCGTGCCCGGGCTGCGGTCCTGCGCCAGGGTGCGGTGTACCTGCGCCCGGTTCTCCAGCGTCTGGGGGTGGTAGGACTGCGAGTCCTCCTCCGCCAGGTGTTGGTAGTAGTCGGCTATGAAGGAATTCATAGCCGAGGGAGCCAGCTGGGAGTCCACCGTGTTGGATCCTGACGACATGAAGAAACGCCTCCGTCACATGAGTAAAGACCGCCTCATTGCGGCCTCAAACCGAGCCTAGCGCGAAACGAGGCGGTTTGCTGTGGAAGTTGTGACAGCACTCCTGCGCTTTCGCTGGACGGGTGCACAAACAATCGAGGCCACCGCGTGGCGGAGTGCGGAGTCCGGTGCGGACTCCAGCAGCAGCTGTCCGGCCAGCAGAGTTTTATCCGCCGAGTCCGGGTCCCAGGGCAGGAAATGACCGATCTCCATGCCGGGGCCGAACCGGTCCCAGGCCAGCCGCAGGGCCTTTTCCGGGCCCCTCCCGGCCGCCGCCTTGCGCACCTTGTTCAGTACGACGACGGGCGCCGCACCCGGGACTGCGGCGCCGGGGATGACGGCCGCCAGCTCGGCCAGGCCGCGCACCAGCCTCGGCAGCCCGATGGTGTCCGCGCTGCCGACCGCGATGATCGAATCAGCCCAACCCAGGGTGGTCAGCGTGGCGGCGTTGCGGCGCGGGGCCTGCGTGTCGTAGCTGAGCTCCTCGTCCGATTCCAGGCAGAACCCGCAATCGATCACCGTGACCTGCGCGGTCTCACGGCACACTTCCAGCACCCGGCCCAGCGCCGCGGACCGCATCTCCGGCCACCGGTCCGGACGCGTCAGGCCGGTGAGCACGCGCATTCGGCCGCCGTTGAAGACCACGTCCGAGGCGACCCGGTGCAGCGAGCCGGCATCCAGCAGCCCCTGGTCGGCCAGCCGGCAGGCCTGGGCCAGTCCCGCCGATTCGTCCAGCAGGCCCAGGCTGGCCGCGATGCTGGCGCCGTAGCTGTCCGCATCGATCAGCAGCACCGATTCACCGGCAGCGGCCAGCTCGGCGGCGATGTTCACCGCCACCATCGTCCGGCCCGGCGCTCCGGCGGGCCCCCACACCGCCAGGATCCGGCCGGCAGCCTCCGGCGGGCCAAAGCCGCCGCCGGTGGCACCGTCGGAGCCAGGCCGGGACCTTCCAGGAACCTCGGCCCCCTCGGTGTCTCCGGGGCCGTGCCCGCGGAGCCGTCCGTCCGCCGTCGCGCCGTGTCCCGTCGCGCCGTGTCCCCTCGCGCCTTGCCCCGCCGCACCGTGCCCCGCCGCACCGTGCCCCCTCGCACCCTGTCCCCTTGCGCCCAGGCCGCGATGGCCGCTTCGGGCCGCCACGGCCTCGGCAATCTTCCCGGCCAGGACGGCCGACCCCGTACTCCGGCCGGCCACGGACGCGCCGATCCCGCGGAGCCGCCGGGCCTCCTCCGCGTCATCCGTCAGGACCACTACCGCCACCCCGACCGCAGCCAGCCGGTCCACCAGCGTCGCCGTCAGGCCACCGGCCCCTTCCGCGATGACCGCCGCCAGGGCCAGGCCGCTCTGGCAGGCGGCCAGCAGCTCCGGCAGCTCCGCGCATCGGCGGACCACCGTGACCGGGCCGTGCAGCCGCTCCAGCCCCCCGACAAGGTCCTCCGGGGAGTCCCCTACCGTGACGACGGGGATATTCATCCCTGTCCGCCGGTCGGATTCCAGACCACGGCGACCTTGGCCTTGTTCGCCAGCGCCCCGAGCAGCTGCGGCATCTGGCGCTCCGTCACCAGCACATGCAGCAACGTGGACCTGGTCCCGCCCAGCGCGGTCGAACCCGGCGTCAGCTCCGAGATTTCCGCCCCGGGGAGCAGCAGTTTCGGCTCGGCGTAACCATTCCTGGCGTCCGGCAGGGACACCCAGACATCGACCCGCGAGCCGACCACCGCCTCCTTTGGCAACGCCTCATCGATGGTCAGTGCGGCGGGCTTGCGGTCCAGCGCGTCCGCTGTGCCAAGGCTGCTCCGGGCCAGCAGCTCCCCCCTGGGGATCAGCCGCACCGCCACCTGGTCCGCGGGCAGTGCGTCCGCGGCCACCCAGTATGCCCCCTCCACCTCACCCAGCCGCACCCGCACCCTGATCAGGGCATCGGGGGTGATTTTCTGCCCCACCACGATGTTCTCCCTGGCCGCGTAGACAT
Source organism: Actinomycetota bacterium (assembly GCA_030946705.1). Taxonomy (GTDB): domain Bacteria; phylum Actinomycetota; class Actinomycetes; order Actinomycetales; family Micrococcaceae; genus Arthrobacter_M. Next base: position 16,815 of record JALYYI010000052.1, on the reverse strand, counting down.
CGCTGGTCCGGTCCGCGCCACCCACCAGAGCGACCACGGCGGCAATGGCCGCCAGCACCAGCAGGATCCCGACCAGCAGCCGGGGATCCTTCCAGGACGGTTTCTTCAGCCGGGCGGCAGGCACCGGCACGGCATGGCCGGGTGGGGCAAGACTCATCTGGTTCCCCCCAAAAGGTCCGCGGGTCACGGTCCGTACCGGCGCCGTCGTTCTCCCAGTTCTAGCGGCTCCGTGTCGGGAAGGAAACCCCTGGCGCCAAATTGGTCCCTATTGTGCACAAACCGCACTCCTGACCCGCATCGAGGGAGCAGTTGGTGCTCGATACGGGGCTGTAACCAACACCAACTGCTCAGTCGATGAGGAGTGGCTAAATGTGGATAAACGTACCTACGGCGATCACACGTGCAAGAATGGGCGCTATGGCACGCTTTCTGACCCTTGCCGATGTTGCCGAACAGCTGCAGATCTCAGCCGCGGCAACATACTCTTTGGTGCGCAGCGGCGAGCTTCCCGCCATCCAGATCGGGGGGCGCGGCCAGTGGCGGGTCGAGGAAACCAAGTTCGAGGAATTCATCCAGGGCCGCTACGCAGCAACGGAGCAGATGCTCGCCGAGGCCAGGTCGCCCGGCGAAAAGCGGTAGCGGGAGTTGGTTGGGCCGGTTCCTAACCGTTTTCCTGCGCCCTGGAGCTCAAGGCCAGCAGCGCGGTGAACGGGATGGAATAGCTGGCCGCAACGTTGCGGGCACGCCGGGACTCCCCCTCCGGCACCAGCGCCAGTTCCAGGCAATCCGCCCCCACGCCGTCCAGGAATCCTGAAAGCGCCGTCTCGCGACCCGCTCCTGCGGCCACGTGGACGTTGACCGGGGCACGGTTGCGGGCCAGCGCCCTGAGCGCGGAGGCCAAGGTCCGGCGGATTTTCCCGGCCGGCTTCAGCGCCAAGGGTCCGAGTCCGGCGATCCAGACAATCGAGGCCACGGGCACCAGCACCGACCGGTTCGCTACCGCCAGCAGCATCCAGTCCAAACCCACATGGGTGACCATTCCGGTGAACTGCAACGACTCCCTCAGCATCACCTGAAGCTCGGTGCCCACGGCTCCCCGGAGGCGGTCAATCAGCTCGAGACGCGACTGTTCCACGCGCGACAATTCGGCCACCTCGGCCTCGAGGTCCTGCACCCCGGCTGCAGCGAGCTGTGCTTCTATATCCCCGAAAAGGGCGTCCCATCGCATCCGGACAGCGTACGAGTCCCTGATGGCTCGGTCAACCGGACCGCCCGGTTTCCACAGCCGGCGGAAACCGCTGGACAAACGCCCTTTTGAACCGTAGAACTGTCTAAAGACATCAAAGCGTAACAAAATGGATTAAAAAGCTCTAAATAGCATCCAAATTGGAAGCAACCATCCGGGAGAAGGGAAGCGGCAATGCGCAGGCAACTACGGTCGGATGCAGCCATGGCGCTGACCATTCTGGTGCTGGCCGCGTCGCTCACGGCGTCGGGTTACGTGCTGTTGCAACGCTGGCTGGCCCAGGATCGGCTGCGGCGCTCGTTCGGGTTCGAGGATGCGCTCGGCGCCCTGGCCGCCCTGGTTGGGGGCGCCGTCGTTGTCTGGTGGCTGGCATCCCTGCTCCTGGCTGTCGTGTCGGGGCTTCTGGCCTTGGGTGGTCGACGGCGCTCGGCTGAGCTCACGGGGCGGCTGGCTCCGCGGTTCATGCGCCGGCTGGTCCTGGCGATGCTGGGGTTCAATCTGCTCGCCGGGCCGTTGGCCCAGGCGTCCGAACCGCCCATCGATCCGCTGTGGCAGCCTACCGTCCGGGTTGCCACAGCGCCCGCCACAGCACCCGGACCACCGGCCGTCAGCCCGCTCTGGCAGCCCCAGGCGCCGCTGGTCAGTCCCGGACCGCTGGCGCCGCCCAGCATCCGGGCCATCTTCCCTCCGGCCGGTGCTCCGGCGCCGACCACGCCAGGCACAGCCTCCCCCAACACGTCGGCTGTCCGCACCCCTGTCAGCCGAAACCAGGCGGCGGAACCTTTCGACCGGGGAGTTCTCGGGCCGGGGACCGACGTCGTCGTGCGGGCGGGCGACACGCTGTGGACCCTGGCGGCGGCGCAATTGGGGCCGCTGGCCACTGACGTGGAGATCGCCGAACACTGGCCGCGCTGGTTCCAGGTCAACCGCGCGGCGATCGGCAACGACCCCAATCTGCTGCTTCCCGGCCAGATCCTGCGGGCACCCTGACCGCATCACGGATGTTCGAAGGAGAGAAATGAACGCGATCCCTGCTGTGCATGAGATAGCAGCCGTACATGAAATCATCATCGGGCGCCAAAAGGGCCCGGTGCCGGATCCAAAGCCCGTTGCCCAGCTTCGCACCGAGGCCGCGCCCCCGGAGTCGGATGTGCTGCGCAGCCGCCCCGCCCCCACCTGCGATCCGGAGTCCGGCTACGCCCCGGTGATCCCTATGCCTCCCCGGCGTCGCGGACCGCGGGAACCATCCGGCGCGGCAGCGATACCGGGCGGACGTCCGGGCCATTCCCCGCACGGAGCCGACGGAGCCTCGGCCGGTTCTCTCCCCGGCGGCATTGCCAGCGACAAGGCCGGCGAACGGGCGCGCGAGGAAGCCCGGCTGGTACGCGTGATGGCGGGAAAGATCGGCCAGGCGGCCATCGAGGTCCTCGCCGGGACCCGCCCCATCCAGCAGTTGGCGCGCTGGCTGGATCCACGCAGCTTTGATGCCCTGCTGGTGCGCGCAGCCCTGACCCGGGCGGCCCAGGAGGACGCTGGACACGGTAATGTACGCCAGCTGCACCGCAACCCCACGGTGCGCTCCGTGCACTGCTCCGCCGTAGGGCCGGGGATTTACGAATCCTCGCTGGTGGTGTCCGAGCAACTGCGCCAGCGTGCCCTGGCGATGCGGCTGGAGCAGGACCACGGAGTCTGGAAAGTTACCGCCCTGGAAATCGGCTAACGCCGGCGCAGCGGAACGCCGGCGGCGCCGGCGGCGGTAAGCACCGCGGTTAGCGGCGCTTCTTCTTCTTGCTGGCGCCCTTGCCGCCGGTAGCGGCCATCCGGCGGGCCGGCGGCTGCTGGCCGTTACCGGACCCGGCCCCGGACCCCTTGCCGGAGCCCGAGCCGTTCATGGTGGAGCCGTTTCCTGGGGAGCGGCGCTCCACATGCGTTTCCGCCTCACCGAACGCGTCGGCGTCCGGGGCGGAGAACTGCAGCTGGACCGGACGCTCCGGTGCCTCCAGACCGGGGGCCGTGAAGTGCGGGGCGACGTGGCCGCCGTCGTCGTGCTGGCCCGCAGCGTCCGCGACGCGATGCAGCAGACCCGCGGGCTGGTCCGCGACCGCGCCCACCTGCGCCGCGGGAGCCTGTTCCATCTGGACCTCCAGATTGAACAGGAAGCCGACGCTTTCCTCTCGAATGGCGCCCATCATGGTCTGGAACATGATGAACCCCTCGCGCTGATACTCCACCAACGGATCGCGCTGCGCCATCGCGCGCAGGCCGATGCCCTCCTTGAGGTAATCCATTTCATAGAGGTGTTCCTGCCACTTGCGGCCGACCACGGAAAGCACCACGCGGCGCTCAAGCTCGCGCATGGTCTCGGACCCGAGCTGCTCCTCGCGGGCCTGGTAGGCCAGCTGGGCATCGGAGAGCAGCTCGGTCTTGATGATCTCCGGGGTGACCCGGCCGATGCCGCCGGCTTCCTCGGCGATCTCGTCGATGGAGATGGATACCGGGTAGAGCGTCTTCAGGTTGCTCCACAGCGCTTCATAATCCCAGTCCTCGCTATGGCCCTCGGCGGTGGCGGCGTCGATCATCTCGTTGATCGTGTCCTCCAGGAAGAACTGCACCTTCTCGTGCAGGTCATCACCCTCGAGGATGCGGCGGCGGTCCCCGTAGATGGCCTCGCGCTGGCGGTTCAGGACGTCGTCGTACTTGAGCACGTTCTTGCGCTGTTCGGCGTTGCGGCCCTCCACCTGGCCCTGCGCGGAGGCGATCGCCTTGGAGACCAGCTTGGATTCGAGCGCGACATCGTCCGGCATCACCGAGCGCGACATCAGGCGTTCCGCGGCACTGGAATTGAACAGCCGCATCAGGTCATCGGTCAGCGAGAGGTAGAAGCGGGACTCCCCCGGGTCGCCCTGGCGGCCGGAACGTCCGCGGAGCTGGTTGTCGATGCGCCGCGATTCGTGCCGTTCGGTGCCCAGCACGTACAGCCCGCCCACCGCGACGACTTCGTCGTGCTCGGACGCGACGGCCTCCTTGGCAGCCTCGAAGGCCTCGGCCCAAGCCGCTTCGTACTCCTCTGGGGTCTCCACAGGATCGAGGCCGCGGGAAGCCAGCGCGGTCACGGCGTTGAATTCCGCGTTGCCGCCGAGCATGATGTCCGTACCGCGGCCGGCCATGTTGGTGGCCACCGTGACGGCACCCCTGCGGCCCGCCTGGGCCACGATCGCGGCCTCACGGGCGTGGTTCTTTGCGTTCAGCACCTCGTGCTTGATGCCGCGCTTTGCCAACTGCTTGGACAGGTACTCGCTCTTCTCGACGCTGGTGGTACCCACCAGCACCGGCTGGCCGGCGGCGTTGCGCTCGGCAATGTCCTCGACGACGGCGTCAAATTTGACCATCTCGTTCTTGTAGACCAGGTCCGACTGGTCAATCCGGGCCATCGGCATGTTGGTCGGGATCGGCACGACGCCCAGGTTGTAGGTGCCCATGAATTCCGCGGCCTCGGTCTCCGCGGTACCGGTCATGCCGGATAGCTTTTCGTACAGGCGGAAGTAGTTCTGCAGCGTGACGGTGGCCAGCGTCTGGTTCTCCGCCTTGATTTCCACGCCCTCTTTGGCCTCGATGGCCTGGTGCATGCCCTCGTTGTACCGGCGGCCGGCCAGGATACGGCCGGTGTGCTCGTCGACGATCAGGACTTCGCCGTCCAGGATGACGTAGTCCTTGTCCCGCTTGAACAGCTCCTTGGCCTTGATGGCGTTGTTCAGGAAACCGATCAGCGGGGTGTTGGCGGACTCGTAGAGGTTGGTGATGCCCAGGTAGTCCTCCACCTTTTCGATGCCGGTCTCCAGCACGCCGACGGTGCGCTTCTTCTCGTCCACCTCGTAGTCCTCGTCGACGTTGAGGCGCTGCACCACCTTGGCAAACTCGCCGTACCAGCGGTTGGCGTCCCCGGAAGCCGGACCGGAAATGATCAGCGGGGTGCGGGCCTCGTCGATCAGGATGGAGTCCACCTCATCCACGATCGCGTAGTGGTGCCCGCGCTGGACCAGCTCTTCCTGGGACCAGGCCATATTGTCGCGCAGGTAGTCGAAGCCGAACTCGTTGTTGGTGCCGTAGGTGATGTCCGCCGCGTACTGCTCGCGCCGCAGGGAAGGATCCTGGTTGGCGAGAATGCAGCCGCTGGTCAGGCCCAGGAAGCGGTACACGCGGCCCATCAGGTCTGACTGGTATTCGGCCAGGTAGTCGTTGACGGTGACGACGTGGACACCCTTGCCGGTGATCGCGTTCAGGTAGGCCGGGGCGGTGGCCACCAGCGTCTTACCTTCACCGGTCTTCATTTCCGCAATGCTGCCCAGATGCAGCGCGGCGCCGCCCATCATCTGGACGTCGAAATGGCGCATCCCCAGCGTCCGGGACGATGCTTCACGCACCGCGGCGAAGGCCTCCGGCAGCAGGTCGTTCAGCGGTTCGCCATCCGAGTGACGCGCCTTAAGTCGGTCCGTTTCCTCACGCAGCTCGGCATCGCTGAAGGTGGTGAAGGTATCCTCCAGCGCGTTGATGGCATCCGCATAGACGTGAAGACGCTTCAGAGTCTTGCGGTCACCGGTACGGAGGACTCGCTCGAGAAGTGATGGCACGGATCTTGCTCCCAATCTATGGATGCCTAAAACTGGCGTTTTCAGTCTACGTGAAGGACGTATGGCGTGCGGTTCCGGTTCCACGGCGGCCCGCTGTCCGGGGGCCGTGTTCCCGCAGAGCGCAATCCCCGGCCTCAGTTTGCCCGGACCGCCTTCTGCAGGGCCTCGGCCAGGTCTCCGACGGGTTCGACGACGACGTCCTCCAGTCCCAGCCAGCCGGCCATCAGCCGCAGTTCGGCCGCCAGTTCGCGGGCGGTTTCGACCTCCGGCGGCATCCGGTCACCCGGTTCCGCATGGGTACCACGGACCAGCAGTGTGCCCGACTGGCGGTCCGCCTTCAGATCCACGCGCGCCACCAGCTGCTCCCCCAGCAGGAAGGGCAGGACGTAGTAACCGAACTTCCGTTTCTCCGCCGGTGTGTAGATCTCGATCCGGTAGTGGAAATCGAAGAGCTGCTCCAGCCGGCGCCGTTCAAAGACCAGCGAATCGAAAGGACTGAGCAGTGCGCGCCCGCCCGCCCGGCGCGGCAGCACGGCTTCGGCGTGCCGGTACAGGGGCACGTCCCAGCCGCGGACCTGCACCGGTTCCAGCACGCCGTCGCGGACCAGGTCCTCCACCGCCTGGGCTCCCGCCTTGGCCGGCACGCGGAAATAATCGGCGAAACAACGCACGGTCCCGATCCCGTGCGCCCCGGCCGCCGCCTCGATCAGCCGGCGCATCGCCCCCGGGGCATCCCCGCCAACGGCCACCGCATCCGGGGCTGCGGACACCGGGCCGCCGGCCGGCGCCGGACCCGGGATGGCAGGACCGGCGTCCATGGCCTCCGGCGCGGACATCACAGTGCCGGACACCAGGGCGGCGGCGCCGGCCGGCAGGACCCTCTCCGTCATGGTGTAGCGCCGCTCAAACTGTTCCGTTCGGGACGCGGCACTGACGATTCCCTGCTCAAACAGGTCCTCCAGGACCCGTTTGGCCGCGTTCCAGTTCCAGCCCCATTGGACCTTGGACGCGGCTTCCTCATGGCCGATGGCCTCGGTGATCTGCCGGGCGGTCAATGCCCGCCCCGCCGCCAGCAACTCGAGGATCCGGGATTCCAGCGACCGCCTGAGTTCGGCGGGCATTCCGTGCGCGCCCACCCACTTCCTGTTCTGCCACAGCCGCAGGTCTTCAAAGTGCACCGGCCGGATGAAGCTGGCCTCATGCGCCCAGTACTCCATCATTTTCCGCGGACTCTTCCCGGAAAGCCGCGCCAGGATCGCGCGGTCATAGTCGCCCAGCCGCGAATAGAAGGGCAGGAAGTGGCTCCGCGCCAGCACGTTGACCGAGTCGATCTGGACCAGCTGGAGCTGCTCAAAGGTGCGGCCCACGGCCCGCGCAGTGACGGGGCCGGTGGGCCGCTCCTTAGCCAGTCCCTGGGCCGCCAGGGCGATCCGCCGTGCCTGCGACAGGCTCAGCTCTGCGCCCATGGAAACCTCCTGGTCTTATGCGGTGGACGCCTGGTCCTCCGATCGGTATGCGATGATCTGGTCCGCCGGTGCTGAATCAATATCCGCGCAGTCGGCATCCAATGAAATCACACCATACGTCCAGCCGCGACGCCGGTACGCCACCGATGGCGCACCGGAGGTGGAATCGATGAACAGGTAGAAATCGTGTCCCACCATTTCCATGTTGTCCACGGCGTCATCCAGGCTCAGGGACGCGGCGGGGAATACCTTGCGGCGGATCAGGACCGGAGAATCCCCGGCCGGAATGTCGTTTTCAATCTCGTAGGGTGAACGTTCCTGCGCGGTTGCTGCTGACTGGGAATCCTCGGGTTCCTGGGCGTAGATGGGGCGGCTTGTGCTGACCACCTCCAAGCTTGAGGTTGCTGCACTGACTGCCTTGGGAGTGTGCCGCCCGTGATGTACCTTTTTACGGTCCTTCACTCTGCGGAGTCTCTCCAGGAGCTTGTTGTAGGCAACATCAAAGGCCGCGAACTTGTCCCCTGCGGATGCCTCTGCACGGATCACCCGGCCGCGGCCCTGAACCGTCAGTTCGACAGTAAGCTGGGCGTCTGCGGCGCGCGCGTTGGTCTCCTTTGAGACCTTGGCATCGATTCTTTGGACCTTGTCGCCGAGCTGCTCGATTTTTGACATCTTCTCGCCGGCGTATTCGCGGAAGCGGTCCGAAACTGTGAGATTCCGGCCGCTGATCAAGAACTCCATGGTGCCCTCCAAAACTTCGGTGACACGGCGGTCGGCTACGGTGTTCAGTCAGAACCTGACCGCCGACGGGTGGTAGACCTCCGGGGAGGTACCCGTTAACTCACGTTAGTTCAACGTCATCTGTTATTCATCTTTAAGTCCAATCTTTTTTCTGGGAGTCCGCTGGGGACCGCTGAACCGGGGCTCGGAATCGTCTCGGGACCGCTCTCCTGCTGCTCCGGAGACCGCGCGGCGGCCACGACGACGGCGCCGCACACCAGCGCTCCGGCGTGTCGGAGCGCCCTGGCTGCCTCAGCCGCGGTGGCACCGGTCGTGAGCACATCGTCGACGATGACGACGCGGCGGCCGCGCACACCTGCACGGGATTGCGGTACATACATGCTGTTGCGCACATTTGCCCGCCTGGCCGAGCGTCCCAGCCCTTTCTGGCTGCTCCGCCGCCAGGGAGCCTTGAACTTCAGTCTCAGCACGGCTCGGATTTCGGTTCCGGGCGGCAGCGCCGAGCGCCGATTCAGGGTGAGCAGCAGCAAGCGCACCGGGTCGTACCCGCGTTTGCGGAAGCCATTCCCGCTGGTCGGCACCGGAACGATCCACATGCTGCCCCGTCCCGGCGACCGTGCCGCCGGATGCGGGTCATCCGTCTGCGCGCCTGGGCCGAGGCCAGTACCGAGGGCAGCGTCAAGGGCAGCGGCGAGGCAGCCGGCCAGTTGGCCCGCCAGGTCCGTCCGGCCGTGGTTCTTGAAGGCGAGCATGGCCCGCGCCAGCTCATCCCGGTAAACACCCGCGGCCACAATCGGCAGCAGGACCGTCCCGTTCACATCCATCACGGCCGGAGCCGTTTCCTCCGCGCGGAACGGCGTCCGCGCAGCCGCGCGCAGGGCCGCGGCGCAGCTCCGGCACAGCGAGGTGTCTTCCGCCCCGCAGACAATGCAGTCAAAGGGAAACACCAGCGCGCCGAACTCGCGGAGGGCTTCCTCGAGCAGCAGCCAACAGCGCAGCCACCGCGGGCCTGCGCGACCCCGGTGCGCAGCGTTACCGGCCGGGCGGAGGTTGGCCGCGTTTACGGCCCCGTGGGGGTGCGCAGCGTTACCGGCCGGGTGGAGGTTGGCCGCGGTGGACTGGAATTCTGGAGCCATGGTCAAGCGTCGCGCCGCGGCACGGCCGAAGGCAACCGGGGCGCCGTCCTGTGTGAAGAACGGGCATCCTCCGCACCGTTGTGGAGGACGGGTTGGTCAGCCGGCGAAGGAGGCTTCCGTAATATCTTTGCCCTGCAGCGTCCAGCCGTTTCCGACGCGCACGTAAAGCCCACTGCTGGTCTGCCCGTAGAGGTCCAGCGCGCCGTTGCCGCCGCTCAGACCCACCATGCCGGCCAGCGGTGCCAGCTGCTGGGCGTCGGCTTTCAAATCCAGGATTTCCACCACCACCTGGTCCGTCGCGGAGGGCTGCATCACCGCAATGCTGGTCTCGTTGACCCAGACACCGACGGTGGCATTGACCGAGTTCACCAGCGTGATCGGTGCTGTCAGCTCCTTGGGCACGTCGCCGGTGCGCAGGATGCCGGTGATCTGCACCGTGCTGACGCCGTTCTGTTCGGAGACCACCAGGGCCCGGCTGCCGTCCCGGGAGACCCGGAAGGACGTCACGGTGCGCCCGAGAAGCCACTGCACATTCAGCGCTACCGCGGGCGCCGGCTGTCCCGGCTTGCCGGCCTCCGGGTGGACGGCCAGCACCGTGCCCTTTCCGTCCCCTGTGGCGGTCCAGACCCAGTCCTGCGGCGAGAACGACGGCGGGGTCAGGCTGGCCCCGCGGGCCACGGCCTGTTCGGCCTGCCCCGGCACCACGGTGTAGAGCTGGCTGCGGTCCGCATTCAGGAAGGCGTACAGGTTTTTGGCATAGGAGAGCGCGGGATGGGTGGGACCGTACTTGGCCAGGGTGGGCAGCCCGTCGATCGGGGTCACCTGACCGCCGTCGTAGCGCACCAGCTCCCCCTTGGACAGCGCCACCTGGCGGTCCGGGACCTGGTTGTTCAGCACCGGCAGCTGGCTTTGGCCCGGTGAGCCGAGGTCCACTTCCCGGGTGTCCGCCCGCAGCGTCACGGAGGTGACGGTGTTCAGATTGCGCTGCAGTGTGACCATCAGCTGCGCCTGCATCTGCTGGCGTGCCTTGACGGTGGCATCGATCAGCGGCTGTTCCGTCAGGTCCACCTGCGCCACCCCATTGGTGACGGGCACGGAGTCCCTGACCAGGTGCATGCCATCGGGGAAGGCACTGGCCACGGCACCCTTGAGGTACGGCGCGGGTCCGTTCAGCAGGGCCCGCACCAGCGAAGTTGCCGTCGTCGTCGCCTTGCCGGCCAGCCAGCGCACGTCCGGCACAGCATAGGTGAAGGTCGGGTCGTAGAAATACAGGGAATACGGGCTGTACAGGGTGTCGAAGTTGGCGGCCTGCAGCATGATGCCGTCCGGGACGGAACTGATCCGCCATTCGCCGTCCTCCTTCTTCAGCCCGAACTTGATGGTTTCGACCGCGGCGGCGGGCGACGGCGTGAGGATGCCCTCGGCGTCGACAATGGATTGAACGTTGAAATCAACCTTGAATTCGGAGTCCGTCCCGTTGGCGAGCACCTTGAAGGCGTCCTTGTAGACCACGGTGCGCTGGTCCGCCTTCCAGGTCCCGGACAGGCTCTTGGCCAGATACTGCCTCGCCACCTGGAAGTCGTCGGCAACGCCGGTTCCGGCGGCGATGAAGCCCTCGATGATGCTCGACGGCGACGCCCCCGGGACCGGGGCGCTCTGGCGGAAGTCGATGTTGACGGGGTTGCTCTGGCCGGGCAGCCGATCGCTTTTACCCACCGGCCCGTCCGTGGGGATCGACGCGCAGCCGGCGGCGAAGAGGACGACGGCGAGGCTGATCGCGATGGATTTGAGAAGGGCACGCAGATTCATCAGAGCACCACATTTCCGGGGGCATGATCGGCGGCGGCCGGGCCCCGGACCGCCCGTTTGAGGTCCAGCTCCGCGGCTGGGAGTGGCTCTCCGGCCAGCGGCAGGTAGTCCAGGTCCGAATCCCCGCCCCCGGGCGGCAATGGCAGCGGGGAATGGTCCAGCCGGGAACCGCTTCGGCAGGGCAGCGTCAGCCGGAAGCACGATCCTTCCCCGGGGCGGCCCCAGGCTTCCAGCCAGCCGCCGTGCAGGTGGGCATCCCCTGCGGCGATGGACAGGCCCAGGCCGCTCCCGCCGGTGGTCCGGGCACGCGCCGGATCGGCCCGCCAGAAACGGTCAAAGGCGCGGGCCACCTCGCCCGGAGTCATGCCGATGCCATGGTCCCGGACGGCGACGGCGACGGCGTCCGCGTCGGCGGCGACGAAGATCTCCACCGGGCGGCCCTCGCCGTGTTCCAGCGCGTTGACCACCAGGTTGCGCAGGATTCTCTCGATCCGGCGCGGGTCCATATCCGCCACGCTGCCGCCGGCGGCCATGCGGGAGACAACCGAGAGCGTGGAACCGCAGCGCTCCGCCAGCGGCTGGGCGCCGTCGATCACGTGCTGTATGACGGCGAAAACGTCCTGCGGCTCCGCGTCCAGAACCGCGGCGCCGGCGTCGAAGCGGGAGATCTCCAGCAGGTCCGCCAGCAACGCCTCGAAGCGCTCCACCTGGTGGTAGAGCAGCTCCGCGGAGCGCTTGTTCATCGGGTCGAAGCCCTCTCGGGCGCCGTAAAGCACCTCCGCCGCCATCCGGACCGTGGTCAGCGGCGTGCGCAGCTCATGCGAAACGTCCGAGACGAAGCGCTGCTGCATATGCGACAGGGTGGCCAGCTGAGTGATCTGCTCCTGCAGCGAGGTGGCCATCTTGTTGAACGAGGTGGCCAGGCGGGCCATTTCATCCTCGCCCTTGACACTCATGCGCTCCTGCAGCTCGCCGGCGGCCAGCTTCTCCGAGACCGCGGCCGCGTGACTGACGGGCTGGACCACATTATGGGTCACGTACCAGGCGATACCGCCGATCAGCAGCATCAGGATGCCGCCGCCCAGCCAGAGCACGGACTGGATGTAGTTCAACGTGTTCTGCGCGTCGCTGAGGTCATAGATCATGTACAGCTCGTAGCTGGTACCCAGCAGGTTGACCTTGCTGCCCAGGGCCAGCGCGGGGTGGACGTCCTTGCTCCCGGTGGGCAACGGTATGGACTGCCAGTACTGGCCAGGATTCTGCTGGACCGCTGTGCGCAGGTCCACCGGAATGATGGCCTGCGTGATGCCCCCGGAGTCAGAGGAGGCGACGGCGAGCGAGTGGCTTTGTCCGGGAATCTGGACCAACAGATACTTGCGGTTGCCGTCCGTGGCGCCGGCTTCGAGGAGTTTGAGGGTGTCGCGGACGTAGGTGGAAACGCTGGGAAGGTCGCTGAGCTGCGCGTTGTCGAAGCTCTGCTGGACCTGGGTGACGCCCCGACCGGACTCCTGCTTGGCCTGTTGAAGCCGCTCCTGGAAAAGTCCGTTGGCAATCTGGTTGGACAGATAGGCGCCCACCGCGGCAAAGGCCAGGGAGGCAATCAGCATGGTGACCAACACGGTGCGGAACTGCAGCGAGGTGCGCCAGCGCCGGATCAGGGAGACCCTGCCCCGACCCAACCAGACACCCACCGGACGCAACGCGGCCAGGACGGGACGCAGGGCTGCAGCCAGGTGCTGCCGCACCCGGGCTATTCCCGGCACGGCCGTCCGGCCGTCATCGCTGAGATCCTGAGGATTTTCCATCGGCTGCTGCCAATTGTCCGGTTACTGGCCAGCCTTGTAGCCAACGCCGCGGACGGTCAGGACAACCTCCGGAGCTTCCGGGTCCCGCTCGATTTTGGACCGCAGGCGCTGGACGTGGACATTCACCAGACGGGTGTCCGCCGCGTGGCGGTAACCCCAAACCTGTTCCAACAGCAACTCCCGGGTAAAGACCTGCCATGGCTTGCGTGCCAGCGCCACCAGCAGGTCAAATTCCAGCGGAGTCAGCGAGATCCGTTTGCTGTTGCGGTGCACCACATGGCCGGCAACATCGATCGTGACGTCAGCGATCTTGAGCGTCTCGGGCGCCTTCTGGTCACCGGGGCGCAGCCGGGCCCGCACCCGGGCCACCAACTCGGCCGGCTTAAACGGTTTCGGCACGTAGTCGTCGGCTCCGGATTCAAGCCCGCGGACGACGTCGGACGTGTCGGCCTTGGCGGTCAGCATCACGATGGGGACGTCGGACTCGCCGCGGATCTGGCGGCAGACCTCGATGCCATCCACACCGGGCAACATCAGGTCCAGCAGCACCAGATCCGGCTTAGCTGCCCGGAAGACCTCCAGTGCTTGTGCCCCATCCGCGCAAAATACCGGATCAAACCCGTCGTTGCGCAGCACAATACCGATCATCTCCGCGAGAGCTTCGTCGTCATCTACTACCAGGATGCGTGCCTTCATAGTTATATATTCGCCTATCCCCTGCGCAAAGTCTTGTTGGGCCACCGCTACGGCGCCATGAAACCGGTCTGCAGTCAGCCTCAGCGCCGAAACGATGAGTAAACGCCCCGAACGTGAATGCAGTGCCGACACTGCAATCGTCGCATGCACTGCAGGCAACTTTATTGCATAGCTGGTACGCGATCCGCCCAAAGCGGGTTATTCATGGTCCCCGGATGACGCAACGGATAGGCTGAATCCAGGATCGGCAGCGCGGCACCGCCATACCGTGGTGCTGGCGGCCGAAGCCAGGTTTTGGGGAGAGAACAATGACGCACGAACCGGACCAGCCAGCGGGCGCTCCGGACCCGTGGCGGAACCCACCCCGCCCGGATTCACAGCCCGGACAGGCGCCTGCGCCGCAGTGGGGCCAGGCGCCGCAATGGGGCCAGGCGCCGCAATGGGGCCAGGCGCCGCAATGGGGCCAGTACGCTCCTCTTCCCGGCCGGCAGTATGCTCCGCCGCCCAAGCCGGGAGTGATCCCTTTGCGGCCGCTGACGCTCGGGGAGGTCCTCGACGGCGCCTTCCAGGCCGCCCGGCGCAACGCCAAGGCCATGTTCGGCTCCGCGCTGCTGGTGCAGGCCGTCTCCGCCGTCGTGAACCTGGCGCTTATCGCCGTCGTGTTCGGCTCCGGGCTCTCCATCACCTCCCTGGCTGCAGGCACAGTGACGGAGAATCAGGCCGGGTCGTTCGTGCTCGGCGCCGGCACCGCGTTACTGGTCGCCGTGCTGCTGCAGACCGTCACGACGATGATTCTGCAGGGCGTGCTGGTAATCCCGGTGGCCCGCGCCGTCCTCAACCGCGGCACCGGGTTCACCCAGATGTGGACGCTGGCCCGCAGGCGCATCTGGGCCCTGCTGGCGCTGGCGCTGCTCTATATGGTTGCCGTGCTCGTGGTGTTGGCCGCCATCGTGCTCATCGCCTGGGGGCTCGTCTCGGCGCTGGGCCCGGGCGGCGTCGCCCTGACCGTCCTGCTGGTGCTGGCCGTCGTCGCCCTTTTCATCTGGATCGGCGCGAAACTGCTCGTGGCGCCGGCCGCTCTGGTGGTGGAAAATCTGGGCATCTTCGCCGCGATCGCGCGCTCCTGGAGTCTGACCACACACCACTGGTGGCGGACCTTCGGCACGGCACTGCTGGCCCGCCTCATAGTCGGCACCATTACCGGTTTCATTGCGGCGCCCGTGGGATTCCTGGCCAATCTGGTCAGCCTGCTGATCAACCCGCATCCCACTCCCGAACAGGAATTCACGCAGATCCTGGTGGTGCAGGCCATCTCGCTGGTGATCTCCAGCCTGCTGGGGGCCGTGGCGCTGGCCTTCGAATCGGGCGTGCTGGCGCTGATCTACATCGATCTGCGGATGCGCAAAGAGGGCTTCGACGTGGTGCTGATGAAGGACCACGAGGCCGGCCCCGCCGGCAATCCGGACGGTATTCCGGGCCAGCTCCCGGCGGACGGCCCGTGGAGTCCGGCCACGCCATGAGCCTCGCAGGTGCCGCCCTCATCGCCGCCGCCCAACTGGACGTCCCGGTTGTCCCCGGCGGTGATGCGGCGCGCCGTTGGGCGGAACAGGAACTCTCGCAGCGGGTCTACCAGAATGCCAGGCCCGGCCTGGGCCAGGTCATCTGGAACTGGATCGTCAGGTTCATCACCGATTTCCTGAATGGCCTCAACGGGCTGAACGGGAATCTCGGGGTGGTGTTGGGGCTGGTGCTCGCGTGCGTCCTGGCGGGTGTCGCGGTGTGGCTCATCCGGCCCCGGCTGAACCGCAGGTTGTCCGCTCCGCGGGGTATCTTCGATCATGCGGCGGTCCTCTCCGCCGCCGGTCACCGGAAATTGTCGGCGGCGGCAGCCGACCGTGGGGACTTCGCGGACGCCATCACGGAACGCTTCCGGGCCATCGTGCGGGCGGCGGAGGAACGGGCGGTGATTGACCCGCAGCCGGGCCGGACGGTGGGTGAAGTCACCGGACAGCTCATCGGCGCCTTCGCTGCTTTGCGTGGGCCGCTGCGATCCGCCGGCACGCTGTTCAACGGCGTTCGCTACGGTAATGCCGCGCCCTCCTCCGCGGACTACGAGCTGCTGGTGCTGCTGGAGACGGATCTGCTGGCCGCCAGACCGCATTATGATGACCTCCGGGCCGAGCCGGCGGCTCCACGATGAAGGCACCGGCATCGGGTGCGGACACGACCGCGCTCCCCCTCCCAGGAATTTTGAGCCGGCCGCAGCGTTTCCGCGGCGGACTGCGCAGGCGCAGATTCTGGCTGCTTACCGGCGCCGTCTTCCTGGCCGTGGCCGTGACCATGGCGGTGCTCGGTGTGGGCGGACACGGTGGCGGCGCCCTGTCGGCGGACAATCCGGCGCCGGAAGGGGCCATGGCCGCCGCGCAGGTGCTGAGGAACCAGGGCGTCGTGGTGCAGCCGACGGATTCGCTGGATGCCACGCTGGCCGCCGTCCGCAGTGCAGGGTCGGACCGGACCACGGTGTTGCTCTACGACGCGAACGCGCTGCTCAACGGGCTCCAGCTCAAGCGCCTGTCCTCCGCCGGCAGCTCCCTAGTGCTGGTGGAGCCCAGGCCGTTGACGCTGCTGGGCGTCAGCACCGAAATCACTCTTGCCGGGGCCTCGGACCTGCCCGGCCGCACGGACTCCACGGGCACGGTCCGGGCGAACTGCGGCAACGCGGATGCGAGCGCCGCGGGGAGCATCGACGCGGGCAACGGCGACCCGGACGCGGGCAAGCTCTACCACGGACCGGTGGTCTGCTTCACGGACGCGTCCCCGAAGCCGGCCGGCCTGTACGCCGCGAGCACCGACGGCCGGATCACGGTGCTGGGTAACCGGGCCATCCTCAGCAACGGTCGGCTGGACCGCGATGGCAACGCCGCGCTGGTCCTCCGCATGCTGGGCAAACACCCCAACCTGGTCTGGTACATCCCCTCGATCAACGACATCCCGGTCAGCAGCCAGAGCAGGAACCTCTCCGAGCTGACGCCCGACTGGTTGGTGCCCGCGGGCAGCTGGCTCCTGATTGTGGCGGTGATCGGCATGCTCTGGAAGGGCCGCCGGGACGGTCCGCTGGTGGTGGAGCCGTTGCCTGTAGTGGTCCGGGCAGCGGAGACGGCGGCCGGCCGGGCGCGCCTGTACCAGGACGGGCACGCCACCAGGAGGGCGGCGGCCACCCTGCGCGCCGGAACCCTGACCCGGCTGGCCCGGCACCTGCGGCTGGGCCCGGCGGCGACGGCCGACGAC
>JALYYI010000021.1 GCA_030946705.1 Actinomycetota bacterium | reverse complement strand
CCACTCGCAGCGCGTACCACCACGCCAGGGCAAACAGCACCCCGATCACGAACATCATCGGTTCCAGGAACCCGGTGGCGATCAGCACCAGCTGCAATACCCAGCCCAGCGCCGGGCCCCATTTCCTTGTCTGGAAAGCACAAGCCGCAATCAGCACGGCGCTGAGCACAATCCCGGCAATGAGGATCACCGGCTGCGGGAATTCCCGGGAGCGCAGGCCGAAAACCACCAGGGTGGCGAAGAAAGCGACGAAGGCCTCCAGCCCCAGCACGGTGGAGGCGAACATCACCCGGATGGAGCGGCGTTTCCGCGCCATGCCCGGCCGCCATTCGCGCTGCGCCTTGGTCATCCGCGCCTTGGTCATCCGTGCCTTGGTCATCCGCGCCTTGGTCATCCGTGCCATCGACTCAGGCCCCTTCCTTGTCCGCGTGCGGCCGGCCCAGCAGGATGCGGGCCTCGGCCACCACAGTGATGGAGCCGGTGATCAGCACCCCTCCCGCCAGGTCATAGTTGCTTTCGGCCCGCTCGATGGCCCATTCGATGGCGTCGTCCAGCTTCTCGGCCAGATGCACGTTCTCCTCGCCCCAGCCCAGGTCCACGGCCAGCTCGGCGAGTTCGGCGGCCGGCAGGGCCCGGGGCGAATTGGACTGGGTCAGGCAGATTTCCTCCGCCATCTCGCCGAAGGATTCCTTGAGCTGGCGCAGGATCCCCTCCGCATCCTTGTCCGCCAGCACGCCCAGCACCAGCACCAGCTTGCCGAAGCTGAACGCCTCCTGCAGGGCCTCGGCGCTGACCCGGATGCCCTCCGGATTGTGTCCGGCGTCGACGACGACGGTCGGCGCCGTGCGCAGGACCTCCAACCGTCCCGGGGAGGTGACCTTTTCGAAGGCCTCCCGGACCACGTCGATGTCCAGTTCCTTGGTTCCCCCGCCGAAGAAGGCCTCCAGGGCGGCCAGCGCGACGGCGGCATTCTCCGCCTGGTGCGCCCCATGCAGCGGCAGGACCAGGTCCGGATACCGGCCCGCGAGGCCCTGGATACTCACCAGCTGGCCGCCGACGGCCACCGAGCGGGACTCGACGCCGAATTCGACGCCGGCGAAGCGGAACTCCGCGTGTTTCTCGCGCGCGGTTTCCAGCAGGACCTGGGCGGCATCCACCGGCTGGGCGGCGCTGACCAGGAACGCACCCTCCTTGATGATGCCGGCCTTCTCGCGGGCGATGTCCGCCGTCGTGTCGCCGAGCAGTTCGGTGTGGTCCAGCGAAATCGGCGTCACCACGGCCACCTGGCCGTCGCCGACATTGGTGGCATCGGTGATACCGCCCAGGCCGACTTCCATCACCGCGGCATCGACCGGCTCGTCAGCAAAGACGGCGAAGGCCAGGATGGTCAGGCACTCGAAGTACGTCAGCCGCGGCTGGCCCTCCGCCTCCAGTTCGCCGTCCACCAGTTGCAGGTACGGCCTGATTTCGTCCCAGATCCGCACGAACGTTTCATCGGGGACGGGCTCGCCGTCAATGCTGATCCGCTCGGTGACCCTGGACAGGTGCGGGCTGGTGTAGCGGCCGGTGCGCAGCCCGTGGGCCCGCAACCCGGCTTCGATCATCCGCGCGGTGGAGGTCTTGCCGTTGGTTCCGGTCACGTGGATGATCGGGAAGGCCTTGTTCGGTTCCCCCAGCACGTCCATGGCCCGGAACAGCGGGGCCAGCCGCGGTTCCATTTTGTTCTCCGGGGCGCGGCCCAGCAGCTCGGCATAAACGCTTTCGACGGAGAATTCGTCGTGGTCCACAACATGTCCATTCATCAGGCAACGGTCCGTTCAACGGTGACGGTGATGTCCACGTCACCGGGTACATATTCCAGCCGCACGGACAGGGTTTCCGCCTTGACCAGTTCCGCGTTCGAGTGCAGCGCGTCGATGACCTCCTGCGGTCCGCTCACGATGGTCAGGATCCGGTCGCTGACGTGCAGACCGGCGTCCTTGCGTGCCTGCTGGATGGCGCGGACCATGTCCCGGGCCACGCCCTCCGCCTCCAGCTCGGGGGTGACCGCCGTGTTGAGCACCACGAAGCCGCCGCCGGGCAGCACCGCCACCGCCTTCGCGGCGGCCCCGTCCCCTTCCGAGGAACCGGCCACCACCGTCTCCAGCGTGTATTCCTGCGGTTCCAGCAGCAGTCCGCCGGCCGTGACGTTGCCGTCCTGGCCGATGACCCAGTCGCCGGACTTGGCGCCCTTGATGGCCGCCTGCACGTCCTTGCCCAGCCGCGGGCCGGCGGCGCGGGCGTTCACCACCAGCTTCTGCTCGATGCCGAACTGCTCCGGCGAGGCATGGGCGGTGTCCACCAGCCGTACCGAGCGGATGTTCAGCTCGTCGGCGACGACGGCGGCAAGACCTGCCAGCGTCTCCGCCCCGGGGGCGACGACGGTCAGTTCCTGCAGCGGCAGCCGGACCCGCAGCTTCGCGGCCTTGCGCAGGCTGGAGCCGACCGAGCAGATCTGCTGCGTCCGGTTCATCCGCTCCACCAGCTCCGGGTTGGAGCCGAACAGCGAGGCGTCCGGCCAGTCCGCCAGGTGCACGGAACGGCCGCCGGTGAGCCCGCGCCAGATCTCCTCGCCGATCAGCGGCAGCAGCGGCGCGGCCACCCGGCAGAGCGCCTCCAGCGCGGTGTAGAGCGCGTCGAAGGCGTCAGGGGTTTCGTCGAAGAACCGCTGCCGGCTGCGCCGGACGTACCAGTTGGTCAGCATGTCCAGGTAGCTGCGCAGCTCATCGCAGGCACCGGAGATGTCGTAGCTGTCCAGCAGGGCCGTCGTGTTGCGGACCAGGTCCCCGGTGTTGGCCAGCAGGTACTCATCCAGCGTGTCCGTGTAGCCGTCGTAGCGCAGCTTCGCCTCGTAGCCGCGGGGAGCCGAGCCGGGGCCGACCGAGCCGGCGTCAGCGCCGCCGTCGTCGGCCCCGCTCCCCCTTGCCGCGTTGGCATAGAGCATGAAGAAGCTGTACACGTTCCACAGCGGCAGGATCACCTGGCGCACGCCGTCGCGGATGCCCTGCTCGGTGACGACCAGGTTCCCGCCGCGCAGGATGGGGCTGGACATCAGGAACCAGCGCATCGCGTCCGAGCCGTCGCGGTCCAGCACCTCGGAGACGTCCGGATAGTTGTTCAGGCTCTTGGACATCTTCTGTCCGTCCGAGCCCAGCACAATGCCGTGGCTGATGACGTTGCGGAACGCCGGCCGGTCAAAGAGCGCGGTGGAGAGGATGTGCAGCATGTAGAACCAGCCGCGGGTCTGCCCGATGTACTCCACGATGAAGTCCGCGGGGTTGTGCGTGTTGAACCATTCCTCGTTTTCAAACGGGTAGTGGACCTGGCCGTAGGGCATGGAGCCGGAGTCGAACCAGACATCGAGCACATCCTCCACCCGGCGCATGGTGGACTGGCCCTCCCGGGGACTGCGCGGGTCATCCGGATTGGGCCGGGTCAGTTCATCGATGAACGGCCGGTGCAGATCCACCTGGCCGGCCTTGTTGCGCGGCAGCCGGCCGAAGTCCGCCTGCAGCTCGGCCAGCGAGCCGTACACGTCGGTGCGCGGGTAGTCGGGGTCATCGGATTGCCAGACCGGAATGGGACTGCCCCAGTAGCGGTTGCGGCTGATGGACCAGTCGCGGGCGTTGGCCAGCCACTTGCCGAACTGGCCGTCCTTGACGTTGCCCGGGATCCAGTTGATCTCCTGGTTCAGCTCCACCATCCGGTCGCGGACCTTGGTCACCTCCACGTACCAGGAGGAGACCGCGCGGTAGATCAGCGGGTTGCGGCAGCGCCAGCAGTGCGGGTAGCTGTGCTCGTAGCTGGCCTGCCTGACCAGCCGGCCGTTGGCGCGCAGCACCCGGGTGATCGGCTTGTTCGCGTCGAAAACCTGCAGCCCGGCGATCTCCGCCAGCTCACCGGTGGCGAAGAGCGGCAGGAAGCGGGCGCCCTCATCGATGGACAGCACCACTGGAATGCCGGCCTCCTCGCAGACCCGCTGATCATCCTCACCGTAGGCCGGCGCCTGGTGCACGATTCCGGTGCCGTCCGTCGTCGTGACGTAATCCGCCACCAGGATCCGCCACGCGTTTTCGGTGCCGTACTTTTCGGTGTCCTCGAAGTAGTCCCACAGCGGCTGGTATTCCAGTCCGGCCAGCTCGGCGCCCGGGTAGGAGGCCTGGACCGCCTCCGCCGCGGCAGCTGCACCGTCGGCACCCTCACCGTAGCCCAGGTCCCTGGCGTAGGCGCCGAGCAGGTCGGAGGCGATCAGGAAGCGGCGGGGCCCGGTCTCGACCAGCTCTACCAGCGGATCGGTGCTCGGGCCTGCCGGGACCGATCCCAGCAGCGTCCCGTTCGGGCCCTCGGGAACGACGACGTAGCTGATCTGCGGTCCGACGGCGAGGGCCAGGTTGGTCGGCAGCGTCCAGGGCGTGGTGGTCCAGGCCAGCGCGCAGACACCGGCCAGCCGCTGCGAGAGGTCCGATTCCCCCGCCTTGATCGGGAAGGTGACCGTGACCGTCTGGTCCTGGCGCATCTTGTAGACGTCCTCGTCCATGCGCAGCTCATGATTGGACAGCGGTGTCTCATCCCGCCAGCAGTACGGCAGCACGCGGTAACCGTTGTAGGTCAGGCCCTTGGCGTGCAGCTGCTTGAACGCCCAGAGCACCGATTCCATGTACTCAACGTTGAGGGTCTTGTAGTCATTATCGAAGTCCACCCAGCGCGCCTGGCGCGTCACGTAGGACTTCCATTCATCCGCGTACTTCATCACCGAGGCCCGGCAGGCGTCGTTGAACTTGTCGATGCCCATGGCCTCGATCTGGGTTTTGTCCGTCATCCCCAGCTGCTTCATCGCCTCCAGCTCGGCGGGCAGCCCGTGCGTATCCCAGCCGAAGCGGCGCTCGACGCGACGGCCGCGCTGGGTCTGGTACCGGCCCACCAGGTCCTTGGCGTAGCCCGTGAGCAGATGCCCGTAGTGCGGCAGCCCGTTGGCGAACGGCGGGCCGTCGTAGAAGACGAATTCGTTGCTGCCGGAGGCGTTGCCGTCAACCGCGGACTCCCGATTGTCGATGCTCGCCTGGAAGGTGCCGTCGCGGGTCCAGTATTCGAGGATGCGCTCCTCGATCTCCGGGAACCGCACGGCCGTGGACGCACTGTGATGGACAGCGCCGGAAGAGCCTGTGGGGATGGCGGGAGCGGAAGTTGCCTTCGGGTACTGGGTCATCTCTTCATCCTGTGGGAGCGGTTGAATTCATAAATCATTCAGGATGCGAGGACGGCGTCCTTCCCGTCACCGCCGCAATTGCTTGCTGCAGAACGGAACAGATACCGCGGTACCACCTCACTTACCAACGTCTCCGGCACCTGCGTGCCGGACGGCATCGGCCGCTCATTGACGGCTGTGACGGGCCTGCCCGTCCGGTTCTACTGGCGGCGAGGCTCCGGCCTGGCCCGAGTCGTGGGACTGGGTGCCAAATCCGAAGTTGCTTGCGCGTTCTTCCGGAAGCTCACCGGTGATGGCCGGTTCAAAGCTGATGGGAAAAGTCTACTGGCTCCCGGCACGGGCCGCTATTCGGAGCGAGAGCGGACGCCCGGGTCAAGGCGGGCCGGCACGGCGCTGGCCGGCACGCTCCCGAAGCCCAATAATGGAGCCATGCCCCTGACCACCGTTCCACGACGGACCAGGCGGGCGCCGTGGTGGACGATCGCCGCGCTCTGCCTTGCACTTCCGGCGATCGCGCTCCTGGTGGCGCGGGCCGTTCCATGGGGCATCGGCACGCCGTGGATCCAGCTGCTGGCCGCGCTGCCCTACGCAGCCGGACTGCTCCTGCTGGCACTGTTGGTCTCGCTGCTGTCCGGGGGAAAGGCGGCGGCCGCGGTGAGTGGCGCCCTGGCCCTGGCTTTGCTCGTCCAGCTGGTTTGGTTGGCACCACGGCTCTTTCCGGCCGGTCCGCAGGCCAGTGGGCAGCACCAGCTGACGGTGATGTCCCTCAACGTGGACGGCGGAAAGGCGGATGTGGCGAGCATCGTGAGCCTGGTCCGGGACATGAAAGTTGACGTGCTTGCCCTGGTGGAACTGAACCCGGACATGGCGGACGCCTTGGACAAGGCCGGCATGTCCGCTGAACTGCCCTTTAATGCCCTCAGCGTCGACTGGTCCGGCACCGGGGCGGGCCTCTATGCGCGGTACCCACTCGCGGATCTCGGTAGGATTCCGGACAGTGCCTTCTACCAGACCCGTGCATCCATGACGGTGCCGTGGAGCCGCAGCCCAGTCTGGCTGACGGCCGTGCACGCCGATTCCCCGCGCCCCGGCCACACGCCGACATGGCGGGCGGATCTGCACACCCTGGCGGAGACCGGGCACTCAGAGGATCCGGTGATCCTGCTGGGCGACTTCAATGCCAGCCTTGACCATCATGAATTCCGCCAGCTGCTGGCTGCCGGATATACGGATGCCGCGCAGTCCATCGGACGGAGCCTGCTGCCCACCTGGCCGGAAAACGCGCCGGTGCCCCCCTTCGTAGCCATCGACCACGTGCTCACCAACAGCAAACTCGTCGCGGGTGACTTCACCACGGTCTTCGTCCCCAAAACGGACCACGCGGCGGTCTGGGCCACTCTGTCCGCTCCCCGCTGACCTCCTGCCGTTACCGCGGGGGCCACTCCCCCCGGTGGACGACGAAGCGAGCCCTATGAGCGGGTGGAGACCCGGTGCGAGCCCTACGAGCGGGTGGAGACCCGGTGCGAGCCCTATGAGCGAGTGGAGACCCGGTGCGACGGCCGCCGGGTCTCTGCGCGGCCGCGGGCGGCCCTGGCCGACCACCGGCCGGAGCCGACCACCGGCCGGAGCCGACCACCGGATGAGGACGCTACGTGTTTTTGCGGATCATCTTGTAGTTGGAGGCCTGGGCCACCGGGCGGATGACGATCTGGTCCAGGTTGATATGGTGCGGCAGTCCCACCGCGTAGGCCACCACACCGGCGACGTCGTCCGCGCTCAGGGGCTTCTCGACGCCGGCGTACACCTTCTCCGCGGCCTCTTTGTCCCCGCCAAGGCGGTTCACGGCAAATTCCTCGGTCCGGACCAGTCCTGGGGCAACCTCGATGACGCGGACGTTGTGCTCCGCTTCTTCCAGCCGCAGGGCGCCGGTCAGGGCATGCTGGCCGAATTTGGCAACGTTGTAGCCGGAACCGCCCTCGTAGGCGCCCAGGCCGGCGGTGGAGGTCAGGTTCAGGACGGTGCCTTCGCCGTGTTCACGCAGGGCCGGCAGGAAGGCGCGGATCATTTTCATGGTGCCCAGGACATTGACCCGGTACATCCAGTCCCAGTCGTCCTGCCGGGCGCCGGCCAGCTGATCCGTGCCGCGGGCCCCGCCGGCGATGTTAATCAGCGTGTCCAGCCCACCGCGGCCGGCGACGAAGGAGCGCAGCCGCTCGACGTCGTCGTCGTCGGTGACGTCCGCGGGAAAGGGCTCCGCTCCGGTTTCCGCCGCCAGGGCCTCCAGCTTGTCCGCCCGCCGCGCCACCGCGACGACGTCCCAGCCCTCGCTCCGCAGCCGGCGGACGGTGGCGGCTCCAATGCCGGAGCTGGCCCCGGTGACAACGGCCCGCCGGTCGGATGCGGGGGATTTTGCGGAAGAACCTGACGGGGAGGTAAGTGGGGAATCAGCCATGCTAGTAATCTATCGCGCCGGCCCCCGGTCGCCGTTGACCGGTGAGATAGTGACGCCAAAGCCACGTCTGAGTGTCTGAGTGTCGTTATCTCACGCCTCAACGGGTATATTCGCCGTCCCGCTGCTACTGCGGGTGCTGCTCGAGGTAGTCCAGCAGCACGGCGGCCTGGTTCTGCGCGTGGTCCTTGGCGGAGTAGAGCAGCACCACGTCCCCATGGTGCCGGAGGACCTCGCGAAGTTCATCAACCGCGGGGTTCTCCTCCAGTTCCGCCCGGTAGCGGTGCACAAAGTCGGCGAAGAGCGCCGCCTCGTGGTGGAAGGATTTCCGCAGTTCCGTTGACGGGGCCACCTCCTTGAGCCACAGGTCGACGGCGGCGCGTTCCTTGGTCACTCCGCGCGGCCAGAGCCGGTCCACCAGCACCCGGAACTCGCCGCTGGCGGCCGGGCTGCCGCCTTCGTCGTAAACTCTCTGAATCCGCACGTTTCCCATAGCCGCATCCTAGCCCGCTGCGGGCATGGAAGAATTGGGCCATGGCTGAACAACTCCCGGGCACAGACACGCCCGCCGCGACCCCGTCCAACGTTCCCGACAAACCCGCGCTGGAGGGTCTGGAAGCCGTGCTCACCGGGCGCTGGCGTCAGCAGGGCACCTACAAGTTTGACCGGAACACCACCCGGGAGCAGGTCTACTCGATCGACACGCCCCCGCCCACGGCCTCCGGTTCGCTGCACGTGGGGCACATGTTCTCCTACACGCAGACGGACGTGCTGGCCCGGTACCAGCGGATGAACGGCAAGAATGTCTTCTACCCGATGGGCTGGGACGACAACGGACTGCCGACCGAGCGCCGTGTACAGAACTACTACGGGGTGCGCTGCGACCCCGTGCTGCACTACGACCCGGACTTCGTCCCGCCGGCGCAGCCCGCCAAGAACGAGCGCGATTTCCTCCAGATTTCCCGGCGTAACTTCATTGAATTATGCGAAGAGCTGGCGGTCGAGGACGAGAAGGTCTTCGAGAACCTGTTCAGCACGCTGGGCCTTTCCGTTGACTGGGACCTGACCTACCGCACCATCGACACGGCCTCCCGCGCCGTCAGCCAGCGGGCCTTCCTGGCCAACCTGGCCGCCGGGGACGCCTACATGGCGGAGGCCCCCACGCTCTGGGACGTCACGTTCCGCACCGCCGTTGCCCAGGCCGAGCTGGAGGACCGGGAGCGTCCCGGCGCCTTCCACCGCGTCGCCTTCCACCGCCCGGATGGCCAGAAGGTCCACATCGAGACCACCCGCCCCGAGCTCATTGCCGCCTGCGTGGCCCTGGTGGCGCACCCGGATGACGAGCGCTACCAGCCGCTCTTCGGGACCACCGTTTTCTCCCCGCTCTTCGGCGTCGAGGTGGAGGTCAAGGCGCACCCGCTGGCCAAGCCGGACAAGGGTTCCGGACTGGTCATGGTCTGCACCTTTGGCGACCTGACGGACGTCACCTGGTGGCGCGAGCTGCAGCTGCCCACCCGCGCCATCGTGGGCCGCGATGGGCGCATCCTGCCCGAGACGCCCGGCTGGATCACCGGTTCCGGCGCGGAGCATTACCGGGCCATCGCCGGCAAAACGACGTTCAGCGCCAAGGAGGCAGTGGTCCTCCAGCTGCGCGAGAGCGGTGACCTCGACGGCGAGCCGAAGCCGATCATGCACCCGGTGAATTTCTACGAAAGGGGTGACAAGCCGCTGGAGGTGGTCACCAGCCGGCAGTGGTACATCCGCAATGGCGGCCGGGACGCGGACCGCCGCGCAGGGCTGCTGGCCCGGGGTAAGGAAGTGGACTTCCACCCGGCGTTCATGCGCTCCCGCTACGAGAACTGGGTGGAGGGCCTCAACGGCGACTGGCTGGTCTCCCGGCAGCGCTTCTTCGGCGTGCCGATCCCGGTCTGGTACCCGCTGGACGGCGCCGGCAACCCTGACTACGCCCACCCGATC
The DNA here is from genome assembly GCA_030946705.1 of Actinomycetota bacterium. Lineage (GTDB taxonomy): Bacteria > Actinomycetota > Actinomycetes > Actinomycetales > Micrococcaceae > Arthrobacter_M. The sequence goes on along the minus strand of JALYYI010000021.1, from coordinate 5,170 downwards.
GTCCCCTCGGATGAGCTGCTGCCGGTCGATCCGGCCGCCGAGCCGGCTCCCGGCTTCGACGAGGCGCAGCGCGATGTTCCCGGCGGCTTCAGCGGCGACCCCGATGTGCTGGACACCTGGGCAACGTCCTCGCTGACACCGCAGATCGTCGGCGGCTGGAGCCGGGACGAGGAGCTCTTTGCCCATGTCTTCCCGTTCGACCTGCGTCCACAGGCGCACGAGATCATCCGCACCTGGCTGTTCTCCACCGCCGTCCGTGCGGATGCGCTGCAGAATGCCGCCCCGTGGAAGCACGCCGCCATTTCGGGCTGGGTGCTGGATCCGGACCGCAAGAAGATGTCCAAGTCCAAGGGCAACGTCATAGTCCCCACCGATGTGCTGGAGGAGTTCGGCTCCGACGCGGTCCGCTACTGGGCCACCTCCGCCAAGCTGGGCGCGGACACCGCGTATGAGATCGGGCAGATGAAGATCGGCCGGCGGCTGGCCATCAAGCTGCTCAATGCTTCCAAGTTTGTGCTGAACCTGGGCGCGACGGACCGGTCCGTGCTCACGGCGGACGACGGCGGTGCGGCCGCGGCCGGCGCCGTGTCCAATCCGCTGTCCAATCCGCTCGATCTGGCGCTGCTGGCGCAGCTGGCCGACGTCGTCGATCAGGCGACGGCGTCCTTCGACTCCTACGACTACGCCCGGGCGCTCCAGCTGACGGAGAGCTTCTTCTGGTCCTTCACCGATAATTACGTGGAGCTGGTCAAGGACCGCGCCTACGGTGCGGCCGGCGAGAGCGAGCAGGCGTCGGTGCTGGCCACCCTGGCCACCACCCTGGATGCCCTTCTGCGGCTCTTTGCCCCGTTCATCCCGTTTGCCACCGAGGAGGTCTGGTCGTGGTGGCGCACCGGATCCGTGCACCGCGCCGCCTGGCCCGTACCGTTCCGGTCCTCCGCCGCTTCCGGTACCGGCGCCGGTACGGGCGCCGGTACGGGTTCGGCGCCCGGAGCGGGGACGGGCGCGGCAATGCTGGCCACCGTCGGCGCCGCGCTCAGCGGGATCCGCAAGGCCAAGTCCGAGGCCAAGGTCAAGCAGCGCACCGAGGTCATCAGTGCCTCGATCACCGCACCGGCCTACCAGCTGCGGCATTTGCAGGCCGGACTCGGCGACCTTAAGGCCGCCGGCAACGCCCGCCGGATCACGCTGCTGGAGGGTAGCGAACTCACCGTGTCCGACGTCGTGCTGGCAACCGCGGACGAGCCGGCGAAGGCATAGCTCCGCCCCCGCAAATGCTGCTCCATAAATGACGGCGATCCCCTCGAATGACGATGAAGTAACCACATCATTCGAGGGGATCGCTGTCATATTCAGCTAAGACATCATTCCCGGCTACGTCGTCAGTTGAACTGCGGGCTCTCCGTCCGGGTCCGCTTGATTTCGAAGAAGTACGGGAAGCCCGCCAGCGTAACGGAGGCATCCCAGAGGCGTCCGGCGTCCTCGCCGCGCGGAATGCGGGTGATGACCGGGCCGAAGAACGCGGCGCCGTTGAAGGAGACAACCGGCGTGCCGACTTCCTGGCCCACCTGGCTGATCCCGGCTTCGTGGCTGGCACGCAACTGCGCGTCATAGCTGTCCTTGCCGGCGTACTCGGCCAGCTCGGCGGGCAGACCGACCTGCGCCAAAGCCTTGGAAACCACCTCGGAGAAGTCCTCCACACCGTCGTTGTGGATCTGCGTGCCCATTGCGTCGTACAGCGGCTTGACCACCTGGTTGCCGTGCAGTTCCTGGGCGGCGATGATGACCCGCACCGGGCCCCAGCCCTTTTCCATCAGCGACACGTACTTCTCGGAGAGACCCTCGCGTCCCTCGTTGAGCACGGACAGGCTCATGACATGCCAGTCGACCGAAATGTCCCGGACCATTTCCACTTCCCCGATCCAGCGGGACGTTACCCAGGCAAAGGGGCACAGCGGGTCAAACCAGAAATCCGCCGTGTTGGCCGCCCCGGTTCCGGAAGTACTGGTCCTGCTGATGGTCGTGGTCTCACTCATTTGGTCTCCTGAGAATGTCCGCCGGAGTGGTGGTGGATCCGCGCCGCGTTACGGCGCGCACCGGTCCGGCACTTAATGCTTCCATTGGCAACAACTGTTTCCATTAGCAACAACAAGGCAACGCCCATCATAATTCCGGCGCGCTAATTCCTCAGGCCGAACTCAGGCGGACTTGTTGCGCCGCTTGGCCACCACGTCGTGCGGGATCAGCGTCGGCTGCGCATTCTTGGTCACGGTGTCCGCGGTGATGACCACGCTGGCAATGTCCTCGCGGCTGGGCAGGTCGAACATGACCGGCAGCAGGACTTCCTCGAGGATGGCGCGCAGGCCACGGGCACCGGTACCCCGGCCCAGGGCCTGGTCCGCGATGGCGTCCAGGGCGTCCTCCTCGAAGACCAGCTCCACCCCGTCCAGCAGGAACATCTTCTGGTACTGCTTGACCAGCGCGTTCTTCGGCTCGGAGAGGATCTGGATCAGGGCCGGCCGGTCCAGATGCGACACGGTGGTGATGACTGGCAGGCGTCCGATGAACTCGGGAATCAGCCCGAACTTCAGCAGATCCTCCGGCATCACATCGCCGTAGCTGGTTTCCGTCTTCTTCAGCGCACTCAGCGGCGCCCCGAAGCCGATGCCCTTCTTGCCGGCGCGGGAGCCGATGATATCTTCCAGTCCGGCAAACGCCCCGGCCACGATGAAGAGCACATTCGTGGTGTCGATCTGGATGAATTCCTGATGCGGGTGTTTGCGTCCGCCCTGCGGCGGCACGGAGGCGACGGTCCCCTCCAGGATCTTCAGCAGCGCCTGCTGGACGCCCTCACCGGAGACGTCCCGGGTGATCGAGGGGTTTTCGCTCTTGCGCGAGATCTTGTCGATCTCATCGATGTAGATGATGCCCTGCTCGGCCTTCTTGACGTCATAGTCCGCGGCCTGGATCAGTTTCAGCAGAATGTTTTCGACATCTTCGCCCACATAGCCGGCCTCGGTCAGCGCGGTGGCATCGGCGACGGCGAACGGCACGTTCAGCCGGCGGGCCAGGGTCTGTGCCAGATAGGTCTTACCGCAGCCGGTGGGGCCGATCAGCAGGATGTTGGACTTGGCGATCTCCACATCCTCGTGCGAACCGCCGTCGGCCAGTGAACCGCTCTTGGAGCCGTGGCCGGCCTGGATGCGTTTGTAATGGTTGTACACGGCCACCGCCAGCGAACGCTTGGCCGGCTCCTGGCCGATCACATACTCCTGCAGAAAATCGAAGATCTCCCGCGGTTTCGGCAGTTCGAAGCTGCCCAGGTCCGCTACTTCAGCCAGCTCCTCTTCAATGATTTCATTGCAGAGCTCAATGCATTCATCACAGATGTACACGCCGGGTCCGGCAATCAGCTTGCGGACCTGCTTCTGGCTTTTACCGCAAAAGGAACACTTCAGTAGATCCGTGCTCTCGCCTATCCGAGCCATCTGTGAATCCCTCCATGTCTTTCACGAAACCGCTTCGGGAGCCAGGGGCGCCGTCGGCCAATACTTCCGCCGCTGCGCGGCTAGCTTCCACTCTAGGCCAAAAATCCGGCTGCGGGCGGAAGCCAAACGCCGGGGCGGCCCACATTCGTGAACCGCCCCGGGTCATTCTTTTCCGCGCCCGCCTACTTGGTGAGGGCCTGCGGCTTGATCTTGCGCGGGGTCAGCACCTCGTCGATCAGCCCGTAGTCCTTGGCGTCCTGCGCCGTGAGGATCTTGTCCCGCTCGATGTCGTTGTTGAGCTGCTCCGGAGTGCGTCCGGAGTGGTGCGCCAGCGTGTCCTCCAGCCAGGTGCGCATCCGCATGACCTCGGCGGCCTGGATCTCCAGGTCGGAGGCCTGGCCCCCCTGGCCGCCGGAAAGTGCCGGCTGGTGGATCAGAACGCGGGCGTTCGGCAGCGCCAGGCGCTTACCCGGGGCGCCGGCAGCCAACAGTACCGCGGCGGCGCTGGCGGCCTGGCCCAGGCACACGGTCTGGATCTCCGGCCGAATGAACTGCATGGTGTCGTAAATGGCGGTCATCGCGGTGAACGAACCGCCCGGGGAGTTGATGTAAAGCGTGATGTCGCGGTCCGGGTCCGTGGATTCGAGCACCAGCAGCTGGGCCATCACGTCATCGGCGGAGGCATCGTCCACCTGGACCCCCAGGAAGATGATGCGGTCCTCAAAGAGCTTGGTGTACGGATCCTGCCGCTTGAAACCGTACGGCGTTCGCTCCTCGAACTGCGGCAGGACATAGCGGTCGTTGGGGAGGTTTCCGGCGGTGCCGCCAAAGTTGTATTTCATCGTTCCTACTCCTGGAATCTTCATGTCCGCCGGCTTACTTTGCGTTCGTTCCGCCGCCGCCGGAAACCGACCCGGCATGCGCGCTGATCTTGTCGAAGAAGCCGTACTCCAGCGCTTCCTTCGCGGTGAACCACTTGTCGCGGTCATTGTCCTTGAGGATCTTCTCCACGGTCTGGCCGGTCTGCTCGGCGGTCAGCTCCGCCATGACCTTCTTCATGTGCAGGATAAGCTCGGCCTGGATCTTGATGTCCGAGGCCGTGCCGCCGATGCCGCCGGAGGGCTGGTGCATCAGGATACGGGCATTCGGGGTGGCGTAACGCTTGCCCTTGGTTCCCGAGGAGAGCAGGAACTGCCCCATGGACGCAGCCAGCCCGGTGGCCACCGTGACAACGTCATTGGGGATGAATTCCATGGTGTCGTAGATGGCCATGCCCGCCGTGACGGAGCCGCCGGGCGAGTTGATGTAGAGGTAGATGTCCTTATCCGGATCCTCGGCCGAGAGCAGCAGCAGCTGCGAGCAGATCGCGTTGGCGTTCTCGTCACGGACCTCCGAGCCCAGCCAGATGATGCGCTCCTTGAGCAGCCGGTTGTAGATGTAGTCGTCACGGCTGGCCGCTTCTACGGTCGCCATCGTGGGGGCTGTGTTGTCCTGTGCCATGGTGCGTACCTCTTCGTCATCACTGATCTTCGCTACTTGGACAGTAGCCGTTTTGGATCCGGTTTTGTTTCACGAAACAGCGCTGTTCGCTGACGGCGCACCATGGCAGGTACGACGACGGCGGCACGCGCCGGCCGCCGTCGTCGTGCCTTAAATGCCGTACATGCCGTGCCGTGTCCTGC
>JALYYI010000295.1 GCA_030946705.1 Actinomycetota bacterium | reverse complement strand
GTTCGCGCCCGTGTTTTTGAGGGAAAACATGGGCGCGAACTGGCACCTCAACGGTCGCCGCGTTGACGGCATTTCGCTGCTCCCCTACATTTGAGCAAGGCGACCCCACAGCCGCCCCAACCTGGATCAGCAGACAGGGCAACACTGAGCTGGCACCGATGGTGCCGGCTCTTTCTTTTGCCGGTAGCCCGAACGGCAGCCCCTGCGACCAAAGGAACCCACTTGACCGTCATCAAAGCATCCGGACCCCAAGCAGCGCGGGACCTTGCACCCACGGGTGCCCGGCGAAACCCGGCAGCCCCGGCCCATGAGCACAGACTCTGGATCAAAAATCCGTTTGGCGCTTTCACGGCAAATGATCTGGATGCCTCCGGCGGCATCGTCGTCAGCGGAGGCAGGATTGCCGAGGTCCTCGGCGCGGGGCAGCAGCCCGCCGCACCGTGCGATGAGGTCTTCGACGCCGGCCAGCACGTCCTGACGCCGGGACTGATCAACACCCACCACCATTTCTACCAAACGCTGACCCGGGCCTGGCGGCCGGTGGCCAACGCTGAATTGTTCCCGTGGCTGACCAACCTGTACCCCGTCTGGGCCCGGCTGACACCCCTCGATCTGGAACTGGCCACCACAGCCGCGCTGGCCGAGCTGCTGCTGTCCGGCTGCACCACGGCCGCGGACCACCATTACCTTTTCCCGGATGGGCTGGAAGACGCGGTGGACATCCAGGTCGGAGCGGTTCGCGCACTCGGCATGCGCGCCACACTGTCCCGGGGATCGATGTCGCTGGGAGAGAACGACGGCGGCCTGCCGCCGCAGTCCACCGTCCAGCCCGCGGACGTGATCCTGGCGGACAGCGAGCGCCTGATCGGCAGCTACCACGAGCGCGGGGAGGGCGCCTTCATCCAGATTGCGCTGGCGCCCTGCTCGCCGTTTTCAGTGACCCGGGAAGTGATGGCGGCCAGCGCCGACCTGGCGGAGCACCACGATGTCCGCCTGCATACTCACTTGGCCGAGACAATCGATGAGGAGGATTTCTGCCAGGAAATGTTCGGACTGCGCCCGTTGGACTATCTGGAAAGCGTGGGCTGGCTGACGGACCGCACCTGGTTGGGCCACGGTATCCACTTCGACGACGCGGAAATTGCTCGGCTCGGCGCGGCCGGAACCGCAGTGGCCCACTGCCCGACGTCCAACATGCGCCTGGCATCCGGTACCGCCCGGGTCCTTGAGCTGGAGGCAGCCGGCGTACCAGTCGGTTTGGGAGTGGACGGCTCCGCCTCCAATGACGCCTCCAACATGATTCTGGAGGCGCGCCAGGCCCTATACCTCCAGCGGCTTCGCTACGGCGCCGCCGCCGTCACCTGCGAACGCGCTCTTGGCTGGGCAACACGGGGCTCGGCCCGCGTTTTGGGTCGCAGCGATTTGGGGCAGCTGGCTCCGGGACAGCAGGCGGACCTGGCCATGTTCCGGCTGGACGAACTCCGTTTCTCCGGCAGCCACGATCCGGTAGCCGCGCTCTTGCTCTGCGGTGCGGATCGGGCCGACCGGGTTATGGTCGGCGGAAGCTGGCGTGTCCTGGATGGCCAGATCCCGGGACTGGACCTGGCCGAACTGATAGCCGCGCACAGACGGTCGGCCCGTAATCTGGTCGCGGGGTAGCCGGACCGCGTCCTCAATGTGCGTTGCCGAGCCAAGTCCCTATAGTTGCCTCATGACTTCAAGCACGACGGCGGTCCTGCTCGCGGCCGGTGCCGGCACCCGGCTGGGCCGGGGCCCCAAGGCGCTGTTGCCCTACCGCGGCCGAACGCTCGTGGAGCACCTGGCGCAGGTCTTGCGCGAGGGCGGCTGCCGGGAGACCGTCGTCGTGCTCGGGGCCGGCGCGGCGGGTGTCCGCGCGCGCACGGACCTGGCCGGGCACCGCGTGCTGGACAATCCGCGCTGGCAGGAGGGCATGAGCACCTCCTTCAGCCTCGGCGTGGCCGCAGTGCCGGCTGGCGACGACGTCCTGGTGGCGCTAGTGGATCAGCCCGGGGTCAGCGCCGGCACCGTAGCGCGACTGCTGTCCGGGCACCGAGCGGGACGGGTCACGATGGCCGCCTACCTGGGGCCGGATGGTGCGCTGCAACGCGGCCATCCGGTCCTCTTCGACGGTTCCCTGGCCGTGCAGGCAGCGGCGGAGGCCACGGGCGACGGCGGGGCGCGCAATTTCCTGCGCGACCACCCCGGGCTGATCGATCTGGTGGAGTGCGGCGACCCGGACGAGGGCGCGGATGTGGACACCGCGGACCAGTTGCACCTGCTGGACTGAGGGAGGT
>JALYYI010000265.1 GCA_030946705.1 Actinomycetota bacterium | reverse complement strand
TCGCATCGTTGGGCCCCTGCCCCGAGATCTGCGCCAGATAGTTCGGCAGCGACAGATGCGCAATAGCGTAATACTGGGTCAACAACACACCCTGACCACGCAGCGTCTGCGACAGATACGGAGCCACCGACCCCGAACCCCAAACACTCTCATTCCCCTTGTTCTCCAGATTAATCACAAACACATGCCCCACCTTGCCCGATGCCACCGAACCCGGGGAGGTCCCCGCGCCCCCACCGGACCCGGCAGGCGGTTGGCATCCGGTGAGCGCCATCACCACCGCCACGATGATCGGCCCCGCAACGCCCAGCCATCCCGCCCGGCGCTTCCTGATCCCGGCCGCTGCCTGCCCTGCACGATTACCACGCATCTGACCCGGCTTTCTCTTCTGTCAGCTTCAAAGCTGTCAGCTTCAAAGCTGTCGGCTTCAAAGCTGCCAAGTTCAAAGTAGTCACGCTCCCGACCGGCAAAGCTTTGCATCACGGCCTGAGAATCAGCTAAGGACGCAGGAAACCACCGCTCTCCCCCGGCCGAAGTCACTAGCCCGTGGAATGCTTGGGAAGCCGGATTTCGAACCGGCAACCACCGTTCTCCGTCTCCAGCGTGCGGATGGATCCGTGATGGGCGCTGACAATGCCCGCCGCGATGGCCAGGCCCAGCCCGCTGCCGCCGCTTTCCCGTGACCGGCTGTCATCCAAGCGCACGAATCTCTCGAAGATTCGTTCCCGTTCCTCCTCAGGTACAGGATCGCCGTCGTTATCCACCTGGATCACCGCCTCCTCCGGGTCCTGCGCCAGGCTGACGTGGACACTGGAGCGCGCGTGCCGGTCCGCGTTGTCCATCACGTTCCGCAGCACCTGCCCCAGGCGCCGGGCGTCGCCGGTTACCCGCACCGGATCCAGCCGGGCGGTGACCCGGTGCTTGCTGGTGGAGCGGAGCCGGCGGATTTCCGTATCCGCCTCATCATCGAGGTCCACCTCGTCCGCGGCTATGGCGATCCCGCGGTCATCCGCCTTAGCCAGCGTAAGCAGATCCTCCACCAGGTAGCGCATCCTGGCGGTTTCCCCGGAGAGGACGTCCTGCATCCGCCCCCACATCTGTCCCGTCGGGTCGGCTGCAGCAATTTCCACACTGGCGCTCAACGTGGCCAGCGGACTTCGCAGCTCATGACTTGCGTCGGAGACAAACCGGCGCTGCTCCCGGTCGGAGGCCTGCAGCCGGTCCAGCATCATGTTCATGGTCCGTACGAGTGCATGGATTTCATCGTCCGTCGGCGGAACGTCCACCCTTTCCTCCAGCCGGCTCGCGTTGATCCGCGATACCTGTCCCCTGATCCGTTCAACCTGCTGCAGCGAGCGCCCCACCAAGAGCCATACGGAGACACCGACGACTGCCAGCAGCAGCGGTGTGGCCCCAAGCATGAACCACGCGACGGTGCCGACCGTGTCCACCTGGACCTGCACGGTGGAGGCAACGATGACCGTGTAGAGCTGGCTGCCAACGCTGACCCCGGAGGCGACGATCAGGAAGTCGTCGTTGTCCCCGATGCTCTGCAGGCTGGAGACATCCTGGGTCAGCGTTTGCCCCGCCGCCGGTCGCATCGACGAGAGCGGCTTGCCGAGGGCCGAGGTCTCTGAGGACGCCACGACGGCGCCTGCTGGGTCCAGGATCTGCACGTACTGTCCGCTGTGCGCGTTGGCGGCGATGGATTGCGCAGCCTCCGAGACGTCCTGGCTGGTGATCTGTGCCGCGACCTCACTGGCTTTGCGCCGTCCGGCGGTTTCCGTGTTGGAGATCAGCGAGGTCTGCAGCAGCACCAGTAGCAGCACCCCGCCCAGCAGCAAGGCAGCGGCGACGACGACGACGGCGGTGGCCGTTGCGCGTTTGCGCACCCCCCAGCGTGCCCGGCTCGGGCGGGCCGCCGCAGCACCAACCTGGCTTGGCTTCATGCTCCAACAATGCGTGCACCCCACCGTTTCACACAACTTGGACCGCCGCGCTCTCAGGCTGTTCTCAGCTTTGTTCAGCAGTCTCTCTGCCCGTACGTACACGGGGATTCTTTCTCAGCGGGTCCACAACAGGGTTAAGCATCCTCTCAGTGGCGGGGAAGCAGACTCGATTTATGGCCGCCCATCCGGAGCGGCCGTGGCGGAAAAAACGTTGCCACCAGATCGAAAGGAATCGACCATGCAAATGAAAAAGAAGATCCTGACGGGAGCCGTAGGACTTGTAGCCCTGATTGGCCTTGGAGCCGGTGCGGCCAACGCGGCGACACTCCCGCCGGCGCCGGCCTCCCACTCGGCACCAGCCTCGATAGATAAGCCCACGCCAGGGGACATGCCGGACACGGCGGGTACGGCGGACACCCCCACGCCCGGTGACACGCCGGACAACGCGGGCACCGCGGACACCCCGACCCCCGGTGACACGCCGGACGCCCCGGACGCGGCGGGAACTCAGGACTCGGGACCTGGCGTACAGCAGACCGGGGACCACACCGATCCCACCGACGCTCCCGGCGCCCCATAAAAACGGGTAGCCCGAACCCTGCCAGGAAGGACTTGCCTATGGAGTTTCATCACTGAATTTGAGTATCGCCAGAGACGGCCCGCGGATCCCCTTTTCCGCGGGTCCTTTCTGGCTTCAGGCGCGTTTCGACGGCCTGGTCCGGCTCAGCTTCCTCTCATGACCTCCGCACTACCGTATTAAACATGACGGACTTTGCAATTGAAACCGACCGGCTGGTGAAGCGCTACGGCGCCGCCCAGGCTCTCAACGAGCTGACTCTCAGCATTCCGAAGGGAGAAATTTTCGGGCTGCTGGGCCACAACGGGGCCGGCAAGACCACCACCGTCAACATCCTGACCACGCTGCTGGAACCCTCCGGCGGCGCGGCCCGGATTGCCGGGCATGACATCGGTGCCAGCCCGGAGAAGGTGCGCCGGTCCATCGGCTACCTGCCCGAGAATGTGCAGTTCTACGACAACCTCACACTGGCGGAGAATTTGCGTTTCTTTGCCCGCTTGTCCGGCGTCGCCGGGCCGGACAAGCGCATCGCCGAGGTGCTGGGCTTCCTCGACTTCACCGGGCACGAGCGGGAGCGGATGTCGACCTTCAGCAAGGGCATGCGCCAGCGCGCCGGAATCGCCCAGGCCATCCTGCACCGGCCTTCGGTGCTCTTCCTGGATGAGCCAACGTCCGGGCTGGATCCGCAGGGTGTGCGGCGGCTTCGGGAGATTGTCGTGGCGTTGAACGAGGAACTGGGAATGAGCGTTTTCATGAACACCCACCTGCTGGCCGAGGTCACCCGGACCTGCACCAGCATCGGAATCCTCAGCGCCGGGAACCTCGTTTACCAGGACTCCGTTGCGGCCACCCTGCAGTCCTTCCCGGACCAGGACTCGCTGGAGGAAATCTACCTGCACATCCAGTCCGGGGCCGGGCGGTGAACCGTTGGAGCGCTGTTGTCCGTCAGGAGATCCTCTGCATCAGCCGGGAACGGTTGCCGCAACTTGTTCTTGCGGTTTTCCTGGGCATGATCGCGGCGTCCGCGTTCATCGGGTCCGCGGCAAAAGGGACCGTGAGCAGGGTCTACCAGGAAGCGGTCAACCAGGGACTGACGACGGCGGCGAATCCGTTCGATGGCTTCTCGCCGCTGTACTACGCCCGCAATACCGTCATCTACATCGTGCTGATCGGCGCCCTGCTGGCCATCGTCGTCGGAGTCCAATCAACCCTGCGGGACCGGCGTGCACGGACAGCGGATCTGGTCTTTTCGCGCGACCTTCCAGCGCGGCTGTATCTGGGCGCCAAACTCTGCGGGCTTGGCCTGTTCCTGCTGGTGCTGCTGGCCGTTTCCGCGGTGATCAACATCCTGTGCATCGCCGCGGTCTCCGGCCAACTCCTTTCCCCCGCCGGGACGCTGCGGATGTTGGGGCTCTATGCCGTGGCCTGGCTCTTCCTGATCCCGTTCGTCTGCCTGGGCATGCTCAGCGGGCTCTATGCGGCTTCGGGCACCGCGGCATTGTTCGTCCCCATCGTCATCTGGAGCATCATAATCTTCGTGCTGCCGCTGCTGGGCACCGCGGCGGAGCCTATATCCCTGCTGAACCCGGTGGCAGCGCCACCGGGTTCACAGACACAGACGGGCTTCTTGCCCTGACCGGCGCCTTAGTGGGTCCGCTGTCCCTGGGTGAGAACTTCAAACAGGTCAGCGCCGTGATCCTGGGGGATCCGCAGGCCACCGGCACCATCGCGGCCGGGCTGCTGGATATGGCAATGTTCGTGGCTGCCGGCTGCGCCTTCCTGTTGCTTACCCGCCGCCGCCAAATGAGGAAGGAACTGGCATGACCAACCTGATGACCCTGGGCGGCAAAGAACTCAAGGACATGGTCCGGAGCCGCTTCGTTCTTGTGCTGTTCCTGTTCCTGGCCGCCATCGTCGTCCTCTCCGTCGTCGTCGCCTCGGCGGATTTCCGCGTCAAGATCGCCGGCTACAACCACTACGTCGACGCTCTTAGAGCCAGCGGCAGTCCGGTGACCGCCCCGCCGCCGCAATTGTTTCCGCTGCAAATGCTCAGCTCCGGGATTGAATACCTGGAAATTGTCGGTAGCTTGTTCGCGGTCATTATTGGCCATGGCATGATCGCCAAGGAGAAGGGCCGCGGAACCCTGCAGCTGATGTTCAGCCGGCCGCTGGGCAAATATGCCTTCGCCGGGGGCAAAATATTTGCCGTGGCGGCCATCTGGACCGGGACGGTCGCCGGCCTGTTCGTTGTCAGCGCCGGGACCCTGCTGCTGGTAGGCAACGCGCCGCTGGGCGGTCATGACTTCCTGCTCTTGGCCATCGCTGCCGCCCACACCTGCGGCTACCTGATCATGTGGAGCCTGCTGGCTATGGCCTTGGCCTCGGTGACCCGCCAGCCGGGCAGCGGACTGGTGATCGGCCTGGTCCTCTGGCTGGTGATCGTGCTCATCATCCCGCAGATCGGGGACACGATGGATCCGGATAATCAGATCCCCGGCGGCCTCTTTGCCAGCCTGCAGGTAGACCGGGCCCACGAGCAGGCGGTGATGGCGCACTTCACCGGTTACGAAACGGCCCGGGATCTCATTGAACAGACGTCGGTGACAAAGCAGTATGAACGGGCCACCTTCGCCTATCTCGGCATCAAGAACGAGTACAACCAGCAGCCCCTCGGGTTCATCTGGGCCGGCACCTTCAACAACACGCTGTGGCTCACGGCCGGACTGGCCGGCTCCTTCGTCTTCGCGCTGTTCAGCAGCACCAAACGCACACTCCTGAGAAAGGTCACCTGAAATGAAGAAACTGATCCCCCTGGCAGCCATCCTGCTCGCAGCCCTGATTGCCGTCGTCGTCTGGCAGGTCACCAGCAGCAGCAGCGGACCATCCGCCCAGCCGGCGGCCACCGCGTCCGCGCCGGCGGCGCTCCCGGTGGCAACGAACCCCATCCACAATCCCAGCACCAACGCCGGGCTCAGCATTACGGACGCGATCGCGGAAAACAATGTTGATCCGCAGACCAAGGCTCCCGTTGCGGACCGGCTGCAGTTCACCATCCACAATTCCAGCCAGCAGTCCCTCTCATCCCTGCAGGTTTACTACACCATGAAGGACAAATCGACGGGCAAAACCGAGTCCTACTTCCAGCAGCTGACCGGTGTGACGCTGGCGCCGCAAACCAGCCAGACAGTCTATTTCGACAACGGCACCGGACCGGGCCATTACCCGGAAAACAAGTACAGCCTCTACCGCAGCTCCACCAACGAGGTGGACTTCAGCATTGAAGCCAGCGCCAGCGGCCTGGCTCCCGCCACCGCCACGGCCGTGAAATCGCCTGGCACCGGTGAAAAACTTGACTAGTCACCCGCACGCCAACCTGGCGGCGTGCGCATGCCCTGGCTGATCGACGCTATCCTTCGTGCCGGTCCGGTGCCCGCCTATCTGATCATCACGGTCCTGGTTTTCGCCGAGGACGCTCTGTTCATCGGCTTTGTCCTGCCCGGGGAAACCGCCGCGATCCTGGGCGGTGTGCTGGCCAGCCAGGTACACGTGCGGCTGTGGCTGGTGGTGGTCCTGGTGGTGGCCGCGGCCATTACGGGCGACACGGTCGGCTACGAGGTCGGGCGCCATTTCGGGCCCCGGATCCTGAACCTGTCCCTGCTCCGGAAGAGGCGCCGGAAGCTGGACGACGCGCGCGCCTTCCTGGCGCGCAGGGGCGGCTCCGCCGTTTTCCTGGGCCGTTTCACAGCATTTTTCCGTGCCGTCATGCCCGCCCTGGCGGGCCTCTCCCGGATGCCCTACCGCCGTTTCCTGCTGTTCAACGCCGCCGGCGGCCTGATTTGGGGCACGGGGGCCGTCCTGCTCGGCTATTTCGCCGGCAA
>JALYYI010000184.1 GCA_030946705.1 Actinomycetota bacterium | reverse complement strand
GTCTGATGGGCGTCTACAACTTTGCATCCAAGGTTCTGATTGACGCGAACATCCACCGCGACGTGGAGCGGACCCGGGAGGCGATCGGGATCCTGGAGCCGCTGCGGCAATCGTGGCACGAGGCGGCGGCCATGCTGCCAGCCCAGGAGGTTGCCCAGCCGGCGGGAGTCGCGAGGGTAGGCGGAATGCTGGGAGTGGGCTAGGGTGTCCCCGAATCTGCAGGACTGGATGGCCGTCCTGGCGAAGATGGAAGCCGACGTGGCTGCCATCACTGCAAGGCAGGGTCCTTCAACGGACAGCACCCCCACACAATGGACCCCTCCGAAGGGCGTGGGTCCCATCCCGCCGGAGTTGGTGCTGCGCGCCCGGGACCTGGAATTCGCTCAGCAGGCCGCCGTCGAACGCCTCGAAGCGGCGAAGGCAACCACGGCAAGCCACCTGGCAGCCATCCAGTCGGTGTTCGATGCCAGGCCCAGCGGCCGGTCCGTTTTCCTGGACGTCACAGGATAAATAAATTACATAGCATATTCCTGCTAACCAACGTCACGCCCCTGCCGATAGATGCAGGTGAGCACGGATAGCTCGCCTGTTAGGCCAAGGATCGGCCGCTTTGTCCCTTCCCCATGAAGCTGGTGGCCGTGTTCGATTCCGTGACCTCCGTTGCGCTGAGCAGCGCCCTTGACGGGCTTTCGCTGCGTCAGCGGACCATCGCCAACAATATTGCCAACGTCAACACCCCGGATTACCACGCGCAGCGGGTGACCTTCGAGGACGCGCTTGCGCAGTCGGTGCGGGCCGGGGACGGGCACGTGACCGCGACCACGCAGAGTTCGCTGGATCCGACGCAGTTGAACGGGAACAACGTCAATCTGGACACGGAGACGCTCTCCAACGTTGACACGGTGCTGCGTTACCAGTTCGCGGCGCAGGCCTCCAGCGCGCAATTCACGGCCGTGCGTGCAGCGATGAGGACCAACTGATGACCTTCGACGTGATCGGCATTGCCGGCTCCGCCCTCACCGTGCACCGCAAGTGGATGGACGCCATCGCGGACAACCTGGCGAATATCAACACCGCCACCAAAACCAGCGGCAACGCCTTCCAGGCCCGCTTTGTCGAGGCGCAGGCGGGAGCGGGCAACAGCGGCGTCCACGTCTCCGGCGTCGCGTTGGGCAGCGCGACCGGCCGCGTGGTCAACGATCCGACCAATCCGCTCGCGGACAAGGACGGCAACGTCCGCATGCCGGACATCGACCTGGGCACGGAGATGGGCCAGCTGATCATGGCCCAGCGCGGCTACCAGGCCAACGCCGCCGTCGTCGACCGCGCCAAGACCAGCTACGAAGCCGCACTGCAGATCGGAAAAGCCTGATGAGCCTCCCCCTAGTCAGTATGGTCCAGGGCGTCGCGGGCACCGGCTACCTTCCCGCCACGGGAGCAACGACGACGACGGACGGTTCCGGTTTCGCCGCCAGCCTCAGCGGCGCGGTGGACAACCTGCAGCAGCTCCAGACCACCTCCAACGACCTGGCGGTCAAGGCCGTCACGGGCAACCTGGATGACATCCACACCGCGACGCTGGCCGCGACCCGGGCGCAGGTCACGCTGGAGCTGGTGGCCGCGATCCGGAACAAGGGCGTGGACGGGTTTAACGAGATCATGAGGATGCAAGCCTGATGCCGCCGTTTTTGGCAAGTATGTTCGCGGGGCTGTCCCGGACGGTGGGCGGGTTCAGCGTCGCCCAGCGCACCATCGCCCTGATCGGCATCGCCGGGCTGGTGCTGGGCAGTATTGCCCTGACCTCCTGGCTGGGCAAGCCCTCCTACACGCCGCTGTTCTCCGGGCTGCAGGGCGCGGACGCGAACAAGATCGTGGACCAGCTGCATACCGACAACGTTCCCTATCAGCTCTCCGACGGCGGGGCCACCATCATGGTCCCGCAGGACAAGGTCAACGACGAGCGGCTCAAGGCCGCCGCGGCGGGGCTGCCGGCCAACAAGACCGCGGGCTACTCGCTGCTGGACAACATGGGCGTGACGTCCTCCGAGTTCCAGCAGAACGTGACCTACCAGCGCGCGATGGAAGGGGAGCTGGCCTCCACCATCGACGCCATGGACGGCGTTCAGCTGGCCTCGGTGCACCTGGCCATCCCCAAGGACTCCGTCTTCGTCTCGCAGAAGCAGGACCCGACGGCGTCGGTGTTCATCCAGACCAAGCAGGGCGCCACGCTGAACTCGGAGCAGGTGCAGGCCATTGTTCACCTGACCTCCGCCTCGATCGACGGTATGAAGCCGACTGACGTGGCGGTCATCGACTCCGCCGGGACCGTGCTCTCCACCGTCGGCGGCGGCCCTGCGGGCGGCAGCACCAAGCGGGCCTCGGATTATGAGAACCGGGTGACAAGCGCGGTGCAGGCGATGCTGGACCGGGTGGCCGGGCCGGGCAACGCCACGGTGGCCGTCTCCGCGGACATGGACCTGCAGTCCGGGCAGAAGGTGGAGGAGTCCTTCGCCAGCCCCAGCAACGCGGCGGCGCTGAGCGAATCCAAGAACACGCAGAGCTACACCGGGACCGGCGGTCAGGCGGCCGGCACGCTGGGCTCGAACAACATTGCGGTTCCCTCCGGCGCCAGCGGCAACGGCACGTTCAGCTCGGACCAGTCCACCAAGAACAACGCGGTGGACAAGACCACGCAGACCACCACCATCCCGGCCGGCACCATCAAGCGCCAGACGGTCTCCGTTGCGATCAACAAGAACGCGGCCAACGGGCTGGACCTGGCCACGCTGCGTGACCTGGTCTCCTCCGCGGCCGGGATCAACGCCACCCGCGGCGACGTGGTTACCGTGGCGACGGTGCCGTTCAACACGGCGGGTGCGGCGGCTGCGAAGGCGGCACTGGATGCCGCCAAGGCCGACGCCGATGCCAAGCGCCAGGCGGAGACCCTGCAGACCATCATCATTGCCGCCGCGATCCTGCTGCTGGTGGCGCTGGCCCTGTTCTTCTACGCCCGCCGGAGCAAGCGGCAGAGCCGCGAGCCGGTGGACCTGGGGGAGCGGCTGGAGTCGATGAAGCTCCTTGACCCGGCGACGACGGCCATCCCGCTGCCCGCTCCGCCGGCGGCGCTTCCGGTTCCGCGGCTGCCCGAAGGACCCACCGATCTGGACGGCCAACGGGCCCGGCTGGAGTCCCTGGCCACGCACAATCCGGAGAAAACGGCTGAGTACCTCCGCAGCATGATGGATGACAGGGCGCCCGTATGAGAACCGCAGATACAACGCTGACCGGCACGCAGAAGGCCGCCATCATCCTGATGCAGCTGGAGCCCGGCCAGGCCTCCAAGGTGCTCAAGCAGTTCAGCGAGACCGAGGCCGAGGAGGTCACCTCCGAGATTGTACGGATGCGGCGCGTGGATCCCGAGGTGGCGGAGAAGGTCATCAGCGAGTTCCATGATATGAGCTTCCACGCCAGCCTGCACACCCGTGGCGGCCGGGACTTCGCCGTCGAGCTGCTGGAGGCGTCCTTCGGTTCGGAAAAGGCCGCCGGCGTGATGAGCCGGCTGGAATCCTCGATGGCGGGTACCTCCTTTGAGTTCCTGGCCGACGCGGATCCGGGCCAGATCGTGATCCTGGTGGATGGCGAGCTGCCGCAGACGATTGCCCTGGTGATGGCACATCTGGATGCGCAGAAGGCCTCCGCGGTGATCGCCGGCCTGGGGGAGTCCCTGGGCACCGAGGTGGCGCAGGCGTTTGCCTCGATGGGAACCGCGACCCCGGAAGCGGTCAGCATTGTGGCCGAGACGCTCAAGGCCCGCGCCAAGGCCGTGGTTTCGCTGCGCGGTTCCAGCGAGGTGGTGGGCGGCATCGAGTCCCTGGTGGAGATCCTCAACCGTGCCGATGTGGCCACCGAGAAGGCCCTGCTGGAAGGACTGGACGCGCGGGACCCCGTGCTGGCGGAGGAAATCCGGTCCCGGATGCTGACCTTTCCGGACATCGTGAAGCTGGAACGCAAGGACGTCCAGCAGGTGCTGCGCGGCATCGACGCCACCGTGCTGGCGCTGGCCCTCAAGGGTGCTCCACCGGAGCTGATCGACGTGGTGCGGGCGAACATCTCCGAGCGCAACCTGGAGATCCTGGAATCCGAGAGCAACGCCGTCGGCCCCGTCCGCGCCTCGCAGGTGGAGCAGGCACGTGCGGACATCGTCCGCTCGATCCGCGAGCTGGAAGCCGCCGGTACCATCACGGTGCGCCGGGTTGAGGATGATGACCTTGTTTACTAGGACGTCCGCCGGTGCCGGTGCCGGCCCCGAATTCACCCCCGTCAGCTTCGTCCCGCTGCAGGATTCCGGACGCGAAAAGGCCGCTGCGCAGGGTTACACCCGCGGCCACTCGGCCGGTTATACGGCCGGGCTGCGGGCCGCCGAGGCGGAGGCGCTTGCCCGTCGCGCCCGGTTGGAGGCCGAGCACGCACAGGCCCTGGCCGACGTGCAGTCCCGGCTGGACGCGGCGCTGTCATCCCTTCAGGCGGCCACGGAGGCCATCAACTCGCTTGCACTGCCGGTCATTGCCGACGCCCAGGATGTGCTGCTGGCGGCCTCGCTGGAGTTGGCCGAAGCCGTCATAGGCCGTGCGCTCTCCGACGGCGACTTCGCCGCCCGTTCCGCGCTGGCCCGCGTGCTGGCTCAACCGGCTGTGCCCGGCGTCTACGCGGTCCGGATGCATCCGGATGACCTGGACGCGCTGGACAACGCAACCCTGGAGGCCGCCGGTGTCCGGTTCATCCCGGATCCGGAACTGGCGCGCGGCGACGCGGTGGCGGAATACGAGCACGGACGCCTCGATGCCAGGATCGGCACCGCGCTGGCCCGGGCCAAGGACGCCCTGCTTTCAGAGACGCAGCTGGGTGAGGAGCGATGACCACCCGGTGGCGTCCGCACGCGCGCCGCTTTGAGTCCGCGATGGCGGCCGCGAGGCCCGAGCGGATTGGCTCGGTGTCCTCCATCGTCGGGCTCGGCGCCGAGGTGGCAGGCCTTGACTGCGCCATTGGCGACCTGGTCACCATCGGCGAGCATCCCGGCGTGGACGCCGAGGTGGTGGCCACCACCCGCGCCGGAATCCGCTGCATGCCGCTGGGCCGGATGACCGGCATCAGCGCAGGCTCCCCGGCACGCTCGAAGGGCACACCGCTGCTGGTTCCCACCGGCGCCGGGCTGTTCGGACGGGTCCTGGACGGGTTGGGCCGGCCGATCGATGGCAAGGGCCCGCTGCTGGTGGACGGCCGCGTCCCGGTGGACCATGACACACCCTCGGCCATGCACCGCACCCGCATCGTCACCCCGCTGCAGCTGGGCGTCCGGGCGATGGACACCCTGGCGACGGTGGGCAAGGGCCAGCGGATGGGCCTTTTTGCCGGCTCCGGCGTGGGCAAGTCCTCGCTGCTGTCCATGATTGCCCGCGGCACGGACGCCGAGGTGTCCGTGATTGCCCTGGTGGGGGAGCGCGGGCGCGAGGTCCGGGAGTTCCTGGAGGATGACCTGGGACCCGAGGGCCTGGCCCGCTCCATCGTGGTGGTTTCCACCTCCGACGAGCCGGCCCTGATGCGGATGCGCGCGGCGTTCACCGCCACGCGGATAGCCGAGTCGTTCCGGGACCGCGGCGCGGACGTGGTGCTGATGATGGACTCGCTGACCCGCGTGGCCATGGCGCAGCGCGAAATCGGGCTCTCTGTCGGTGAGCCGCCCGCCACCCGCGGGTACCCGCCGTCGACCTTCTCCGTGCTGGCCCAGCTGCTGGAACGCGCGGGAACCGCCGAGCGCGGCTCCGTCACCGGCATTTACACCGTCCTGGTTGACGGCGATGACCACAACGAGCCCATCGCGGACGCCGCACGGTCCATCCTGGACGGGCACGTTGTCCTGGACCGCAAGCTCGCCGTGGCCGGGCATTTCCCCTCCATCGACGTGCTCGGGTCCATCTCGCGCGTCGCCTCCAAAGTAACGTCCGACGAAGAGCGGGCGATGGCCACCGCGCTGCGGAAGGTCCTGGCCGCCCGACGCTCGGTCCAGGACCTGATCGACGTCGGCGCCTACCAGCGTGGCGCCAACCCTTTGGTTGATGCCGCCCTGGACCACGAGGACGCCATCAATGCCTTCCTGCAGCAGCGGATGGACGATCAGAGCTCCGCCGCCGCTGCCTGGGAGCAGCTGAACCGACTTACCCAGAATCTTGGAGGTGCATGATGTCCCGTGGATTCCCGCTGGCCGGCCTGCTTCGGCTGAAGCAACTGCATGAGGATGCGGCGGCTATTGAGCTTGCCTCTGCCAATAACAGGACCTCCGCCACCCGGGCGCGCCAGCGGGCTGCGCGCCTGGATCTGGCGGAGATGCCCAGCGAGGTGGTCAACGCGGCTGCGCTGAGCAGCGTGGCCGCGGCCCGCTCATCCTCGCGCAGCATGCTGGCCGATCTGGCCGCCGTGTCGGTGGAAAACCAGGCGAGGACGGAACAGGCGCAGGCGGCTTTCAACGCCGCCCGGTCGCAGTCGGTCCGGCTGCAGAAGCTCGAAACCAGGCACGAGGCGCGGGTCGTGGCCGAGGACCTGCACACCGAGCAGACCGCCATCGACGAAATCGCTTCCGGTGCCTGGCACCGCGGCCGGGACGGGGCCAAGCCATGACGGTGGTGGATATGGTCAGCCGGATGGGCCAGATCCAGGGCATGCTGGCGCAGCTCGCGGACATCCAGAGCGGGCGTTCTGTTTCCGCGGCGCCCGGATCCGTTGCCGCTTCAGGTGCCACCGCCGGGGCCGGCACGTTTGCCGGCGCCCTGGCCGCCGCGCAGGGCGCTCCGGGAACCATCGGCTCCGCCTCCGCGGTAACCGCGGCCAACCCCAACGGTGCCACCGGCGCCGATGTGGTGGCGGATGCGAAGAAGTACCTGGGTGTGCCGTACGTCTGGGGCGGCACCGATCCGGCCAGCGGTTTCGACTGCTCCGGGCTGGTCCAGCATGTCTTCAAGGATCTGGGTGTCGCCGTGCCGCGG
>JALYYI010000251.1 GCA_030946705.1 Actinomycetota bacterium | reverse complement strand
GTGCCGGGACCGCGGCCGCCCCCAACGCCTGAGATGGTGGGGCTGATCGAGCGTGACCGTGGTCTGCTGTGGCATCCCTACGCCCCGCTGGACGGACCGGACCCGTATGCCGTGACCGGGGCCTCGGGGGTGCGGCTGCGGCTGCAGTGCGCCAGCGGGACGAAGTTTGAGGCGATTGACGCGATGAGCTCGTGGTGGAGTGCGGTCCACGGGTACCGCCATCCGGTACTCGACGATGCCCTGCGCCGCCAGGCAGGGCAGTTCAGTCATGTCATGTTCGGCGGTCTGACGCACGAACCCGCCGTGGAGTTGGCCGAACGACTGGTGCACCTGAGCCCGGGGCCGCTGAGGCACGTGTTTTTCGCGGACTCCGGATCCGTTGCCGTGGAGGTAGCCCTGAAACTGGCCCTGCAGTACCAGGCAGCCGTGGGGCGCGGTGGCCGGCAGAAGTTTCTGACCGTCCGCGGCGGCTACCACGGCGACACGTTCGCCGCGATGAGTGTGTGCGACCCGGTGGATGGCATGCATTCCGCTTTCCCGGGCCTTATCGCACAGCAGCACTTCGTGCCCCGTCCTCCGACCGCGCGCCTTGTCAACGGGCAGTTGGTAGCGGACGAGGCCGAAGTCGCGGTTTGGGTTAGGGCTCTGGAGAATGCCGTGGCCGGCAACAGCCGTGAACTGGCGGCGATCATCGTCGAACCGGTCCTGCAGGGGGCCGGTGGCATGCATATCTACGCACCCGACTGCCTGCGCGCCGCGCGCCGGGTGGCCGACGACTACGGGTTGGTGCTGATCTTCGATGAAATCGCGACCGGATTCGGCCGCACCGGGAAACTTTTCGCCGCGGAATGGGCCGGCGTGGCACCGGATGTGATGTGCGTGGGCAAAGCCCTGACCGGTGGTTATCTGTCCCTCGCGGCGGTCCTGTGCACCGGGGAGGCGGCGGCTGCCATCACGGACTCGCCCTTCCGGGCACTGCTGCACGGCCCGACATTCATGGCCAATCCGCTGGCCTGCGCCGTGGCCAACGCCTCCCTGTCCCTTTTGGACTCCGGTGCCTGGCAGCAGCAGGTGGACCGGATCGGGCGGCAGCTGAGCGCAGCGTTGGCGCCGGCCGCCGCAATGGAGGCGGTGCGCGACGTTCGTGTCCTCGGCGCCGTCGGCATCGTTCAGCTGGACCGCCCGGCAGATGTGCCCGCCCTGACACGGGCTGCCCTGGAACGAGGGGTGTGGATCAGACCGTTCCGCGACCTAGTCTACACCATGCCGCCCTACCTCACCGACGCTGATGATGTTTCCGCCATCGGCGCCGCGATCATCGGCGCGATTGCACAGGTGCACCGGTGAATGGGGCCATGCGGGACTGGCTGGCCTCCAGGGAACAGGTACGTCACCGGCGCTCCCTCGTCCGGCATGCTCTCCCCCGGACCGGCACCGGCGGGGTCCCTTTGCTGGATCTGGCGTCCAACGACTACCTCGGGCTCTCCACCGATCCGCGGCTCAAAGCAGCCGCCATCGAAGCAATCGGACGGTACGGGACCGGGGCCCGGGCCTCCCGCGTCGTGACCGGAACCCACCGGGTTCACCTGGAACTGGAAGAAGCACTGTGCCGCCTCACCGGCCAGGAATCAGCCCTGGCATTTTCCAGCGGCTACACCGCCAACCTGGGCGTGCTGACCGCCCTCGGCGGCCCCGGCACACTGATCATCAGCGACGAACACGTCCATGCCTCCCTCATCGACGCCGCACGCCTCTCGCGGTCCCCCGTTGAGGCCTTCGCCCACTCGGACCTGGCCGCGCTGGAGAAACTGCTCGCCGGACGCAGCCAGCCGCGCGCCGTCGTCGTCATCGAATCCATCTACTCGGTCCTGGGCGACGCCGCACCTTTGGACGCGATCGCGGGGCTGTGCGCCGATTACGACGCGCTGCTCGTGGTCGACGAGGCCCACGCCCTGGGCGTCGCCGGTAACGGCCGCGGCAGCGTCCATGCCGCCGGACTTGCCGCGGCCGGGCACGTGGTCCTCACCGCCACCCTATCCAAAGCACTCGGAGCCCAGGGCGGGGCAGTACTGGGACCACCCATGCTACGCAACCACCTGGTCAATACCGCCCGCTCCTTCATCTTCGACACCGCACTGGCGCCTGCCGCCGCCGCCGCGGCGGCAGCGGCATGCCGGATCATCACCGGCGAGCCGCTACTGGTGGCCGCCGTAGCCCGAAACGCCGCCGTGATCGCGGCCGTCACCGGTGTTGACCAGGGCGCCGGAGCTGTCCAGTCAATCCCCGTGGGGGACGCCGAACGCGCCCTGCGGATCGCGGGCGAACTGGAGCAGGCCGGGGTCCTGGCCGGCTGCTTCCGGCCGCCGGCCGTCCCGGACGGTATTTCCCGAATCCGGCTGACCGCCCGTGCGGACCTGACCGCGGACCAGACACAACGGGCGGCCACCCTGGTAGCAGAAATGACGGCACAGCCATGAACTTCCACAGAATCACCGACCCGGGGCAGGTACGGGAGGTCCTGCGTCGGGCGGAGGACTTTGTCCCCACCAATGCGCTCACCACCGTCGTTCCGTTGTGCCCGGCGGCACTGCGGATCCTCAGCCGTGCAGGCTTCGCACTGCCCCCCATCCTGGCCTCGGCCACCGGGGAAACCCACCGCCGGGCCCGCACCCTGGTAGCACGCTTTTTCACCCCCGCCACCGTCGCCGCCCTCACCCCGCGGATAAGGGACCTGACCCGGGAACGGGCCCGAACGGTTACCGGGCTGCTCCAACACGGTCCCGTGGACCTTGCCGACACCGTGGCCAAACACATCCCCCCGGTCATCATGGCCGAACTGACCGGTCTGCGGTGCCCGGATCTGGACACCTTCAAACGATGGAGCCGTCACTCCCTGGAACTGTTCTGGGGCTGGCCCGACGAACAGCGCCAGGTGCACCTGGCCCAAAGCGCCGCGGAATTCTACGACTGGCTCCGGGCGGAGGTCGCCGCCAGCCGGGGCACCGGTTCACTGTTCGGCATACTCGACAAGGCAGGACTGCGCCCGGCCGAAATCTGTTCCCTGGGCTACTTCCTGGTCATCGCCGGGCAGGAAACCACCTCGCAGCTGATCGCCACCACCCTCTACCGCGCCGTGGCGCAGCCCCACCTCTGGGGTCAGCTGGGCGCCGGAGAGATCCCGGCCGCCCCGTTTGTGCGACAGATACTGGCCAGCGAATCCTCCGTATTCACCTGGCGTCGACAAAGCGCACAAGCCACCTCACTGGCCGGGGTCGCGCTTCCGGCCGGCGCGGAAATCCTGCTCGAACTCAGCGGCCACCATCCACCGGACGCCGCCCCCACCGCCTACTCCCTGGCCTTCGGCCACGGGCTGCACCGCTGCCTGGGCGCCAAACTGGCAGAACTGGAAACCGCACTCGTGCTCGAAGAAACAGCCCGTGCACTGCCCGGAGTTACCGGGTACGGACCAGACCCGGACTGGTTGCGGCTGCTCTCCTTCCAGGCCCCGCTCACCGTCACCGTGCGAGAGAACCACTCATGAACACCACAACCCCTGTGCTGCCCCGGATCCTGCTCATCACCGGAACCGACACCGGCGTAGGTAAAACCATTACCACCGCCGCCCTGGCCGCCGCCCTTAACTCAACAGAATGGGGCCACCGGACCGTGGCCGTCTACAAGCCCGTCCAGACAGGCGTACGCGCCCATGAATCAGGAGACATCGACGAGATACGTCGCCTGAGCGGACTGCAAACGGTTACCGAAGGCATCCGCCTCCACGCACCAATGGCCCCGGTAGCTGCCGCCGCCCGGGAAAACGCGCGACTGCCCGGACTGCGCGCCCATACCGAACGGATCCAACAGCTCGCAACCTCCTGCGATCACGTCCTTGTGGAAGGCTCCGGCGGAATACTCGTGGAGCTGGACAGTGACAGACACACCCTCGCCGACCTGGCCGCCGCCCTCGGTGATCAAGCCGCCATCATCCTCGTGACCCGAAGCACCCTGGGTACCCTTAACCACACCCAGCTCACCCTCGAAGCCCTCACACGGCGCCAACTGGCCATATCCGGCATAGTAATCGGATCCTGGCCAGAAAAACCCGACGAAGTGGAAACCACCAACGCCGACTACCTCCAAACCCTCGACACACCCCCGGCAGGCACCATCCCGGCTAACGCGGCCACAATGAAAACAGAACACTTCCGCCAACACGCACCCCAATGGCTGGCCCCGCTTGCCGCAGCCCGCTACGAAACCCCGGACCCGTTACACCGATAAGGGATCATCATCATCGGGTCCTCCAGCGGATCAGGATTACTGCATCCCTTCCTGCATGAGGGTGGAGTCCCCGAGTTCTCTTGCCCAGGGAGGATCTGCTCCTGGCCGGGAGCAGGTGATGGCGGCAGCTTTGTTGGCGTAGGCGGCGAGGCTTCGCAGCGTTTCAGGTGGCAGGTCAGCCAACCGTTCCCGGGCCTGGACGCCAAGGAGGTCCATCCGGTGAAGGCCGGCGATGAGTCCCGCCATGAAGGAGTCCCCGGCGCCCACGGTATCTTCCACGTCGATTCGTTCTGCGGGTATTTCGACGACATGTTTCCTTGTGGCGAGGATGGGCCCTTTGGCTCCCCTGGTTATGGCCATGATTGAGGGTCCAAGTTTGAGCCAGGCTTCCATTGTCTGCTCAAGGGTCTTCCCGGGGTAGAGCCACTTCAGATCCTCGTCGCTGGCTTTGACGATGTCACTGACGGCGGCGAACTTCTCCGCCTGCCGGCGGGCATCGGTGACGTCTGCACTGATCGCGGGGCGGCAGTTGGGGTCGTAACTGATGCTCGCATGCCCGCGGGCAGCGTTTACCAGCGTGTAGACCGCCTCGTTGCCAGGTGGAAGGACCGTTGCGATTGAGCCGGTGTGCACATGCCGGCAGCCCTCGGCCACGGACAGTGCCTCAAGAGAAGCGCCGCGGGGGTTCCAGGTGATTTCGAAGGTGTACTTCGCTGCCCCTTCCGCGTCCAGGGCCGCAGTTGCCTGGCTGGTGGCCGCGGAGGCGCCGTTGATGACGGTGACGTTATTTGCTGAGAGGTGCTGGTCGATGATCCGGCCGTATCGGTCCTCTGCGTAGTCGGTGACCAGGGCCGTCGCAACCCCCAGCCTGGCGCAGCCGATTGCGACGTTGAGGGGGCTGCCACCGGGGTGGACCCTGGTACCGGAACCGGGGATGCGGGAATCGTTGATGATATCGACCAGGGATTCCCCGATTACGGTCAGTACCGCGGTTCGTTCGGTCTCCCGGGAGGTAGGCGTATCTTCCGGTATCTGTAACATCTGTGCCTCCTCGTTATGAACGCTGATGGATTATTGGGGTTGGGTGGGTCATTGCCCCGGGTAGAGAACGGCTTTGAGTTGTCCGGGCTGTTTTCCGGCGTTGAGTGCGGCTTCGGCTTGGGCTAGTCCGTATTTGCCGGTGACCAGTACGTCGAGGTCGATTTTCCCGTCCGCGACGAGTTTGATGCCCAGTGGCCAGGTGTTGGTGTAGCGGAAGACGCCGGAGAGCCAGATTTCACGGTTCTGTATATAGGAGACGGGCAGTTCGACGTCGTCGGCGCCGAGGCCGACCAGGATGACCCGTCCGGCGGGGCGCACGGCGAGGATACCGGCCCGGACGGCCTGCGGGGCTCCTGATGCGTCGATGAAGGCGTCGACGTCCAGTCCCTGAACGGAATCGGTCATGGGATTCAGGGCGTGGGTGGCGCCGTGGTTGAGGGCAAAGGCGAGACGTTCCGCGGAGATGTCGGTGATGTAGATTTCTGTTGCCCCGTAGGCCCGCGCGGCCTGGGCGGCGATGATGCCGATGGGTCCGGCACCGGCGATCAGTACCCGGCTCCCGGGCCCGATCTCTGCCCGTTGGCAGGCCCACAGTCCCACGGAGAGCGGTTCGATCAGGGCCCCCGCTTCGTCGCTGACGTTGTCGGGAATATCGTGGGCGAAGTCGCTCTGGATCGCCACGTACTCGGTGAACGCGCCGTCGATGGGAGGCGTGGCGTAGAACTCCATGTCAGGGCAGAGGTTGTACCGGCCGCTTTTGCATTGGGGGCAGGTGCGGCAGGGCCGTTGCGGTTCGACCGCGACGCGTTGGCCGATGCGCATCGGGTCGATGTCCCTGCCCACGCTGACGATGCGGCCGGAGAGTTCGTGGCCAAGGATCAGGGGGTGGTCCACGACGTAGCCGCCGATCCGTCCGTGCTGGTAGTAGTGGACGTCGCTGCCGCAGACCCCGACGGCGGCGACCTGCACGAGGACCTGGTCATCATCAGGGGATGGTACGGTCACGGTTTCGAGGGTGATCTGGCCCTGCCGTTTGAGTATCGAGGCGCGCATCATGGTTGGCGGTGTGGTCTGTTCCGTGGAGGTGCTCATGGGAGGAAATCCGTTCCTTCTGGAGTGTGAAGGGTGTTATTTGACGGCGCCGAGGGAAAGGCCCTGGACGAGTTTGTCCTGCGCCGCGAACCCTGCGATGAGGACCGGGAGGGAAACCGCAAGGGCTGCGGCACAGACTTTGGCGAGGAAGAGACCCTGGCTGGTGATGAAACTTGTGAGGAATACCGGTGCGGTAGTCGCCGCAGTGCTGGTCAGCACATTGGCGAAGAGCAGTTCATTCCAGCTGAAGATGAAACAGATCAGTGCTGTAGCTGCGATGCCCGGCCCCGAGATCGGGATGATTATTCTGCGGAAGATCGTGAACAGATTCGCGCCGTCCACGGCGGCGGCCTCAAGGATTTCGATAGGTACCTCACTGAGGAAGGAGCGCATCATCCACACCGCGATGGGCAGATTCATGGACGTGTACAGGATCACCAGCAGCAGGATGCTGTCCAGCAACCCGGTGGCCTGGGCGATCAGGTAGATCGGCAGCAGACCCGCCACCATCGGCAACATCTTCGTTGAGAGGAAGAAAAACATCACATCGGACCATTTCTTCACCGGTCGGATGGACAGCGCATAGGCAGCCGGCGTAGCCAGCACCAGCACCAGTAACGTCGAGATGATGCTGGCCATGGCCGAGTTCAGCAGCGGCGGTATCGGTGAAACACCGCTTCCGGCGCCGAAGAAGTTCGCGTAGCCGGCGAAGGTCAGCGGGGCGAAGAGCGACGGCGGGTTGGTGGCCGCGGCGGACTCGCTGTGCAAAGAGGTCAGCAGCATCCAGGCCACAGGAGCGACGAAGAACAGACCGACCGCCCACGCAAGCAGGCCCAGCAATCTGCCCGAGGTCTTCCGGCGCCGGACCATTTTGGAGTCCCTGCCCGCAGCGGCCCGTGCCGCCGTCCTGAAAGTTGATATAGCCGTCATCGTGATTCGTCCTTCAGGAGGGTGGAAACGGACCGCAGAGCAAAGGTCGCCAGCAGCAGCGAACCGATGACGATGACCACGCCCGCCGCGGATGCCGCCCCATAGTCGTGGGCCTGGAAGAATGTCTGATAAATGCTGTAAGGCAGGTTGGCCGTGCCCAGCCCCCCGGAGGTGATGGTGTAAACAGCGTCGAAGTTCTGCACGATGTAGATGGATCCGAGCAGGGCCGCGAGTTCAAGATAGCGGCGCAGATGCGGAAACGTCATGTATCTGAACGTCTGCCATGCGCCGGCACCATCAATACGCGCCGCTTCCACGACATCCAGAGGCCGGCTCTGCAGACCTGCCAGCAGAATCAGCATCATAAACGGTGTCCACTGCCAAACAAGGTCCACTTCGATCGCCATGAGTGGTTGCATGGAGATCCAGTCGGGCTGGGGAGCCTGCGCGCCGAACAGTCCCCAGATCCAGTTAAGGATGCCGTTGAGCAGACCGTATTCCGGGTTGAAGAGCGCATGCTTCCATAAAAGCGCGGCCGCTACCGGCACGATGAGGAAGGGCGTGATGAGCAGGGTACGGACAATGCCACGGCCCCAGAAGTGCCGGTCCAGCAGCACGGCAATGGCCAGGCCAAGCACCAGACTGACCAGGACGACGACGACGGTCAGGACGATCGTCGTGACCACCGAATTACGCAACGATTCGTCGGTAAAGACATTGACATAGTTAGAGAACCAGCCGAATTTTACCTCGTTGGGGTATAAAGCGTTCCAGTTGAAGAACGAAATAATGACGGTGATCACGAAGGGCAGCTGCGTGACGACGATCATGAAAACCAGAGCCGGCAGCAGAGGTGCCCGGCGGGCCCAGCCACCAAGTTTCTGCATTACCGGTTCGCCTCCCGGTGTCCCCGGTGAGCGTGCGCTGCTGCGCCTGTTCGAAACAACGGTCATGTTTGTCTCCAAAATATATTTGCCGTACGACAGCGATACGTGGTTGCCGAAGAAAACCAGCGCCCATGTCTGCGGCGGGTGCGGACCGTGCGGGTCCGCTCCCGCCGCAAGGATTTGTGTTACTTCTTGTATTTGTCGCCTGTTTTTTGCGCGAGAGCCTGCCCCTTGTCCAGGGCCTGCTGCACCGTTTCCTTGCCGGCGACGGCGCTGGAAACCTCCTGGGATACCTGTGTTGCCATGTCGGCGAATTCCGGGATGGCCAGGAACTGGATGCCGGGGGCCGGCCGTGGCTGAACACCGGGGTTGGCCGGGTCGGCGGCGTTGATTGCATCCTGCGTCTGCTTGTAAAAGGGCGCAGCGGCCTTTTGGTAATCGGCGTTCTCATACGTGGAAGTCCGCTTGCCTGCCGGGACTCGGCTCCAGCCCAGCTGCTTTCCTACCAGGTCCTCGTACTGCTTGCTGGAGGCCCATGAGATGAACTTCGCCGCGGCATCCTGGTGTTTCGCGGCCTTTTCGATGCCCCAAGCCCAGGAATACAGCCATCCGGAGCTCTTCGTCTGGTCAACCGGCGCCGCAACATAACCGATCTTGCCCGCCACGGGCGAGTCCTTCGATTCAAGGGACCCCGCGGCTGAAGTGGCGTCGTACCACATGGCCACCTTGCCCTGCTGCAGGTTGTTCAGGCACTCAGTGAACCCGGCCTGCGGAGCACCGATTTCACCGTGGTTGCGTACCAGATCGACATAGAACTGGGTGGCCTTGACGAACGCGGGAGCGTTGACCTGCGCGTTCCAGTCCTTGTCGAACCAGGTGCCGCCGAAGGTGTTGACAACGGTGGTGAGGGGAGCGAAAATCTGTCCCCAGCCCGGCTGGCCGCGCAGACAGATACCCTTCATTCCTGCCTGTGCCCCGTCAGCCTGGGCCGCAAGATCAGCAACCTGCTGCCAGGTCGGGTGCTCCGGCATCGTCAGACCCTTGGCCGCAAAGACGTCCTTCCGGTACATCAGGAACGACGATTCGCCGTAGAACGGTTCGGCATACAGCTTTCCGTCCGCCCCCGTCATCGACTTCGTCATCGGTGCCAGAATATCGGACTGATCAAAGCCGGCGGACTTGGCCACCGTGTCATCCAAGGGCGAAAGCCAGCCATTCTTGGAATAGAACGGGACCTCATAGTTACTGATCGAGGCCACATCGTACTGACCGGCCTGGCTGGAGAATTCCTGGCTGATCTTGGCCCGGACATCATTCTCCGGCAACACCGTGAAATTGACCTTGATACCCGTGTCCTTGGTGAAATTGTCCGCCGTCAACTTTTGCAGATCCACCATCTGCGGATTGTTCACCATCAGCACATTCACCTCCTTTGCGGAGCTCGAGGAGCCCCCGGCACCCCCACAAGCACTCAGTACCAGTACTCCGCTCAACCCGGCCGCAGCAACCGCCGCCAGCCGGCCCACACCTTTTCGCTTCAACATCAATTCCTCCATGAATTTAGGTTCCAACTCCGACACCGGACAGCTGCGCACGGTGCGCAGCGTTCCCGGCCAGTACAAGTCTTCGCAGCCGCGCCATCCAGTTGCCGGGAAACGTCTCACCGCACATATGAGCGTTTATTCTTTGCTCAGATGTTAAGTGACTCTAGTCATATATACTCATTTGAGCAAGGGGTGTTGCTCAGTCGTTACGAACTGATAAGGAGGGTGGCCCATGAATGAACCGTCGCGCGAGGAGCTCCTGGCCCGGGTCGCTCGAGACTACTACCTGCGGAACCGTTCCAAAGTGGAGCTTGCCCAAAGCTACGGTATTTCGCGTTTCCAGGTGGCGCGCATGCTTGACGAAGCCCGGCTGAGTGGAATCGTCGATATCGAAGTGCATTTCCCGGCCGCCGTCTCGACCGCCGACGCCGGGCGCCTCAAAAGTCTTCTGGGAATCCGGCACGTGATCATCACCGATGGCGCAGTCGAGGAAGGGCAGGTACGGGAAATCCTCAGCCGGGCTGCAGCGGAAGAATTATCACGCGAAGCAAGGGCTGGGGAAACGGTCGGCATTTCGTGGTCGCGGACGTTGGATATCGCCTCCCGCCATGTGGAGAAGCTGCCCAAATGTGACATTGTTCAGCTTGCCGGGGCGCTGCCCTCAGCGGGCAGTAATTCGCTGGAAATCATTCAACGGCTGGGGCACCTCAGCGGCGGGCGGACGTGGCCGCTGTGGGCCCCGTTGGTGGTTGAGGATGTATCGACGGCCGCGGGGCTGCGCCGGCAGCCGGAGATCGCAGACGCACTGGCCAAGGCGGACTCGTTGGACCTGGCGGTCGTGGCCATCGGAGCCTGGAGGTCCAATCTTTCAACCGTATGGGAACGGGTCGATAACAAGGTCCGTACCGAAGCCACACAGGCCGGCGCCGTGGCCGAATGTTCCGGACGGCTGCTGGACATGGATGGTCTTCCGGTGACATCCGGGCTGGACCTTCGCGTCATCGCCGTGACGGTTGAGCAGCTCAGGCGGACGCCGCGCGTCATCGCCGTAGCCCAGGGCGCGGCCCGCGCAGACGCGGTGCGTGCGTGCGCCAAAGCCGGCTTTATCACCACGCTGATCGTAGATGATGCTCTGGCATCGGCCCTGACGGCGGCAATGGAAGAGGACAGGAAGATTATATGAGCGTCGTCATAGGGGTCGATTCCTCTACACAGTCATGCAAGGTCCTGGCGGTGGACGCCGGAAGTGGAGAGGTTGTCGCCTCCGGCACGGCCGGCCACCCGGACGGTACGGCCATCGACCCCCGCATCTGGAACACCGCATTGCGCGAGGCCTGGCGCAAACTGAAGCCCGACAGCTTTCGTGGAGCGGTTGCGGCGGTCAGTGTTGCGGCCCAGCAGCACGGCATGGTCGCCCTGGACGGATCGAATACTCCGGTCCATGACGCGTTGCTCTGGAATGACACGCGCAGTGCGCCCGAAGCCGCGCGCATGTGCGAGGAGCTTGGCGCCCAAGCGTGGGTTGACGCCGTGAACATAGTTCCCGTTGCCTCGTTCACCATCAGCAAACTGGCATGGCTGGCCCGCCATGAACCGGAAGCCGCGGCGCGCCTGCGGCGCGTGGTGCTGCCCCATGACTGGCTCAACGGGATGCTGGGAGGAGAATTTGTCACGGACCGCAGCGATGCCTCCGGCACAGGTTATTTTTCGCCCGTCACCAACAGTTACCGGACGGATATCCTGGAACGCTTCTTCGGCCGATGCCCGGAACTGCCCAGAGTGGTCGCCCCCGGCGAGCAGGCAGGATCCGTTCAGGCCGGTTGGGGCATTGACGGGGCGGTCCTGGGTGCAGGCGCCGGCGATAACGCAGCCGCCGCCCTGGGCCTGGGCGTCCGGGCCGGGGAGATCATCGTCTCCGTGGGCACCTCGGGAACCGTCTTCGCGTCAGCTCCCGCCCCGACTCATGACCCCACCGGCGCGGTTGCCGGTTTCGCAGATGCCACCGGCAACTATCTGCCCCTGCTGGCCATGCTCAATTCCGCCCGCGTCATGGGCGCCACCGCGACCATGCTCAACGTCGACCTGCAGACACTGGACGCGCTGGCCCTGGCCGCTGACCCGGTTGCCGGGCGGCTGACACTGCTGCCCTACCTGGACGGAGAACGCACCCCAAACCTTCCTGAGGCGCACGGGACACTCGTGGGCCTGACGCGCGGAAACATGACTTCGCAGAACCTGGCCCGTGCCTCAGTTCTGGGAGTGCTCAATTCACTGGCCGACGCCATCGATCTGCTCCGCGGGCTGGGAGTCGCGCCCGAGAAAGTGCTGCTGATCGGGGGAGGGTCAAAATCCGCGTCCCTGCGTCAGGCGGCCGCAACTGTACTCGGGCTGCCGGTCGAGGTACCGGCAGCCAGGGAATATGTGGCTCTGGGAGCTGCCCGGCAGGCGGCCTGGGCCGCCTCCGGCAGCTATCCCCAGTGGAAGAGGACCATAGAAGCCGCCTACGAACCCGCCGGGGACTGGGGCGCCGATGTCCGTGGCCGGTACATCGACGCCCGAAGGAACACTTACGGGGTCTGAACCAGAGCCTCAACCGTGGCACGGGCGCCGTTGTTGTGCAGGGCGGCCAGAGCATTGGTGTAGGCCTTGACGAAACGCCCGTCGTCAACAAGATCCCCGAAGACCTCCCGGTTGGAGATGAAGGACAGGGGATCCGTACGCTGCTTTTGAGCTGCGGCTACAAGCGTGTCCCTGAGGCGGTCCACGATCTCAATGGGCCCTCCGTCCTCATCAACGGCTTCGTCATAGCGTGCCCAGCTCGCCACGATGGCCGCCGAACGGTGGATCTCACCACCGTTGGCCAGATTAATCCGCACCACCGGCAGCAGCCATTTGGGAATCCTGTCAGAGCTTTCGGCGCACAACCGTGCAAGCGTGTCGCGGATATGCTCATTGGAGAACCGCTCGATCAGCGTGTGCTTGTACTGATTCAGGTCGATACCGGGCACCGGCTCCAGCGTAGGGGTGCCTTCCTTGTCCATATAGTCCAGCAGGAACTGCGCAAAGAGCCCGTCCTGGCACACCTCATGCGCGTAGCGGTAGCCGGCCAGGTAGCCGAAATAGCACAACGCCTGATGGCTGGCATTGAGCAGCCGGAGCTTCATCAGTTCGTACGGTTCGACATCCTCGACGAGCTGTACGCCTGCCTGTTCATATGGTGGACGTCCCATGCTGAAGTTGTCTTCCAGCACCCACTGTTCAAAGGGCTCACAGACGACCGGCCAGGCGTCCTCCACACCGAAGTCCCGGGCGATCTCCGCGCGGTCCTGATCCGTGGTGACGGGGGTGATCCTGTCCACCATGGAGTTGGGGAACGGTACGTTGCCCTCGATCCACGCGCCCAGATCGGGGTTCTTGAGTTTGGCAAACGAGACGAACATTCTGCGTGCCACATCGCCGTTGCCCTGGATATTGTCACAGGACATCACGGTGAACGGTGCCAGCCCCCGCTGGCGCCGCCGGGAGAGCGCCTCGGTGATCAGCCCAAAGGTTGTCCTGGGTGAGGAGCCCGGTTCCAGGTCATGGACCACATCAGGATTCGCAGCATCGAAGTCCCCGGTGACGTGGTGGAAGTTGTAGCCTCCCTCCGTCACAGTCAGTGAAACAACACGGATCTCCGCCGACGCCATCTTCTCAATCACTGCCTCCGGATCGTCCGGGGCAAAAAGATACTCCACTATGGACCCGACTACCCGGCCCTCCCGGCGCCCGTCGGGATGCTTCACCACGAGCGTATAGAGACAGTCCTGGCTGTCCATGACCTGCTTCATCCGTGCATCGCCGGGGAGGACCCCAACACCGCAGATGGCCCAGTCGTGAGCCTTGCCTGCGTTCATCAGCCGATCCAGATACATCGCCTGGTGTGCGCGATGAAACCCCCCCACACCGAAATGAACAATACCTGCGGTCAGAGCGGAGCGATCGTAATCCGGTTTACCCAGGCCGTCCGGCAGGTCTTCAAGAGCGGACTCTGTCAGCTTTGTCATCGCAAGCACCCTTCAAAATGAGATATGTTTCACAGAGACTATCATGTGAGCAATCAATTAAATCTCAGATGAGCACGATTTTTTTGCTGGAATCGACCTGCCAATTCGGTCAGCTTGCGGGTCATCGTCGAATGCGTGGACACCTCCTGCAGACGCTTCCGGGCGCTGCCTGGGTCAGGAACCCGCACACAGCACACCAGTTCGGCTTTGCCTATGTCGATCGCGGCGACCCTGGCTATGATCTGTTCATCATCTTGGGTTTGGGCCAACTACGGCCAGGCCGATTCGGTGGGGTAGCGGCGGTTTTTTGTCCGTGGTGTGCACCTGGAGCCAGGCGCAGGAGATGTCCCAGCTCATGCCAGCTCCGGTTCCCGCCGGATCCAGCCCGGTTAGCCGAACGCAGGTACCGCCGTCGAACCGGATATCCGTGAACGAATGGTCGATTTCGGTGGTGCCGAAGTTGCGGGGTACGCGGAAGTCGAATTCGTGTCCCGTGACTTCCCGTATGGCCACGGGAAGCAGCCGGTCCGGGGTGACTTTCTATCAGGTCCCGGGTTCCGTGCCGCAGTTGGCGCAGTGCCACGGCCCGTGCGGTGATGATTGCGGAGTAGTCCCCTGACCGGATGACGTACTCTGCGGGTGGCCTGCCGCGGTTGCTACAACGTGTTCGGCAGGGTCCGGGGGTCCGGGCGGCGGCATGCGGGAGACCATTTCAGTTGATACCGATGGCGGACTGCGGGTCCACCTCAGTGGGCAAAATGGCGAGTGAGGATTCGTTTGGCTGTTCGACGGGGGTTTTGGGTCGGCGATGCGAAGCCGTGTTGACGTCCTCGCCTCTGACGATGGATCTGATCTCCTCCACGGGAATCTTGGGCCGCCGCTGGGCGTCGGCCAGGCCGTTGGCTTCCTGAAGAGTGTCCGTCAGCTGCGTGTAGCAGAAGCCGGCCAGGACAGGGCTAGATTGCAGGCCTTCGAAAAGGTCCCTCAGCAAACGGCTGAAGTCTTCGGCGTTGGAAACTGTCGTGTAGCCCCACGAGTCCTGGTCGCCGTCGATGTTGTAACTGACGCCGCCGAATTCGGAAACCACAAAGGGCTGCTCCCTGTCGGGGGCATGGATCAGTTTCATCCTGCGCCCCAGCGGTCCGATGCCGGCCATGAGTTCGTCGATATTTCCGGCCGTGGCGTAGTTTGCGGCCAGGTCTTCCCGTGTGATGCCGTAGTCGTGGATGGCCCAGATGTCAGAGTCTGCGTGCTCCCACCCGTCGTTGGTTACCACCGGCCGGGAGGGGTCCAGTGCCTTGGTCAGGTGGTACAGGGCCTGGGCGTAGCTGAGCTGGGCGGGGTCGTGGGAGATCTGCTGCACGCCCCAGCTTTCATTTATCGGCACCCACGTCACGATGCAGGGGTGGGAGACGTCGCGGCGGATGACGTCCAGCCATTCTCTCGACATTCGTTCCACCGCGGTGACGGAGAATTCGTAGGCGCTGGCGTTTTCTCCCCAGACAAGGAGTCCCAGGCGGTCGGCCCAGTATAGGAACCGGGGATCCTCGACTTTCTGGTGGACCCGTGCGGTGTTGAAACCGAAGTCCTTGATCAGCCGGACTTCCCTGCGGAGGGCGTCAGCGTCGGGTGCGGCAATGTGGGATTCTGGCCAGTAGCCCTGTTCGAGGACGGCACGGAGGTAGTAGGGCCGGTCGTTGAGCATGAAGTGGCGTCCGGCCCAGCCCACGGACCGCATGCCGAAGTAGGAGGACACCACATCTGCCGGCCCTTCGGCCGGTGAAACCCGGATGACGGCGTCGATGAGCCTTGGGTTTTCCGGTGACCAGAGCAGCGATTCGTACTCCTGGCCATTGGCCTGCCGGGGCAGCGTGATCAGCGTCATACTGCGCGGATCGGCCTGCTCGAAGGCGATGCGGGCCAGCGTCATTCCCTCGTAGGAGAGCGTGACGTCGACGTTTACCGGCGTTGCGGGGCGGCCGTCAAGTTCCACGGACAGCCGCACGGCTCCTTGGGGAACGTCCGGCGCCCAGGCCAGATTCCGCACGGAGGTCTTCGGGACGGCTTCAAGCCAGACCGGCTGCCAGATCCCGGTCGTCCTGCGGTACCAGATGCCGTGGGGTTCTTGCTGCCAGTCCTGTTTGCCCCGGGGCTGGGCGAGGTCGAGGGGATCGTCTTCGGCCCGGACCACCAGTACGTGCGCTTTCGCTCCCGAGGTGAACACGAGGTCGGAGATGTCGAAGGAGAAGGGAGTGTGACCGCCCTCGTGGTTGCCCAGGTACTGGCCGTTGAGCCAGATGTCCGCGCGGTAGTCCACCGCTCCGAAATGCAGGATCATCCGCGTACCCTGCTGGCCCCATCCTGCGGCCTGAAGGTCGGCTGCCGTCATCTCCCTGCGATACCAGATGACCGGGTGGAAGGAGTTATCGCCGATGCCCGAGGCAGCTGACTCCGGCGGAAACGGCACCCGAATGGTGCGATCGAACGCGTCCTCAATCTGGTGCCAGCGCTCGTCGAGGCCTTCGTTGGCGTCATCGTACGCAAACTCCCAGAGGCCGGACAACTCCGTCCAGCCTGGGCGGACCAGCTGCGGTCGAGGGTAGTCCCCGGCCAGGGAGGTTGCCGACGAGGGGGGAACTGCGGTGGTTGCATCATTCATAGAGGTAATGATGCCCCTTCCGACGAATCTTTGCAACGTAGCAAAATGTGGTTGACATCACGCCGTTCCGATAGCAGGATTGGGCATAGAAAATTTTTGCTACGTTGAAAAGGTGTCGAAGATGACTACAGGCCAAGACACGCTCAGGCCAAAGATTTCGAGGCGGCCACGTTCAGGAAAGCCGTCCCAGGGGTCCCGGCGATCAGCTCTGGACGGCTGGGCCTTCCTTGCCCCATTCATGCTGGTCTATCTGGCGTTCATCATCTTCCCGCTGTTCCAGTCCGTGTATGTCAGCGGGTTCAATTGGGATCTGCTGGGCGCCACGCGGAAGTTCATCGGCGGCGGGAACTACGTGAAGATGCTCTGGGGGCGGGACATTATCTGGGGCCTGGGGCACGAGTGGGCGGTACGGCTTACCGTCGTTGCTGTTACGGTCGCTTTCGCCTTCACCCTCCGGCGCAAGCGCCGCATGGCCATAGGCATCCTTGCCGCCGGTCTGGTCATCGCCGTCCTGCTTGGACTCCATCCTGCGCCCACCGGCTCGTGGAATGATGAGAACTTCTGGATTGCCTTGAAGAACACCCTGGGATTCACGCTCATCTCAACGCCGGTGCTGGTGCTGACCGGACTGGTGCTGGCCCTGCTCCTGCACACCAAACGCCGCGGAACCGGAATCTACCGGGCGCTTTTCTTCATCCCCTATGTGCTGCCGGTTTCGGCGGTCACCTTGATCTGGAGCTACCTGCTCAATCCCGAACGCGGACTGATCGCCGGCTTTCTACGATGGTTCGGCATCGACGGCATTCCTTTCCTCTCCGACCCGGCCCTAGCGATGCCTTCCATCATCGCCACTACGGTGTGGTGGTCCGCAGGCTTCAACCTCGTGCTGTTCCTGGCCGGACTGCAGGACATCGATCCCAGCCTGAACGAGGCGGCTTCCCTCGACGGCGCCAACCGCTGGCAGCTGTTTCGCCACATCACCGTCCCCGGGCTCTCGCACGTGACCGTGCTGGTTGCCGTGACCCAGCTCATTGCCTCCTTCCAGATCTTCGGACAGGTCTACATTATGACGAAGGGAGGACCCGGTACCGCCACCCAGGTGCTCATCCAGCACATCTACGAAGCAGGATTCAAAAACTACGAACTCGGCTACGCCTCCGCGGTTTCCGTGTTCCTGTTCGTCATCATGGCCGCGGTGTCCGCTGTCCAATTCCGCCTGCTCTCCAAGGACTCCTGATGGCCATTCCCACCCCGACCACCTCCCCCGGCACACCGACCGCTGCAGCGGCAC
>JALYYI010000238.1 GCA_030946705.1 Actinomycetota bacterium | reverse complement strand
GCCCGGGAGATCATGCATGCGGCCGGCTATGGAGGGGCGGAGCTGGCGCAGCTGATGGCGCAGACCGAGGAGCTGGCGGACCGGTGCCGGATGGATCCGGTCACGGACCTGGGCTGGAAGCAGCCGGTGGTGCCGGAGACGTCGGTGATCGGCATTGAACAGGATCCGCTGATCGAGCTGTCCCAGCGTTGCGAGTCGGGGATCGGGAGCAGGTTTCCGGGGATTACCGGCGCCGCCGAACGGGTGATGCGGGACAGATTGGTGCACGAGCTGGGCATCATTGACCGGCTGGGATTTGCCTCCTACTTCCTGACCGTGGCGGAGGTCTCCCGGATGATCACGGAGATGGGTGTGCGGGCGGCGGCGCGCGGGTCCGGTGCCTCCAGTCTGGTGAACTATCTGATCGGGGTCAGCCAGGTCGATCCGCTGCGCCATGACCTGATCTTTGAACGCTTCCTCTCGCAGGACCGTTCCACCCTGCCGGATATAGACATCGACGTCGAAAGCGCCGAGCGGCACAACGTGTACCACCGGATTTTTGAGCGGTTCGGCGCGGAGCGGGTGACGCTGATGAGCATGCAGAACGGCTACCGGGCCCGCGGTGCCGTCCGGGATGCGGGGCTGGCGCTGGGCATGGAGGAGGAGGACGTCGGCGCCATCGCCAAGCAGCTGTGGCGCTTTTCGGCGCGGAAGTTCCGCGAAGCCATGGCGGAGAAACCCGAGCTGCGCGAATTCGCCGAACGGGTCGAAATGGACCATCAGGGGGGCCATCCGGGACCCCACCAGCAGCTGGACCTGCTGGTGGACCTGACCGAGCGGCTGGACCGGCTGCCGCGGCATATTTCCATGCATCCGTGCGGGGTGATCCTGGGGGACAGGTCGCTGCTGGACCGTACCCCGGTACAGCCCAGCGGCCTCGGATTGCCGATGAGCCAGTTCGACAAGCACGACATGGATCCGATGGGCATGCTGAAGCTGGACGTGCTGGGCGTGCGGATGCAGAGCGCCATGGCTTATGCCGTCCGCGAGGTCATCCGGGTCCAACCGTCGAAGGCGGAGGTGGTGGCGGCCGGCCACCATGCCGTGGATGCACAGGGCAACGGCCCGGACTATATTTCTGCCGACGGCCGGATCGACCTCAATGCCGTGCCGCTCGATGACGAGGCCACCTATGAGCTGATCCGCAGCACCTACACCCTGGGCTGCTTCCAGATCGAGTCGCCCGGGCAGCGGGAACTGATCGGCAAGATGGCCCCGCGCGACTTCAATGACCTGATCATCGACATTTCCCTGTTCCGGCCCGGGCCGATGAAATCCAATATGGTCAAGCCCTTCCTGGAAAACCGGCACGGCTTTGCTCCGGAGGTGTACCCGCATCCGGCGCTCATCCCGGCCCTGAAAGAGACCCACGGTGTCACCGTCTTCCACGAACAGGTGCTGCGGACCTTCCACGTGATGACCGGCTGCGGGCTGGCGCGGGCGGATGAGTTCCGGCGCGCCCTGGGCAATGAGGCGCTGGAACCGGCGGTGGAGGACTACTTCCGGCGGGAGGCCCGGAAGAAGCAGTTCTCCCTGGAGGTGATCGACAAGGTCTGGGACACACTGAAGGCCTTTGGCAGCTTCGGCTTCTGCAAGGCCCACGGCGCCGCTTTTGCCGTGCCCACCTATCAGTCCGCGTGGCTGAAGGTCCATCATCCGGAGGCCTTCCTGGCCGGGCTGTGGGAGCACGATCCGGGGATGTACCCGCGCCGGCTGCTGGTGGCGGAGGCCCGCCGGATGGGCATTCCGATTTTGCCGCTGGACATCAACCGCAGCACGGGGGAGTACCGGGTGGAGTGGGTTGAGGATGAACCGCCGCGGCGCCGGCTGGGCATCCGGATGAGCCTGGCGGGGATCTACGGTCTCTCCGGATCGGAGCTAAAGCGGATTGTGGCTCACCAGCCCTACGATTCGCTGGCCGATCTGCGGACCCGCGCCCGGGTGGGGCGGTCGACGATGAAGCGGCTGGCCCAGCTGGGAGCCTTCGATTCCCTGCACCTGGTCTCGAAGGGGGAGACCGGGTCCACGGCAAGCCGGGCGGACCTGATTGCCCATCTGCAGAGCCTGCCCGCGAAGTCGTCCAGCAAGCGCTGGGAACCGATCGAGGGCCAGCTGCACCTGCCGTTGGGGGACCTGGAGCTTAACAATCTGAAGGACGAGCTGCCGGAGCCCACGGCGCTGGAAAAGGTACGCACCGAGCTTGATCTGCTGGCCCTGGACGTCAGCGATCACCTGATGGCCAGCTACCGGCCGCTGCTGGAAGCATTGGGTGTGACCACGGCGGACAAACTGCTGGGGATGCGCAACAACTCCGAGGTCCTGGTGGCCGGCATCCGGGTGGCCACCCAGACTCCGCCCATGCGCGGGGGCCGCCGGGTGGTTTTCATCAGCATCGACGACGGCACGGGCTGCGTGGATGCGACGTTTTTCCACGAGGCGCAGGAGAAATCCGGGCCGCTGCTGTTCGGCACCCGGATGCTGCTGATCCGGGGCCTGACCCGCCGGACGGGTCCGCGCGGCATCAGCCTGCAGGCGCTGGAGGCCTGGGACCTGAGCCAAATGGACACGCTTCCGCTGCCGCCAGGTGCTTCACCCGGCAAGCCGTTGCCGGGCCAGTCGCCGGATCCGCTCAACGGCACCCGCCGGACGCTGGCCGTCACCGGGCTGGGAGGTTAGCCGTCCGCCGGCCTGTGCCTTCCGGACGCCTGCGCCGAAGTCGCATCCCGCGGAACCATAAGGGCCGCTTTACCCGGTCCCGGTCCGGCCCTCGTGACCGGCTCCAGACGCCACGGCCGCGGCGGGCCCTGAGCTTCCTCAGCCGATAATTCCGATAGCATCGGTAGTGGCTCACAGTAACCCCCGTATGTTGCTTAGACGGAGCCATTCAACCGAATTTAGGAGCAGTAGTGCCGGAGCCAACAGTGTCAGTGGATACGCAGATCACCCTTAACGTCGACGGCGAAGCGACCACGGTGACGGCTGGGACCACCGGCGCCGAGCTGTTCCGCGACCGCCGCGACGTCGTCGTCGTCCGCGTTAATGGCGAGCTGACCGACCTGGACCAGCCGCTGCCGGAGGATGCCGCGGTGGACGGGGTCACCATCGACTCCCCGGACGGCCTCAATGTGCTGCGCCACTCGGCCGCCCACGTGATGGCCCAGGCCGTGCAGCAGCTGCGCCCGGACGCCAAGCTCGGGATCGGGCCGTACATCACCGACGGCTTCTACTTCGATTTCGACGTCGCCGAGCCGTTCACTCCCGAGGACCTGAAAACCCTTGAGAAGATGATGCTCAAGATCGTCAACCAGAACCAGAAGTTCGTCCGCCGGGTGGTCAGCGAGGATGAGGCCCGCGAAGCCATGAAGGACGAGCCGTACAAGCTGGAACTGATCGGGCTCAAGGGCGGCTCCGACGCGCCCAGTGCCGACGACGGGTCCAACGTCGAGGTGGGCGGCGCGGAGCTGAGCATCTACGACAACGTGGAGCGCCGCGAGGACACGGTGGTCTGGTGCGATCTGTGCCGTGGCCCGCACCTGCCCAACACCAAGCTGATCTCCAACTCCTTCGCCCTCACCCGCAGCGCGGCGGCCTACTGGCGCGGGAACCAGAACAACAAGCAACTGCAGCGCATCTACGGCACGGCCTGGCCCACCAAGGAGGCGCTGAAGGCCTACCAGGAGCGGATGGCGGAGGCGGAG
Source organism: Actinomycetota bacterium (assembly GCA_030946705.1). GTDB lineage: Bacteria > Actinomycetota > Actinomycetes > Actinomycetales > Micrococcaceae > Arthrobacter_M. The sequence goes on along the minus strand of JALYYI010000238.1, from coordinate 11,001 downwards.
CGCCGGGACCACCGTCGGATCGGCTCCGAGCTGGACCTGTTCTCCTTCCCGGACGAGCTGGGCTCGGGCCTGCCGGTCTTCCACCCCAAGGGCGGCATCATCCGCAAAGTGATGGAGGACTACTCCCGCCAGCGCCATGTGGACGCCGGCTACGAGTTCGTCTACACCCCGCACATCACCAAGGGCCACCTCTACGAGGTTTCCGGCCACCTTGACTGGTACCGGGACGGCATGTTCCCGCCCATGCATGTGGACGCCGAGCTCAACGACGACGGTTCGGTGCGCAAGCCCGGCGTGGACTACTACCTCAAGCCGATGAACTGCCCCATGCACAACCTGATCTACCGCGCCCGGGGCCGGTCCTACCGGGAGCTGCCGCTGCGGCTCTTCGAGTTCGGCTCGGTGTACCGCTACGAGAAGTCCGGCGTGATCCACGGGCTGACCCGCGTGCGCGGGATGACCCAGGACGACGCGCACATCTACTGCACCCGCGAGCAGATGAAGGACGAGCTGACCGGCACGCTGAACTTCGTGCTGGGGCTGCTGAAGGACTACGGGCTGACCGACTTCTACCTGGAGCTGTCCACCAAGAACGAGGACAAGTTCGTCGGCGCCGACGATGCCTGGGATGAGGCCACCCGCACCCTGGCCGAGGTGGCCGAGGCCTCCGGGCTGGACCTGGTGCCGGACCCGGGCGGGGCGGCGTTCTACGGGCCGAAGATTTCCGTCCAGGCCAAGGACGCGATCGGGCGCACCTGGCAGATGTCCACCATCCAGCTGGACTTTAACCTGCCGGAACGCTTCGAGCTGGAGTACCAGGCCGCGGACGGCACCCGCCAGCGCCCGGTCATGATCCACCGTGCCCTGTTCGGCTCGGTGGAGCGCTTCATGGCGGTGCTGACCGAGCACTACGCCGGAGCCTTCCCGGCCTGGCTGTCCCCGGTCCAGGTGGTGGCCGTTCCGGTCGCGGAGACCTTCAACGGGTACCTGTTCGATGTGGTGGACAAGCTTAAGGCGCAGGGCATCCGGGCCGAGGTGGACACCTCCTCGGACCGTTTTCCGAAGAAAATCCGCACGGCCAGCAAGGAGAAGGTTCCGTATGTGCTCATTGCCGGGGGCGACGACGTCGACGCCGGCGCGGTCTCCTTCCGTTTCCGGGACGGCAGCCAGGACAACGGGGTGCCGGTGGATGAGGCCGTGGCCCGGATAGTCGAGGCTGTCCGGAACCGCACGGCGTAGGACCGAGCCATGAGCGAATCCGAACTGGCTGTGCAGGACGACTTCGAGCTGCCCGGCGTGCCCGATACCTTCCAGCGGCTGTGGACCCCGCACCGGCTCGCCTACATCCAGGGCGGCCAGGACCAGTACGCCAAGGACGAGTGCCCGTTCTGCGTGGCACCGTCCCGGTCGGACGAAGAATCGCTCATTGTCTACCGCGGCGCCCTGGTCTATGTGGTGCTGAACCTGTTCCCGTACAACCCGGGCCACCTGCTCGTCTGCCCCTACCGCCATGTCCCGGACTACACGGACCTGACGGCCGAGGAGACGGCGGAATTCTCCATCGTGACGCAAACGTCCATGCAGGTGCTGCGGAAAGTCTCCAACCCCTCCGGCTTCAACCTGGGGATGAACCAGGGAGTGACCGGCGGCGCCGGCATCTCGGCGCATCTTCACCAGCACGTGGTGCCGCGCTGGGGCGGCGACAGCAATTTCCTGCCCATTATTGCCCAAACCAAAGCCATCACGCAGACGCTGGGGGACTCCCGCCGGCAGATTGCGGATGCCTGGAACCACGGAGGCCGGGAAGCCTAATGCTGAACAGATACGCCCGCGCCCTCTTCGCTGCCATCTTCACCCCGGTGGCCAATCTGCTGGTCCGGCTCAAGGTTTCCCCCGACACCGTCACCATCGTCGGCACCCTCGGTGTCGCCGCCGGCGCCCTGATCTGGTATCCGCTGGGGCAGCTGTTTTGGGGCACCGTGATCATTACGGTCTTCGTCTTTTCCGACATTGTGGACGGCCTGATGGCTCGCGCGCTGGGCCGCTCCGGCCGCTGGGGCGCCTTCCTGGACTCCACCCTTGACCGGGTGGGCGACGGCGCGGTCTTCGCGGGCATCATTGTCTGGTTCTTCACCGGCGGCAACAACCACTTCATCGCGGTGATGGCCCTGGCCTGCCTGATACTGGGCAGCATCGTCTCCTACGCGAAGGCCCGGGCCGAGGGGCTGGGGATGAGCGCCAACGTAGGGATCGCGGAGCGCTCGGACCGCCTCGTCGTCGTGCTGGTGGCCACCGGCCTGGTGGGCCTGGGCCTGCCGGATATGCTGCTGCTGATCGTCCTGATACTCCTGGCTGCCGCCAGCCTGGTGACGGTCTTCCAGCGCGTGCTGACGGTCCGCCGGCAGGCCATGGCGGCCGACGGCGGTTCCCCGGTTTCCGGGCAGCGCCCGGACGGCGCGGCCAAGGATCCGAACGAGGCACGATAGGGGCCAGACGTTGGTCTGTGGACCGTAAGCAGGTTCGGTGCCGCAGCGGCCGGGGACTAGTATTGAAGATACCCAGTCAGGCCTTCCACAAGGCTTTTCACCCACTTTCCCATAGGGGTTCTTTGTGTCTACACCAGATGTAACGCCCGTCGCCGGCGATGTCCCTTCCGGCATCACCACCAATGTCACCGGCAGCAGCCGGGTTAAGCGTGGCATGGCAGAAATGCTCAAGGGCGGCGTCATCATGGACGTCGTCAACGTCGAGCAGGCACGCATCGCCGAAGATGCCGGCGCCGTGGCAGTGATGGCCCTGGAGCGGGTCCCCGCGGACATCCGCGCCCAGGGCGGCGTCTCCCGGATGAGCGACCCGGACATGATCGACAAGATCATCGCCGCCGTCTCGGTTCCGGTCATGGCCAAGGCCCGGATCGGCCACTTCGTCGAGGCCCAGGTGCTGCAGTCCCTCGGTGTCGACTACATCGACGAGTCCGAGGTCCTCACCCCGGCCGACTACGCGAACCACATCGACAAGTGGAAGTTCACGGTTCCCTTCGTCTGTGGAGCGACGAACCTCGGCGAGGCCCTGCGGCGCATCAACGAAGGTGCGGCCATGATCCGCTCCAAGGGCGAGGCCGGCACCGGCGACGTCTCCAACGCCACCATGCACATGCGCCAGATCCGCGCCGAGATCAAGCGGCTGTCCTCGCTGGCCGAGGACGAGCTCTACGTGGCGGCCAAGGAACTGCAGGCACCGTATGAATTGGTCAAGGAGATCGCCGAGACCGGCAAGCTCCCCGTCGTGCTGTTCACCGCGGGCGGCATTGCCACTCCGTCCGACGCGGCCATGATGATGCAGCTCGGCGCCGACGGCGTGTTCGTCGGCTCCGGCATCTTCAAGTCCGGCAACCCGGCCGAGCGTGCGGCCGCCGTCGTGAAGGCCACCACCTTCTTCGATGACCCGGACATGATCGCCAAGGTCTCCCGCGGACTGGGCGAGGCCATGGTCGGTATCAACGTGGACGAGATCCCCGAGCCGCACCGCCTGGCCACGCGCGGCTGGTAACGCTTCGCTCTCCACGCATCGAGTGAGCCGTTGGTGCTGTTCCCAGGCCTGGGAAGGGCACCAACCGCTCACTCGATCGAGTTCTGCCCCCGGAATCTCCTCGGAGACCCGTCGCGGACCCGGGCTGCCATACTGACCCCATGAGCACTGATACCGATGTGTGCATTGTCGGCGGGGGGCCGGCCGGAATGATGCTTGGCCTGCTGCTGGCCCGCCGGGGCGTGGGCGTCGTGGTGCTGGAAAAACACGCGGACTTCTTCCGCGACTTCCGCGGCGATACCGTCCATCCCTCCACCCTGGATGTGCTGGACGAGCTGGGCCTGTCCGAGGCGCTGGCGGCGGTTCCGCACCGCGACGTGACCGGGCTGCGCACAAACTTCGCTGACGGCAGCTTCCAGGTCGCCGACTTTTCGCGACTGCACACCGCCCATCCCTACATCCGGTTCATGCCGCAATGGGATTTCCTGAATGTGCTGGCCCGGGCCGCCGGCGGACAGCCGAACTTCCGGCTGCTGCGGAGCCACGAGGCGGTCGGGCTGCTGGAGAGCCGCGGAGCGGTGCGGGGCGTCCGGGCCCAGGGGCCGGAGGGGGAGGTGGAGGTGGCCGCCAAACTGACGGTGGCGGCGGACGGCCGGGACTCCATCCTGCGGCAATTATCCGGCCTGCCCACCCGGCAGTACGGGGCGCCGATGGATGTGCTGTGGTTCCGCATCAGCCGCGCCAAAGACGCTCCCGAGGGTCTGGACATGCACTTCGGGCCGGCCCGGCTGCTCCTGGCGATCGACCGCGGGGACTACTGGCAGGTGGCCTACGTGATCCCCAAGGGCGGAGATGCGCGGGTGCGGGCGGCGGGAATCGAGGCCTTCCGGCGTTCGGTGGCGGACCTTGCCCCGGGGATGGCCGGCGCCGTGAGCGAGCTCCGGGACTGGGAGGACGTGAAAACGCTGACCGTGCGGCTGGACCGGCTGCGCCGCTGGTCAAGGCCGGGGCTGCTGTTTATCGGCGATGCCGCGCACGCGATGTCCCCGGTGGGAGGGGTCGGCATTAACCTTGCCGTGCAGGACGCGGTCTGCGCCGCCCGCGTACTGGCCGGCCCGCTGCTTGCCGGCGGCCTGGACTCGCGCACCCTGGCGTCCATCCGGAGGCGCCGGTGGTTTCCGACCGTCGGTACCCAGCTGCTCCAGCGGGCCGCTCAGCGCTTCCTGGTGGCCCCGACCCTGGCCGGCAGCGCGCCGGTCAAGGCGCCTCCCGCGCTGCGCCTGCTGGACCGCTTCCCCCGGCTGCAGGCCCTGCCCGCGCGGCTTATCGGCATCGGACTGCGTCCCGAACGCCTGCAGCGCCGGCGCCGACGGTTTGGCTCTGGGATCTGACCACAACCAGCAGCAGGTCCACCCCTGCCCTGGCCAGTGCCTCGGCTTCGAAGGCCAGCGGATCGGGGATCCCGGTTCCGGGCTCCAGTTCGTGCCAGGCAAGGTCCAGCAAGGCAGCGCCCAGGTATTCCGTGGTCGCAAAGCCTTCGCCCCAGAGCTTGGCAGCCTCGAGCCTGCCGATCTCCTCAGCATCCAGCGGCTCACCGGTAATGTGGTGGCGCGCGTAGTTTCGGATGATGTCCGGCCAGAGAATCCACATCTCGTTGACCTGGGAGGGGTACTCCACGAAGTCCCGCGGAACGTTGGTGCCGAAGAACCGCGGGTACGTCACATCGGACAGGAGTCCGTGCAGGCCATGGCCGAACTCGTGGAAGCAGGTGACCACCTCGTCGTAGCTGAGCAGCGTTGGCTCGCCGGCAGGGGGTTTGGAAATGTTCAGATTGTTGACGACCATGGCGCGCCGGTCCAGCAGCCGTGACTGTTCCACCAGCGGATTCATCCAGGCCCCGCCGTTCTTGGAATCCCTCGTGTAGTAATCGCCCAGGAACAGTCCCAGCCCGGTTCCGTCCTCGTTGAAGACCTCCCAGACCCGGACGTCGGGGTGGTAGCCGGGTAGATCGGGGCGCTCCCTGAACGTCAGGCCGTACAGTCTGCCGGCCGCATGGAACACTCCGTCCCGCAGCACGCGTTCCAGCTGGAGGTACCGGCGCAGTACGGCGAGGTCGACGCTGTATTTCTCCTTCCGGACGCGTTCCGAATAGAAGGACCAGTCCCAGGGCTCCAGCTCGTGTCCGGCCAGCTCCGCCAGGGTCTGCGCCTCGGCCCGGGCGTTGTGAACTGCCGCCGGTGCCAGCTTGCCGAGCATGCTGTGGATCGCCTCGAGCGAGGGGGCGGTCTGGTCATCCGTGGCAAGGTCGGCGTGAGTGGCGTAGCCCAGCAGGGCCGCCCGCTCGGCCCGCAGCTGGGCCATCCGTGCGGCGGTGGCCAGGACATTGAATTCGTTCGGCCGGGAACCGCGGTTGACCGAGGCTTCAAAGAGCCGGCGCCGGGTACCGCGGTTTGTCAGCACTTCCAGCGCGGGCTGGGCGGCGGTGGCAAGTTCGTCGGCGGGCAGGCCGTCCAGCTCCGCGGCGTCCTCGACCAGCAGGGCCGAGTGGTTGGTGTCCTTGAGCATGTCCTGCGAGAACTTCGTGCTGAGCCCGGAGAACTCCGCGTGGAGTCATCAGTCCTGAAACGACTCTTTCACGGTTGCGCGGGGTGGATGGCGCTAGCGGCGTTTGAACACCATGGACATCGGCGTGGTCTCCGTCGTCTGGCCCTGCGGGTTGTCGCGGAAGATGCCCTCGACGACGTCCTTCGCCAGCCCGGTGTCGTGGCCCAGTACGACGACGCCAAGGTCGTTCGCGTCCATGACCGCCGTCCCGGCGAAGGTCGCCGCGAATTCGGCGGGCACGTGCTGGCGGACCAGCGCGCTGAGCCGGCGCGCCACGCCGTCGGGGTCCTTGGGGGCGTACTTGACCGAGTGGGTGGAGGTGCCCACCTGGTAGCCGGCCGCGCCGTCGATGGCGTTGATGTTGTGCCCCACCACCTCGTAGAAGACGCCGCTCTTGCCCTGGAGCTTGCCCAGCACGCTGCGCGCGGCGGCGTAGGCGATCCGGGGCAGGCCCACCTCGTCGATCGCCAGCTGCATGGACCAGGGGCTGGCCAGCCCGATTCCGCCCGGGTTGCGGGTGACGAAGCGGCTCAGCAGCCGGGCCGCGCCGGTAACCTTGATGTCCCAGACCGGAATCGACCGCCCCTGCGTCATGGCCACGATCTTTTCGCTGACGAACAGGTACCAGGGGACGCCCGCCGTCGCTCCCGTATGTTCCTTCCCGGACTCCGGAAGGCCGGCGAAGAAGCGCTCAACATAGCCCATCACCACCGGCTCGAAGGCGGTGTCCTTGTAGAAAATCTCGGTGCGCAGCGGGTAGCGCCGGTAGCTGTTGCCGTCCGCCGGGACCGTGATGTCCAGCTGCTTGTCCGCGTTGGGCGCGTAGTCGCTCTTGTCCACGATGCCGGCCTTGACCTCGGGCTGGTCAAAGAACTCGCGCAGCCACAGCTCGGTGTTCAGCAGCCGCCAGAACACCATGGTGGAGGCGCTGTTCTTGCCGGTCAGGTACTCCTCGAACGCGTACAGCACGGCGTCCTGGTTCCAGTACGGGCGGTTCTCGAAGGAGGAGGAGAGGAAGATCTCGTAGATCTTTTCCTTCATCAGGATGAACCACTCCGCTTCCGGAGTGGTGAAGCCGATCTTGTTGCGCCGGTTGGAGATCATCTCCGGAAGCAGGCCGCGGGTGGCGTCGCGCAGGATCCGCTTGTTCCAGCCGCCCTTGATGATGGACTCGTCATCGAGGCTGAAGAGGAACTTGACCACTTCCTTGTCCAGGAACGGAACGCGGCCCTCCAGCGAGAAGCGCATGGTGTTCTTGTCCTCATAGCGCAGCACCGCGGGCAAGGACTTGTGGAACAGGTCGTCGATCAGGCGCAGCTTCAGGTTGTCCGCGATGTTGGAGAATTTCTCCGCCTTGAACCGCGCGGTGAAGTCCTTGTTCAGCAGCGAGGAGATGGAGAGGTCCTTGCGGGCCGTGAGCATGCCCCTTAGCCGGAAGCGGCCCAGCCGGAACAGAATGTCCGCGGAGGAGGCCATCTCCTTGGCGAGTTTGACCGTCTGCCCGTTCTTCTTCAGCTGGCGCAGGTACGCAATGTAATAGGGAATGTATCCGGCCATCATCTCGTCGGCGCCCTGGCCGTCCAGCAGTACGGTGACGTGCTTGGCGGCCTCCTGCATGACCCGGTACTGGGCGTAGGGCCCGGAGGAAATGATCGGCTCCTCCATGGTGCGCACGAAGTCCTCCAGGTCAAGCGCGAATTCGGCCGCCTTGGGCAGGATCTTGTGGCTGGTGACATTGCCCTGGCAGGTGGCCAGCACGGCGTCCGCGTATTTTTCCTCGTCGTTGATGGAATTGGGGAAGATCGCCGAGAACGTCTGCTGGGTGGCACCGAGCGAATCCGTGGCCGCGGCCTTCTCCTGCATCAGTTTGTTGATGGTCACGACGACGGCGGAAGAGTCCAGTCCGCCCGACAGGGCAGTGCCCACCGGCACCTCGGACTGCAGCCGCAGCCGCACGCCCTCCGTGAAGCGGCGCCGGTATTCGTCGATAACGGCCGGGCTGTAGGGCGTCCCGATCATTGCCAGTTCGGCCAGTTCTTCCTTGAAGCGCGTGAACGGGCTGATGGTGAAATGGCCGCCCGCTCCGTCGCTGGTGTCGAGCACCAGCTTTTCGCCGGGCATCAGCTTGTGGACGCCCTCGAAGAACGTCGCGGCTTCCTCGTCGTGGATGCGGAACTGCAGGTACCGGTAGAGGATCCGCTCATTGGGCTTCGGATCCGGTTTGCCGGCGGCTTTGGCGGCCGCCAGCAGCGGCTTGATCTCCGAGCCGAAGAGCAGTTTAGGCTCGTCCGTGCTGCCGACATTGGAGTAGTACAGCGGCTTGATGCCGAAGTGGTCCCGGGCCAGCACCAGCCGGTTGTTTTTCCGGTCGTCGATGGCGAAACCGAACATGCCGTTGAAGCGGTCAAAGGCCGCGTCGCCCCACTCCTCGTAGGACTGCAGCACCACTTCGGTGTCCGAGACGGTCTTGAAGCTGCGCCCCAGGGCTTCCAGCTCCGCGCGCAGTTCCAGATAGTTGTAAACCTCGCCGTTGTAGACGAGCGCCATCAGGCCGTCCTGGCTGATCATCGGCTCCTGGCCGTGGGCGATGTCGATGATGGACAGCCGCCGGTGGGCCAGGCCCACCTGCCCCTGGGTGTAGATCCCCTCGCCGTCGGGGCCGCGGTGTTCAATACACCTGTTCATCTCCCGCAGGAGCGCTTCGTCTTCCCCAAAACCGTAGTAACCGGCGATTCCGCACATAGTGCCAACCTCATCTTTAGTTCGTCAGTCCTCGGTCAATGCTACTGGGTCGGCCCCGGCCCGGCCTTCGTTCGTCCCCCGGCAGGGCTACCGGCACGTCCTGGTCGGCACTTCAGGGCCCCGCCCGGCAACGCCCTATGATGTTTTGGTGAGCAATTCGATTAACCCGCAGCACCGGCCGACCGTGGGCATTCTGGCCCTGCAGGGAGACGTGCGCGAACATGCCCTGGCCATCGAGGCCAGCGGCGCCCGGGCGGTGAGTGTCCGCCGCCCCGCGGAACTGGCCGCCGTCGACGGTCTGATCATTCCCGGCGGCGAGTCCACGACCATCGACAAACTGAGCCGGATCTTTGGACTGGCAGCTCCGCTGCGCGAACGCATTGCGTCGGGAATGCCGGTGTACGGCAGCTGTGCGGGCATGATCCTGCTGGCCGATGAGATTGCCGACCCGGCGACCGACCGCGACGGCAACCCGCAGCAGACCCTGGGCGGGCTGGACATCACCGTGCGCCGCAACGCCTTTGGCCGGCAGCGCGAATCCTTCGAGACGGACCTGGACTTCCAGGGGCTGGCCGCGCCGGGAGAGCTGGAGACCCCCGTGCACGCGGTCTTCATCCGTGCGCCGTGGGTGGAGCGGGTCGGCGCCGGCGTGCAGGTTTTGGCCAGCGTGCGGCGGCCGGGCGAACCGGCGGGCCCGCAGCTCGTCGGCGCACAGCTAAGCAGCCACCCGGGCGGGTATGCCATCGCCGGGGAACCGCTTTCCGGCGGATTGGCAGGACAGCCCGCTAGAATCGAAGAAAACACCAGAGCAGTTGCCGTCCGGTCACGGCACTTGCTGGCTACCTCGTTCCACCCGGAAGTCACGGGGGAGCGCCGCATCCACGAATTGTTCATCCGCATGATCAGAGGAGAAGCGTAAAGCATGTCAGGCCACTCCAAATGGGCAACGACCAAGCATAAAAAGGCCGTCATTGACTCCCGTCGTGCGAAGTCCTTCGCCAAACTGATCAAGAACATCGAGGTTGCCGCGCGCATCGGCGGCCCGGATCTGGTCGGCAACCCGTCGCTGGAGCTGGCCGTCTCCAAGGCCAAAAAGACCTCGGTACCGGCGGACAATATTGACCGGGCGATCAAGCGCGGTTCCGGCCAGCTCGGTGACGCCGTCGACTACCAGACCATCATTTATGAGGGCTACGGGCCACAGGGCACCGCGCTGCTGATCGAATGCCTGACCGACAACAAGAACAGGGCCGCCTCCGAGGTCCGTCTGGCCGTCTCACGCAACGGTGGCAACATGGGTGACCCCGGTTCCGTCGCCTACATGTTTACCCGCAAGGGCATCGTGACGCTGCCCAAGAATGAGCTCAGCGAGGACGACGTGCTGATGGCTGTGCTCGATGCCGGCGCCGAGGAAGTCAAGGAGGACGGCGAAAACTTCGAGGTCATCTCCGAACCGCAGGACCTGCCGGCCATCCGGACCGCGCTGACCGACGCCGGGATTGACTACGACACGGATGACGCCGGCTTTGTTCCCTCCATGCAGGTGGAACTGGACGTGGACAGCGCCCGCAAGTTCATCAGGCTCTACGACGCGCTGGAAGACCTGGACGACGTCCAGAACATCTATTCAAACGCGGACATGAGTCCGGAAGTCATGGCGCAGCTGGACGAGGACTGACGCTGCGCGTCCTGGGGGTGGATCCCGGCCTCACCCGCTGCGGGCTGGGCGTGGTCGATGTGGCCGCCAACCGGATGGCGACCCTGGTCGCCGTCGGCGTGGTGGGCAGCACCCCGGATCTGGGCCTGGATGCGCGCCTGCTGGTGATCGCGGAGTCCATTGACGAATGGCTCGAGCGCCACCACCCCGATGTGCTGGCCGTGGAGCGCGTCTTTTCCCAGCTGAACGTCAGCACGGTGATGGGGGTGGCGCAGGCCTCGGGCATCGTCATTGCCGCGGCCGCCCGCCGTGGCATCCCCGTCGCCCTGCACACGCCCTCGGAGGTCAAGGCCGCCGTGACCGGCAGCGGCCGCGCCGACAAAGCCGCCGTCACGAAGATGGTGACGAAGATCCTTCGCCTGGACGTCGCGCCGCGGCCGGCGGATGCCGCCGACGCACTGGCGCTGGCC
>JALYYI010000232.1 GCA_030946705.1 Actinomycetota bacterium | reverse complement strand
ACCATCAGCTCGCGCGCGATGTCCGGGCCGTCCAGGTCGGTTTTGAGCAGCCGGAGCACTTCCAGCTCGCGTTCGCTCAGTGGCTCGATCGGGCCCCCTTGGATGGGTGCGCGGCCCTCGGCGTTGCAGAAGACGGGTCGCCTCGTCAAGACGGGTCGCCTCGTCAAGGAAACGCGGCCCACCCTCCGTCGTGTACCGGGCCAGGAGCAGCCTGGCGAGTGTGATGTGCTCGAACTCGCGCACATAGCTGAGGTCGTCGCCGACGGACAGGGCCCGCTCACCGGCCCAGCCCAGCGCTTCACCCAGCCGCCCCAGCCTGACCCACACGCGTGCCTTCATCGCCGGGACGGGCCGCAGCGGGGGGAAGTAGTCGCCCGCATACAGGCGCTCTGCGTCGTTGAGCAGGGCCAGTGAGCCGGCCGGGTCTCCTTCAGCCTCCCGTATCCGGGCCATCGCCACCCGCCAGCGGTACGGGTTCTGCGGCAACCCGCCGGTCTCGCCCAGCTCCTGGGCGCGCAGCAAATGCTGTGTGGCGCCTTCCAGGTCACCCCGCTCGCGGAGGATTTCGCTCATCCCCACGTGCATGTCGGCGGTGCCCCGTAAAACCGAGCCGGCCTGCGCAGGCGCATCCCGCAACGCCCGCTCGTACGTGTGCATCGCCTCGCTGGGACGACCCTGGGCCAGCCGTATGTCCGCCAGCGCGATCGCGCACCCGAAGGTGTCCGCGAGATGACCGGCCTGGCGCAGCCCCGACATGCACTCGGCATAGGCCCGGTATGCTGCCTCGAGGTCGCCGCTTCCCCAGGATGCGAGCCCCCACAGACCCGCCGCCGCAGCGCGGCTGAGGTGGTCATCCTCGGGAGCAAGGTCGAGCGCCCGCCGGGCATGCTGTACCGTGCCGGGCGCATCGCCCCGGGCCCGGGCCAGGGCGGCACGGTACACCTCGATCATCTCCGGGAGGCGGTGGAACTCCTCGTGGTCGACGACGACCATCTCGGCGGACGGGGGGTGGACTGCCGCGGGGCCGTCTGTCGGTGTGTTCAGCCACTGCTCGATCTCCCGCAGCCGCGCCTCCACGCCGTCGACCTCGCCGCTCACCATCAACGCCCCGACGAACCCGATGCCCAGCACGGGCCGGACGCGGACCACGTCGTCGGGAAGCAGCTTCATCAGGCGCGCCTGGAGAACGTCGGCGAAGAGCTGGTCATAGCGGTACCACCGGCGCCGGGCATCAAGCGGGACCAGGAACAGGTTTCCCCGCTCCAGCGCCGCCAGCTTGGCCTGGCTACCCTCCTGGCCGGTGACCGCGTCGCAGAGTGGACCGCTCAGCCGGTCCAGGACGGAGGTCTGCAGCAGGAAGTCTTCGACGTCGTCGGGCTGGCTTTGCAGGACCTCCTCGGCCAGGTAGTCGACGATATAGCGGTGATGCCCGGCGAAGTCCGCGATGAACCCGGCGACGTCATCGCGGCCCTGCAGCGAAAGCGCCGCCAGCTGGAGGGCGGCGACGAGGTACGTCCCAAACAGGGCTGGATCGTTGTCGCGCTGGTCGAGCGAGAGCCACGCCACGGATCGCCGGTTCAGCTTCGGACGCGCCACAAGACCGCGTCGCCGGCCTGGGACGTGCAGCTTGGTCTCAAGCAGTGGGCCTGCCATGACAGCCTCCCCTCAGGGCGGCTGCCTTCAGCGAAGAATGCCGTGCCCATTAGTATCCGCACCTAGGGGCGCCCTGCGCAATCACCCGGCGTATATTTTTTGCGGAACGGCATCAACCTCCGGGCGCTGCAGAAGGTGGGGTGCTGTCCGTCCAGCTACACCCCACCTTCTGGTCTTTGGGTCAGTGCTTCTTGAAGGCGTCCTTGACCTTTTCACCGGCCTGTTTCAGGTCGGCTTTGATCTGGTGTCCCTTACCTTCGGCCTTCAGCCGGTCATTGCCGGTGGCGTCGCCGGCTGCCGTTTGGCCCTTGCCGTGGAGTTTCTCAGCGGCGTTGTGGATCTTGTCACCCAAACCCATCGTGCTCCTCCTTTTTGGGGCGGCCCCTTAGGCATCGACGCTGCGGGGGCCGATGATTAATTGTAAGTTTTACCGTGCCCAAAAGCTCCATGAATGGATAGCGGTCGACGCGTTCCTTCCGAGCCATGGCGCCGGCGGGGAAGGAACCGAGGGTGCCGGCGGAACTGCTCCCGACCAGCGGATCCCCCCTCCACAGGCGGCTGTCTGCCGGCGGCTGTCCCCGTACGCGCGACATCCGGTTCCGTCGGGCGCCGAGAAGTGGCAGTCTCTTCCTTGGGAAGGGGCAACGGATGGAAGAGGCAGCAGACGGGCAGCCGATCGTCGTCGAGCTGGAGAGCGAATTGCGCGTGAGATCCACGCTGCTAACCATGCCCGGGCTGGGTGAATGCTTGGCCTGCTATGTCATGCGCATGCTGGATTTCGGTTGCCATGGCCTCAGCTGGGCGCTGCGCTACCGTGACCAGACGGCGCCGCAGGCCACGGCGTTACCCCGAAAGCTTGAAGCCATGGGTGCGTACTGCGATTGCGAGATATTTCTTAACGCCTATCAGCCGAACCCGACGCACTTTGCTCTGGACAATCAAGGGGAGGTGATCGGAGAGCCGATGCCAGTCTGCCGGGGAGTCCGGACGGGTTCGGTCCAACCGTGCGAACTATGGATCAGAATGCGATGGTAGTGACTCCCGTCCGCTACCGGGCCCCAACTCACAGGCCGGGACAAGGTTCGACGTATAGACTCGGGTCATCATCAGCATGCGGGGCAGCGGTGCCCTCGCGGATTGGTAGGCGTCGAATGGCTCGTCGGGGAATCAGCGTGCTTGGAGTGGTCTACCTTCTGGCCGGAGTGTGGGTAGCCAGCACACACGGCTATCTCGTCGCCTGGAACGTGTTCGGCAACCTGTTGGAAGGCATAGCAGCCATTTTGGCCTGGCCGCTGGTGCTCTTCCTCGGCGTGAACCTGCATACCCTGATCGCATAGGAGGGGCAGCTCATGACCGAGAGCAACAGTCCAGCACTGGCGGTCGAACTGTCCTACTACCGCGCCTGGACCAGCCACGACTTCGAACTGGCCATGACCTATGTCGCCGAGGACATCGTGTGCGACGCACCGGCTGGCCGTTTGGTCGGCGCGGAGGCGTTCCGGCAGTTCATGGAACCATTCGCGCAGATTGTCACCCGCTCTGAAGTCATCGCTGCGTTCGGCGACGAGCACGTCGCGGTGCTGCTGTACGACACCGATACGTTTCCGGTGAAGGACGCTCCGGGGGCGGAATGCGTCACTGTAGTTGAAGGAAAGATCAGCCGCATGAGGATCATTTTCGACCGCCAGCCCTTTACGGCGGCCCGGCAGGCCGGCGCCGGCAGCTAGCCTGAGTAGTCCCGAGGTGTCCAAGTTCGTGCAGACGGCACATAATTTCGAGAGGTGCACAGTCGAATCCTGTGAAGCATCGCTCCGCGACTGAATCGCCGCCTACCGAAGGGGATCCTCATGGGCAGGCTCACCGTCACCGCTTTTACCACTCTGGACAACGTCGCCGAGGAGCCCCAGCTGCGGTCCGACGTGCTGCTGGTCTCGCCCATCGTGCGCGGGCACGGCAGGAAGACGCTGTCGGAGGACGGAACCCAGCACACGCTGCCGATCCTCGAGCAGCGGCTCCTCGAAGGCGGGATGCTGGCCCTACGGATGACACCGGCGGCGGCCGAGAGCACCGAGTCCTGATGGTTGTCGCTGTTCATGCGAAGTAGGTGGGCGCGCGCGGCACGTACGGCCCTTCGAGCGCATGCACCTCGTCGACGGAGAGCTCGATATCGAGGGCGGCGACGGCATCCGTGAGGTGGTGGGGCTTCGTTGCGCCGGAGAGCACGGAGTCCACGACGGGATTCCGGAGCACCCATGCCAACGCGATTGGCGCCATGGGAACGTTGTTCAGGCCGGCGTCGAGGGGGCTCCAGGGGATGCTGCCCACGACAAACAGCGCCAGCAGGATGACGGCGACGGCGAGCGGGACGATGGTTTTGGGCGAGTCCCAATCGGCGCCGGCTGAGCTGATGAATCCAAAGACCGGGGCTCCGCTGCCGAGCATGGCGCTGATCGCGCCGGCGAGATCGAAGCGTCCCGTGGCCCGGCCCGCCAGGAGATCCAACGGGGGCCGCCGATGACCAGCCCGCGGCTGGCACCGATTCCGGGCGTAGCTGAGCCCGATAATGAAGATACGACGCCGGCCCTGCAGATCCCCGGCCCGGGCGCCGAGGAGCAGCTGACGGTGCGATCGAAGACCTTACCGGGCGCGACGGTGCCGTCGAGCACGTCAGGGAGCAGTTCCTCGATGCAGGCGCGCACGGGTGCGGGGCCCGCCGGTTGGGTCACGGGCTTTGGCGATGCCTTCCTCGCCGCGCTCGGCGACGACGTCGGTGACGCCGAACTCGACGCCCAGGTCGGTGCGGTCCTGGTGCCCTCCCATCAGGATGATCCGTTCCGCGCCCAGCCGCTTGGCTGAGAGCACGGCCATCGGCCCTACCGCGCCGTCCCCGACCACCGCCGCCGGGTCGCCACTCATCACGTTGGCCTGCCTGGCGGCGTGGTAACCGGTGCCGAGGACGTCCGAGAGGGTCAGAAGGGACGACAGCAGTGCTGAGTCCTCCCCCGCCGGTACCTTAAACTAGGGACCGGCGGAAATGTTCACCGGTGAGGTTCACTTCGACGTCATCGCGCTGGGCCAGTCGCCGTCGCGCCTCCGCGTCAACATCGTCCGCTTCGCACCAGGGGCCCGCACCGCGTGGACCGCCACGCCAACGGCCAGACCCTGCACGTCACCGAGGGCCGCGGACTCGTCCAGTCGCGCGGCGGGGAGGTCATTGAGATGCGGCCCGGCGATACCGTCTACACGTCCCCGGGAGAATGGCACTGGCACGGCGCCGCACCCGACCATTTCATGTCACACCTGGCCATGTGGGAATCCCTCGACGAGGGCCGGGTAGGATCCGACACCGAATGGGCAGACCACGTCAGCGACGACGAATATGCCCCATGTGACGGGCACCAGAAATCTCAGAACTGAATTCCGCGGCTACGGCTGGAAGATCCGCCGGAAATCATGCGGTGTGAACCGCAGGGGATCGCCGGGTACCGCGCTGGAACAGCAGGCGTTGGTTGACGCTGGCAACCAGGGTGGCCAGCACGGGCAGCCGTTTCCTGGTAAGGGCGCCCAGCCTCGGCGGCCCCAAACCAATGTTCCCCCGGCTCCGGGGCCGGCGTTGGTGCCGGAGCTTCGGCGGTCGGTGCGGCTGGCAGATCCGCCTCGGTCGCCCCCCGTCGGACTCAGGACGTATTCAAGACCAAGGTCTAAAACTCAAGATCAGCGTCAAAGTTTGAAACACCAAGGAACACTCTTACGGTGGGTGTTGCCACGGCTACGAGCTCCACATGCAGGGCCTGTGCTCACCGGTTCGCCTCCCCAGGGCACTGATCGAGGAGTCGGAACCATCGACTCCGACGATGATCTGCTCCGGCGGTGTCGGTGGGATGAGGATTCTGTGTGCCAAAGCCCCATTGCTGCCCCGCACTGTGCTGCCGGCCAGGGAACGGGGACTTTCGACCCTGCCCAGCCGCCTGAAGAGCTGCTTAACTAGGCACGTCATCCGATCAGGTCTGAAGGAGCACGTTGCATGAATGAGATAAGCGGCATACCGTCCCCCTGGTCTCTCGGCGAGCCCGGCGACCTTGCCGATGACACGCTTGGCGAGCTGAACACCTGGTGGCGCGCGGCGAACTATCTCTCGTTGGGTCAGATCTACCTGTTGGACAACCCGCTGCTGCGACGCCGACTGACGCGTGCGGACATCAAGCCGCGTCTGCTCGGTCACTGGGGCACCACGCCCGGACTCAACTTCATCTATGCGCACCTGAACCGGGTCATCCGGGACCGTGCCCTGAACACAATCTATGTGACCGGGCCCGGTCACGGCGGCCCCGGCATGGTCGCCAACGCCTACCTGGACGGCACCTACAGTGAGGTGTACAACGATATCGACCGGTCCGAAAACGGTCTGCGGCGCCTGTTCCGGCAGTTCTCCTTCCCCGGCGGCATCCCCTCCCATGTGGCTCCGGATACGCCTGGTTCCATCCACGAGGGTGGGGAGTTGGGTTACTCGCTCGCCCACGCCTACGGCGCCGCGTTTGACAACCCTGACCTGCTGGTGGCGTGTGTGATCGGCGACGGCGAGGCCGAGACGGGACCCCTGGCGACCGCGTGGCATTCGAACAAGTTCCTGAACCCGTCCCAGGACGGGGTGGTGTTGCCGATCCTGCACCTCAACGGGTACAAGATCGCCAATCCGGCCGTCCTGGCACGGATACCCGAAGAAGAGCTGCTCAATTTGATGCGCGGCTACGGCCACATGCCCTACCTCGTAGCGGGCGGTTTCGACGGGGAGGACCCGATCGAGGTCCACAAACGGTTCGCGGGCACGCTGGACCGGGTGCTGGATCAGATTGCGCAGATCAAGGCCGACGCGGCAGCCGGGCGGCTCACCGGGCGTCCGGCGTGGCCGATGATCATCCTCCGCTCCCCCAAAGGCTGGACCTGCCCGAAAGAGATCGACGGGCATCCGGCGGAAAACAACTGGCGCGCCCACCAGGTCCCGCTGACCAACGCACGTGACACGGATGAGCACCTGCAGGTGCTCGAATCCTGGTTGCGCTCCTACCGGCCGGAGGAGCTCTTTGACGATGCCGGCGCGCCCGTCGCCCTGGCGACCGCGCTGGCACCTGAGGGCGAGGCGCGGATGAGCGCGAACCCGGTCGCCAACGGCGGGCTGCTGCGCCAAGAGCTACGCCTGCCGGACTTCCGCGGCTACGCCGTCAGCGTTCCCACGCCCGGTGGCTCCGTGAACGAGGCGACCGAGGTGCTCGGCCGCTGGCTACGGGATGTGATCCGGGACAACCCGAACAACTTCCGTATCTTCGGGCCAGACGAGACCGCCTCCAACCGGCTCCAGGATGTGTTCGAGGCCACCGACAAGCAGTGGAACGCCGAGCTCTGGCCTATCGACGAGCTCGACAACCATCTCGCACGCGCCGGCCGTGTGATGGAGATGCTCAGCGAACACCAGTGCGAGGGATGGCTCGAGGGTTACCTCCTCACCGGCCGCCACGGCATCATCAACTCGTACGAAGCGTTCATCCACATCGTTGACTCCATGTTCAACCAGCACGCCAAGTGGCTCGAATCCGCCAAACGGATCCCCTGGCGGCGGCCGGTGTCCTCGCTGAACTACTTGCTGAGCTCGCATGTGTGGCGGCAGGACCATAACGGCAACTCCCACCAGGATCCCGGGTTCATCGACCACGTCGTGAACAAGAAGGCCGACATCGTCCGTGTGTATCTGCCGTTCGACGCGAACACCCTGTTGTCGACCTTCGATCACTGCCTGCGCTCGGTGGACTACGTGAACGTGGTGGTCGCCGGCAAACAGCCCGAGTTCGATTGGCTCACGATGGATCAGGCGATCGCGCACTGCACCCGGGGTCTCGGCATACTCGAGTGGGCCGGGACAGAGCAGGGTGGGCAGGAGCCCGACGTGGTCCTGGCCTGCGCCGGAGACGCGCCGACCCTGGAAGTCCTCGCCGCGGCGATGATCCTGCGCCAACGGATCGCCTCGTTGAAGGTGCGGGTGGTGAACGTGGTGGACCTGATGCGCCTGCAGTCCGAAGGCGAGCACCCGCACGGCCTGTCCGACACCGAATACGACGCGATCTTCACCACCGACAAACCTGTGATCTTCGCCTACCACGGCTACCCCTGGCTGATTCACCGCCTCACCTACCGCCGGCACGGACACTGCATGCTGCATGTGCGCGGATACAAGGAAGAAGGCACCACCACCACCCCGTTCGACATGGTCATGCTCAACGACCTCGACCGGTACCGGCTGGTCATTGACGTCCTCGACCGGGTTCCCGGGCTCGGCGCCCGCTACGCGACCCTCCGGCAGGACATGCAGGATGCCCGCCTGGCCGCCCGCGCCTACACCCGCGCCCACGGCGAAGACATCCCTGACGTCGCCGACTGGCGATGGGACGGGGCGACCCCGAACGCCGACGACCCGGCAGCCACAGGATTCGACGACACAGGCAACGACAACTGACCATGACCCAGAGCAGCAGCACCACGTCAGATCCGAGCGCGCTTCCGTTGAACCAGTTGGCGGCGAGCCTGGGCAGCGGTCCGGACGGGCTCAGCAGTGAAGAGGCCGCCCGGCGTCTGGCATCGAACGGCCCGAACGCGATCCAGGAGACGAAGAAACATCCGCTTTTGATGTTCCTGAGCTATTTCTGGGCGCCCATCCCATGGCTGATCGAGGTCGCACTCGTGCTGTCGCTGATCCTTCAGCATTGGCCCGACGCGATCATCATCGCCGTGCTGCTGTTGATGAACGGATTCGTCGGCTTCTACGAGGAACACCAAGCCTCCGACACCATCGCCGCGTTGAAGAAGTCCCTGGCCACCACCGCGCACGTGCGCCGGGACCGTGACTGGGTGGACGTGCCGGTGGCCGGCCTGGTGACAGGGGACCTGATTCACGTGGCCCTGGGCGATATCGTCCCGGCCGACGCGCGGATCCTCGACGACGGCAAAGTCTCTGTAGACCAGTCCGCGCTGACCGGCGAGTCCCTACCGGTCTCCCGCAGCACCGGGGACCAGGTCTACTCGGGATCGGTTCTCGCCCGCGGTCAGGCCAACGCCATGGTCTACGCGACCGGCGACAACAGTTTTTTCGGCAAGACCACTGCCCTGGTCCAGTCCGCAGGGACGGTCAGCCACTTCCAGAAGGCCGTGCTGAGGATCGGGACGATCCTGATCTACGCGGCCCTGATCCTCATCGCGGTCACCACCGCTTCCTCGCTGCTGCACGGCGATTCCTGGGTAGACGCGGTCGACTTCGGGCTTGTCGTGGTCATCGCTTCCGTTCCGGTGGCCATGCCCGCGGTGCTGTCCGTGACCATGGCCGTCGGCGCCCGCAAATTGGCCACCCAGAAAGCCGTGGTCAGCCATCTGCCGGCCGTAGAGGAACTCGGCGGCATCGATGTCCTCTGCTCCGACAAGACCGGCACACTTACCCAGAATCGGGTCCAAGTCGGCGACCCGTGGGCCGCACCCGGCGTCACCGAGCAGGAGCTGATCCGAGCCGCTGTGCTGGCCTCCAGCCCGGACAGCAAAGACGCCATCGACCTTGCCGTTCGCGCCTGGCTGACCGACCAGCACCTGATCCAGGGGTACACCCTCACCGCGTTCACCGCGTTCGACCCGACGACAAAACGCACCCAAGCCGACACCACCCGCCCCGACGGCGGCAGCCATTTTTACACCAAAGGCGCCCCCCAGGTCATCCGCACCTTGTGTACCCACGAGAACCCCGACACGGTGAGCGACTACCAGGACACCATCGCCGGCTTCGCTAAGCGCGGTGACCGCGCCCTCGGAGTCGCCGAGAGCCAGGACGGGAACAATTGGCGGCTGTTGGGTGTGCTGCCCCTAGCCGACCCGCCCCGCGGGGACTCCGCCTCCACGATCGCCGACGCGATCCAGTTAGGCGTGCAGGTGAAAATGGTCACCGGCGACGCCCTGGCCATCGGCAAACAGATCGCCTCCCAAGTCGGCATCGGTAGCAACCTGATCGATGCCAACGAACTCGAGACCGCCAACACCGCCACCACCACAACACCGGCCCCCAAAGGCAGGCACATCCCACCCGCCGCAGGTAACCCCTCCGCGGTCGCGGACCTGGTCGAGCACGCAGACGGGTTCGCCCAAGTGTTCCCGGAGCACAAATACCTGATCGTTAAAGCCCTGCAGTCCCGCGGGCACATCGTCGGAATGACCGGCGACGGGGTCAACGACGCACCCGCACTGAAACAGGCCGACGCCGGCATCGCCGTCTCCGGCGCCACCGACGCCGCCCGCGCCTCCGCCGATTTCGTACTCTTGGCGCCAGGCCTGTCGGTGATCGTCCGGGCGATCCGTCTGGCGCGGGAAATGTTCGCCCGGATGACCAGCTACACCACCTACCGCATCGCCGAGACCATCCGGGTGCTGCTGCTGGTGACCATTAGCGTCGTCGCCCTGAACTTCCGACCGGTGACAGCGATCATGATCGTCATCCTCGCACTCCTCAACGACGGCGCCCTGCTGTTTATCGCCTACGACCACGCCCACGGCTCCCGGAAGCCCGTGAAATGGGACATGCGCCAGGTCCTGACCATCGCCACCAGCCTCGGCGTGATGGGCGTGATCGAAACCTTCGGCCTGCTGATCCTCGCCATCGTCTTCCTTGGCCTGAACACCCCGCACGGGCTGCTGATCATCCAGACCATGATCTTCCTGAAACTGTCCGTGTCCGGACACCTGACCGTGTTCGTCGCCCGCACTCGCCGCCGATTCTGGTCCCGCCCCGCGCCCGCGAAACTCCTTCTCGGCGCTGTGATCGGAGCACAGGTTATCGCCACCATCATCGTCGTCACCCGATTCCTGATGACCCCGATCCCTTGGGCCCTGGTCGGGGTGGTCTGGGGCTGGTCGCTGATCTGGTTCCTGATCGAAGACCAGATCAAAATCGGCGCGTTCGCGTTTCTCGACCACTATCCCAAGCACGTGCCGGTTCCGGCCCTGACCGTCACCAACACGGAAAAAACATCATGAAAGCGCTCGCCTACACGAGCCCCGGGACCAAGAGCTGGGAGGAGGTCCGGCACTGACCTCCAGCAGCTGACCGACGTGATCGTGAAGACGGAGGCCACCACGATCCGCGGCACCGACCGGCTCATCCTGGGGATGTGCCCGAGGTGGAATCCGGACGGATCCTCGGCCATGAGGGGGATGTGCCGGAGGCGGAGTCTGTGAGTGGAAGAAACCGTCCACGATGCCGTACACCGGCTGGGGCTCGCGTTCCGCAGGCTCGACGACGTGCCCATCCGGGCCGTCACCGGGCTGACGGATCAGGCACACCTCGTGGGATGATGTTCCCATGACGACGACGGTTCCCGGCAGCGAGGCTGAGCAGAAGATGTGTTGGTGCTGTGGGGCAATGTATCCCGAAGCGGCAATCATCCGGCTGGGGACCCGACCGGAAGCAGGCGTGTGCCTGAACTGCACCATCTTTCTACGAAGAAGGGCCCGGGAGCGGATGGCCGCGGACCGGGGTGCGCTTTCACGGTGGAATACGCAGGTATTCCGCCGCTGCAGGGAATCAATTTTGCAACGCCAATGGCACCAACGCCCTTTCATTGGTCCTGCGCTGCGCTGGATCAACCGCCACCTGCCGTAACTGCCGTCCGGGGCCCGCTGCTGGCATGTACCACCGATCCAGCACCAGCACCACTGTGGTTCCCATGCGCCCCGGGGTGCGGGCTCGTCAACCCCACCCAGCCGGGCAGAACCTTAGTCAGATATTTCACTAAACGGGCTATCCATTTCACTGCCACCTCCGGGCTAGGATCCGTGCTGCGCCGTCTCGTGGTGTGTATTCTCCCGGGTCGTATGCGGAGTTGAGGGCGTGGTTTCCCGACGACGAGTCGTGCATGGACTACCTGGACTGGCTGCGGTGGCCGGGAGGACCAGTGGCGGTGAAATGGGTAGTCTCAGGCAGCC
>JALYYI010000062.1 GCA_030946705.1 Actinomycetota bacterium | reverse complement strand
CGCCCTGGGGTTCGGGGCCCGGCTGCTGCGGCCGTTCTTTGCCCGGGCCTCGTCCTGGCGGATGCTGGACGGGCTGATCTCCCTGGTCATGTTCGCGCTGGGAATCCGGATGGCCGTCGGGTTCTAGTAGGAGGCGGGCCGGGTAAGAAACGTGCCCGGCACCCGGGGTGCCGGGCAGAAATAACCCGGGGGCCGCCGTCGTTGTCCAAAGTGTGCCCGGGCAACCAACCGGGCCGCTGAACGCCGCGGCTCGGACCGCGCGGCGCATTCCACTCTGAAAGGCCGGCCCAACCGTGACTGTACCCCTCTCCATCCTTGACCTGGCGACCATCGGCAGGGGGCAGACGGCGGCGGAGAGCTTTGCCGGCAGTGTGGCCATGGCGCAGCGTGCGGAGCAGCTGGGCTACCGCCGGATCTGGTACGCCGAACACCACAACATGTCCTCGATCGCATCCTCGGCCACCAGCGTCCTGATTGCGCACGTCGCCGCGAACACCTCCAGCATCCGGCTTGGCGCGGGCGGGGTGATGCTGCCCAACCATTCGCCGCTGACCATCGCCGAGCAGTTCGGCACGCTGGAGACTCTGCACCCCGGGCGGATCGATCTTGGCCTGGGACGGGCGCCGGGCAGCGACCAGAACACGCTGCGTGCGCTGCGCCGGGACCCGATGTCCGCGGACAGCTTCCCGCAGGATGTGCTGGAGCTGCAGGGCTACCTGACCGGCCCCACCCGGATCCCGGGTGTGGAGGCCACCCCGGGCAAGGGCACCAGCGTGCCGCTGTACATCCTGGGATCGTCCCTTTTCGGCGCCAAGCTGGCCGCCGCGTTGGGCCTGCCGTACGCGTTCGCCTCGCACTTTGCGCCCAACGCCCTGCAGGATGCGGTGGCCACCTACCGGCGGGAATTCCAGCCCTCGGCGCAGCTGGCCGAGCCGTATGTGATGGCCGGCGTGAACGTTGTCGCCGCGGACACGGCCGCCGAGGCGCAGGCGATGTTCCAGGCCACCAAGCGCGCCCGCGTTTCCCTGTTCCTGGGCGGCGGCAAAATCTTCACCGATGAGGAGGCGGACCTGATCCTCGAGTCCCCGCAGGGCCAGCACATGGCGCAGATGGTCAAGTACTCGGCCGTGGGGACGCCGGAGATGGTTATTGAGTATGTGGAGGAGTTTGCCAGGCACGCCGACGCGGACGAGCTGATCGTGGCGCACCAGAGCCAGGGGGTCGCGGCCCGGCTGCGGTCGGTGGAGCTGCTGGCGGAGGCCGCGGGGCTGGTGCGGGTTTAGGCGGACGACGACGGCGGAGGCTTCCGCGGGTGCGGCGGCGGACGTCGTCGCCGGCTTCCGGTACGGCGCCGGGTCACTGCGGTTTATTGGCGGGTCATTGACCCATCGCCGGACCGGGCTGAATCCACCGTTGCGGAAACCGGCCCCGCAGGCGCTGGTGCACTTCCGCAGCAGATTCCGCCTCCGCGGCCGCCTGAACTGCCAGCCGGAGAGCTTGTGCGGTTCCAGCGCCCAGGGTGGCAGGGGGAGACAGGCTCAGCAGGTCAGCGGCCATCAGGACTTCAATGGCGAGCAGGTCCTCAAGGAGTCCAAGGGCTTCATCGGTCTTACTGACACTCAACACGGCACCCGTCGCATGGTCCTCGACGCCGATGTCCAGATTGGTGGAGTCCAGGGTCGCGGGGGCGGCCAGGAGCTTGAGGGCAGTGAAACACGCCGATGCGGCATACCGGAGCTGAATCCCCGCCATGGCGGCGGGCCCGCTCGGTCGGGGCGGGGGCCCCTGTTTCATTGAATCCATGATGGCGTCCCACAAATGGCTCATCCGGCGTTCGCTCAGCTGGCCCACGTGGACCGCGGCCACGCGTAACGCATCGAAGGCAATGGCCAAGACCATCGGGTGAAAGTTGCCGTTGCTGAACACCGTCCCGGATTCGACGTCGACCAGCGGGTTGTCGCTGGCGGAATTCAGCTCCACTTCCACCGCGTTCCGGGCCGTCGCCATGAACTCCCGCAGGGCACCATGCACCTGGGGAACCACCCGGAAGGAGAGCGCGTCCTGGACCGAACGGGGTTCCCCCGCGTCCAGAAGCTGACTGCCCTGAAGCATCTCCATCATGTGGGCGGCGGCGGCGATCTGCCCGGGATACGGCTTGGCCCTGGCCGCTGCGGCCGAACAGATGGACGGATTGCCGCGGGTTGATTCGATGGACAAGGCGGCGGCTTCATCCGCAGCGTCCGCCGTCCGGGTTGCGCGGGACAGCACGAGTGCGCCGTTGCCGATCGAGACCCCGTTGGAGGAGATAAGCGCGAGGCCGTCCTTGCCTTCGAGCCGGAGCGGCGCAATCCCGGCTCGGCGCAGTGCCTCTCCGCCAGGGAGGACCTCGCCCCGGTATTCTGCCTTGCCGGTACCGATCGCCACCTGGGCGATGCCGGCCATCGGGCCGATGTCCGCTGCTCCGACGGATCCCGTCCCGGGGAGGACCGGATGCACTCCCGCATTAACCATGGACACCAAGGTTTCCACCGCGGCGAGGCTGGCCCCAGACCCGCCCCTCGCCATGCCGTTAACCCGGACCACCATCGCAGCCCGGACAATCCTCTTTGCGAGCGGAGGTCCGAATGCTCCTCCGTGACTTGCCACCAGGAACCTCTGCTGCCGTTCCAGTTCCTCGGGAGGAACTCTGGTGTCCTTGCCGTGGCCCACCCGAGTGTTGAGGCCGTAGACCGGATCACCCGACGCCAACGCCTCCTCCACGAGCGCCCGACTCGCGGCAATCCGCGCCCGGGCCGCCTCCCCGATCACAACGTGCGCGCCGTCAACGACGGCCAGCAGCTCGCTGATTGCCATCGGCCGGTCATCGACAGTTATTGGCTCCATATTCGTCCTCCAGACATCAGTCTGGTCCCGCCGAAGTGCCTCGGCAAGGCCTGTGGGGACGACGGCAGTTGCGCGCCGAGAACGGCGGCGGCGCACGACGCCGGCACTTGTCCTCCACAGTGGGGTGGGGTTGCTGCGGTCCGCACATGGGGAGTGCCGGCTCTGCTGTTGCCGGCGGTGGCCCGGTAGCGTCGCTGGTATGGAATCCGTGGAGCTCCGCAGCAGTGAAGGCGCCGCCAGTGAAGGCGCCGCCGTGCTGGCGGATGCCGTTGCGGCGCTGGAGGCCTTCACCCTCGATTTCACCGGCTCGGCGTCCGGGATGGGCAAGGCCGGGCTGCTGGAGCGGGCGGA
>JALYYI010000187.1 GCA_030946705.1 Actinomycetota bacterium | reverse complement strand
GATGTCCTGGATAACACCCCGGCCGAATTGGGCCGGCTTGCCGGTGACGTTCATATCGGTGGTCACGTCCACGGCGGTACCGTCGCCGTCGCGCGTCAGCACCGCTGTCACCGTGGCACCTGCCGTGCCGTTGCCGCGCTTGTCCTTGCCGGCCGCGGAAATGACCACGGTGTGCGAATTCTCGTTGCGTTCAAGGAATTCACCGGTGCCGGTATACATCATGGCGATAGGTCCGAGCTTGACCTTGACCGTTCCGGTGAACTGGTCGCCGGTCACGGAGGTGAGAACGGCTCCCGGAAAACAGGGCGCGATATCTTCCAATTGGTTGAAGGAATGCCAGCTGTCCTCGAGCGAACCGGGGACCACGAAGTGATGTTTGAGTTCCATGTCTTCCTCCCGCCGGATTCCGCTAGAGTCCGGCGGCCGCGGCGACCGCCCGCCGGGTCAGAACCTCGGCCAGATGGCGCCGGTAGGCGGCGTCGCCGTTGAGATCGCTGGCCGGGTCGGTGCCCTCGGCGGCGTGCGCGCTGGCGGCCGCGATCGCGTCCCGGGTCAGCGGAACCCCCGCCAGCGCCTGCTCGACCGCTGTGGCCCGCACCGGAGTGCTGGCCATATTGGTCAGCCCGATCCGGGCCTCGGCGATGATGCCGGCCTCCACCCGGACCATTGCGGCGACCGCGACGATGGACCACTGCTGGGCCACCCGGGTGAACTTCTCGTAGTGCGCGCCCCAGCCGGTGTACTTCGGCACCCGCACATGGGTCAGAATCTCGTCCTCGGCGATTGCGGTGGTGAAGTAGCCCTGAAAGAATTCCGCGGCGGCCACCCGGCGTTCCCCGCCGGGACCGGCCAGGATGAACGTCGCCTCGGCGGCCAGCACCGGCGCCGGCAGGTCGCCTGCCGGGTCGGCGTGCGCCAGGGCGCCCCCGAACGTGCCGCGGTGGCGGACCTGCGGATCCGCCACCGTTGCCGCGGCCATTGCCAGCAAAGGCACATAGCTTGCCACCAGCGGGTCGGTGACCACCTGGTGGTGCGGCGTCATGGCCCCGATCAGCAGGGCGTCCCCGTCCTCCCGCACCCCGACCAGCCCGTCAATCCGGCCCAGGTCAATCACCATCTGCGGATCGGCCAGCCGCAGCTTCATCACCGGGATCAGGCTTTGCCCGCCGGCCAGCAGTTTCCCCGAGTCGCCGGCCAGGGCCAGCAGGCTCAGGGCCTCCGCCACGGTAGTGGGTGCGGCGTAGTCGAATGCGCTCGGAATCATCGGGCCCCTCCGGTCATCTTGGCTTCTTCAAGGGCGGCCCACACGCGGGACGGCGAACAGGGCATCCTGATGTCCGTCACACCCAGATGCCGCACCGCGTCCAGCACGCCGTTGACGATGGCGGGCGTCGAGGCGATGGTACCCGCCTCGCCGACCCCCTTGGCCCCCAACTGGTTGGTGGTCGAGGGCGTCTCGGTGCGTGCCGTGGTGTAGTGCGGCAGGTCGGGGGCGCCGGGAACCAGGTAGTCCACGAACGAGCCGGTGACCAGGGTGCCGGCATCGTCGTGCACAGCCTCTTCATAGAGTGCCTGCGCGATACCCTGTGCCAGGCCTCCGTGCACCTGGCCCTCCACAATCAGCGGATTTACCACAACCCCGACGTCGTCCACGCAGACGTACTTGCGGATCGTGACCCGCCCCGTCTCGGTGTCGACCTCGATCGCCGCCAGATGGGTGCCGTGCGGGAAGGAGAAATTCTGCGGGTCGAAGGTCGCGTCGGAATCCAGGTTTGGCTCGAAGCCGTCCGGCAGGTTGTGTGCCGAAAAGGTGGCGAACGCGATTTCACCCAGCGCCGTCGACTGGTCGGTGCCTTTCACGCTGAACCTGCCGTCGGCGAACTCGATGTCCTCTTCGCTGGCCTCCATCAGGTGGGCGGCCACCACCTTGGCCTTCTCGATCACCTTGTCCGCAGCGGCGAGCACCGCCATGCCGCCGACCGTCAGCGACCTGGATCCGTAGGTGTCCAGGCCCCGTTGGGAGATCTGCGTGTCGCCGTGCAGCACTTCGACGTTCTCGAACGGCACGCCGAGCTTGTCCGCCACGAGCTGGCTCCAGGCGGTTTCGTGGCCCTGGCCGTGGGAGGAGGACCCGGTGACCACCTCGATGTTACCGGTGGGGAGCACTCGCACCTGGGCGTGCTCCCAGCCTCCGGCGGCGTAACTGAGCGCACCGAGCACCCGGGACGGGGCCAGGCCGCACATCTCGGTGAAGGTGGAAATGCCGATGCCAAGCTGTATGGGGTCGTTGGCGTCGCGGCGTCGCAGCTGCTCGGCACGGAGCGCATCGTAGTCGAAGAGTTCCAGCGCCTTCGCGGTGGCCGCCTCATAATTGCCGCTGTCGTATTCCAGCCCGGCTACGGTGCTGAACGGGAATTCCTCGTGCTTGATCCAGTTCTTTTCCCGGACCTGAAGCGGGTCCATGCCCAGTTCGGCGGCGAGTTCGTCCATCATCCGCTCGATCGCAAAGGTGGCTTCCGGACGTCCGGCACCGCGGTATGCGTCGGTCCAGGCCTTATTGGTGAACAGATTCGTGCATTCGAACCGGTAGGCCGGGAACTTGTAGATGGAGTTGTACATGAAAGCGCCCAGAATCGGGATGCCGGAGGTGACCAGGCCCAGATAGGCTCCCATGTCCGCCAGCAGGTTAACATCCAGTCCGGTGACGATCCCCTCCTTGGTGGCGGAGAGCTTCAGCCGCTGCACCTGGGCCCGGCCGTGGTGGGCGGCCATCAAGGATTCGCTGCGCGTCTCGGTGTATTTGCACGGCTTGCCGGTATGCCGGGCCGCCAGCACGGTTATGGCCTCTTCCGGGGTCACCTGCAATTTACCGCCGAAGCCGCCGCCAACGTCGGGAGCGATCACCCGCACCTTGCTTTCCGGGATCGCCAGGGTCAGCGCCAGCATCAGCCGCAGAATGTGCGGTATCTGGGTGGCGGACCACACCGTGATCTGTTCGCCGGTGGGGTCCACTACGGTCGAGCGGGGTTCCATGAAGGCCGGGATGAGGCGCTGCTGGTAGAACGTACGCTCGATGAGGACCTCGGCCCCCTCCAGCGCCTCGCGGATCGGTTTGCCGGTGCCGGCCTCGCCGGAGTCAAAGACCCATGTGGCCGATTTGTTGGTGCCCAGGCCCGGATGGGCCAGCACCTGGTCCTTCGCCGCCTCCTCCAGGTCCAGAATGACGGGCAGCTCGTCGTAGCTGACGTCGACGAGCTCGACGGCGTCGCGGGCGGCGGCGGCGGTGCGGGCGATGATGCAGGCCACCACCTCGCCGGCGAACGCAACCTCATGCACGGCGATCGCCGGGTGCGCTGGGGCCTTTTGGTCGGGCGTGATCGGCCAGGCGTTGGGCAGGCTGCCTTGCTCGGCGGCCACGTCGGTGCCGGTGAGCACCGCAACGACGCCGGGGGAGGATTTCGCGGCGGCGGTGTCGACCGAGGTGATCTTCGCGTGGGCGAACGGACTGCGGACCATGGCCAGATGGAGCATGCCGGGCAGCGTGATGTTGTCGGTGTACCTGGAGCGCCCGGTGATCAGATGGGCATCCTCCTTGCGGAGGCGGGCCCTGCCCACTTCTGCGGTGGTCATGCCACACCTGCCGTTTCGGTTTCGTCGCTGTCCGAGGACACTGGGCTTTCCGTGGACGCTGGGCTTTCCGTGGACGCTGGGTTTTCCATGGAAACAGTGCCCTCCGCTACGGCCTTGACCGCGGCAACAATGTTCTGGTAGCCCGTGCACCGGCAAAGGTTGCCCTCCAGGCCGTCCCGGATTTCCTGTTCGGAGGGGTGCGGGTTCTCATCCAGCAGCGACGCCGACTGCATGATCATGCCCGGGGTGCAGAAGCCGCATTGCAGCGCGTGGCACTGGTGGAAGGCCTGCTGCAGCGGGGCGAGTTTCCCGTCCCGTGCCAAGCCTTCGATGGTGGTGACCCGGTGGCCATCGGCCTGGACCGCGAACATGGTGCAGGACTTCACGCTGACGCCGTCCAGATGGACGGTGCAGGCGCCGCAGTTGGTGGTGTCGCAGCCAATCAGTGTGCCGGTTTTACCGAGCCGTTCGCGCAGGTACTGAACCAGCAGCAGCCGCGGCTCGACGTCGTCGGTATAGCTCACATTGTCGACTTCGACGGTGATCATTTTGGAACTCGCCATTGAGATCTCCTCTCGCTGGGAGGACGGGCACGGCTGCCCGGCTTCCAGTCTTGATGTGTCACACGTTACATCAAGCCGAGGGGTTGTGGGCTAGGGATTCCCAAGTTCGTACGCGGCCTCCGCATGGTCGGCGTCGGCCATGGGCTCGTGGTGGATCCGCGCTTCCATGCGGCTCAGTCGTGCACCTTGCCCGCCCCAGTGCAGCGCAATGATTTCGGCGGCGATCGAGACGGCTGTCTCCTCGGGCGTCCGGGATCCCAGGTCCAGACCGATGGGGCTGGAAAGTTTGGACAAGTCGGCCTCGGTCAGGCCGGCCTCGCGCAGCCGTTCCAGCCGGTCGTGGTGGGTGCGCCGGGATCCCATCGCCCCCACATAGGCCACGTTGTGGCGCAGCGCCACCTCAAGCAGCGGCACGTCGAATTTCGGATCATGGGTGAGCACGCAGATCACCGTGCGCTCATCCACCGCGCCGGCGCCGATCTGGCCCTGCAGGTAGCGGTGCGGCCATTCCACCACCACCTCGTCCGCCTGAGGGAAACGCGCGGCCGTTGCGAAGACCGGACGGGCGTCGCAGACCGTGACCCGGTAGCCGAGAAAGCTGCCCTGCTTGGCGACGGCCGCGGCAAAATCGATTGCGCCGAATACCAGCATCCGCGGCTGGGGGGCAAAACTGACGGCGAACACGCGCATCCCCTCGCCTCGCCGCTGCCCATCCGGTCCGTAGCTAAGGGTGGAATTGCGGCCGGCGGCCAGCAGGCCCTGCACATCGTCACAGACCGCGTGGTCGGCGCGGTCGCTGCCCAGGGAGCCGCTGAATCCGTCCGGGCGGACCACCAGGTGGCGGCCGACCCAGGCCGGATCCGGGTGTTCGATCACGGTGACCATGGCCACCGGCCGGCCGGCGGCGACGTCGTCGGCCACCGGTGGCAACTGCGGGAAGGTCGCGGTCGAGACCGGTTCAACGAAGACGTCCAGGATCCCGCCGCAGGTCAGGCCGACCTCGAATGCATCGCCGTCGCTGATGCCGTACCGCTGCAGCACCGGCCGACCGTCGTGGGCAACCTCCGTGGCCAATTCGTAGAGCGCACCCTCGACGCAGCCACCGGACACCGACCCGACCGCGCGGCCGTCGGCGTCGACCATCATTGCGGCCCCCGCCGGACGCGGCGCGGACCGGAAGGTGCGCACCACGGTGCCCAGTCCCACGGTGTGGCCGGCCCGTATCGCGGCTACCAGGTCATCCAAAACCTCACGCATCGGCAAGCACGTCCAACAGGTCCTCGAAACTTTGCATTGAGTGTCCCCCTATAAAGAAGTCAACGTGCGGCAGTACCGCTGAAATTCCCCGCTGGAGGGGCTCATACCCCGCTTTGCCCCGATGCGGGTTGGACCAGACAATGCGCCTCGCCAGATGGTGCAGCCGTTCGGTCTGGCGTCCCAGCAGAGCGGGGTCGCCGCGCTCCCAACCGTCGCTGGCAATGACGACGACGGCGCCGCGGGCCACCACGCGCTGGCCCCAGCGGTCGTTGAAGGCCCGCAGTGATTCACCCAGCCGGGTTCCCCCCGACCAGTCCGGTACGGCGCGACCCGCGAGGGCGAGGGCTTTTTCGGTGTCCGGCACGCGCAGAGCTCCGGTGACCCGGGTCAGCCGGGTGCCAAGGGTGAAGACCTCCACCCGGTGCGGGGCGGCCTCCACCACCCGGTGGGCGAGCCGCAGCAGGCTGTCCGCATAGGGCGCCATCGAGCCCGAAACATCGATCAGCCAGACGACCCGGCGTGGCTTGCGGGGCGCCCGGGCACGGCGCAGCGGACCCGGTTCCCCGCCGCGGCGCAGCTGGTCGCGCAGGGTCCGCACCCGGTCGACGTCGCCGTGCCGGGCCCGGCGTTTGCGCCGGGTCTGGCGGGTCGGCAACCGCACCGGCAGTTCCTCGAACATCCGGTGCAGCAGCGCACGCTCGGCATCATCCAGCGTCGCCACGTCCCGGTGCCGGAGCCGCTCCCGGCGGCTGGCGAGCGCCCTGAGTTGGTTCGGCCCGTCCTCCCGGCCGCCGTCGTCGTCCAAAGAGGCCGCACTGACGGCCGATGCCGACGGCGAGACCCGGCTGGCCGGGGAATGTTCCACCGAAAACCAGGCCTCGAAGGTCCGCTGATAGGTCGGCAGGTCATCCGGTGAGGCGCATAGCGTTGCCCGGCCGGCCCAGAAAACGCCGGCGCGCCGGTCCAGGGCGAGCCTGCCCACGGCATCGACGAAGCTGCGCGCCCGGTCCGCGGTCACCATCACCCCGGCCGACCGCACCGCGGCGGCAAATGCCAGCAGGATCTCCTCGGCGCTGTGCTCCGGGACGCCCTGATCCACGGCGCCCTGATCCACCCTGTGTTCAGCCGCCGGCATGACTCAGCCCAACATCCGGGCCAGCGCGGCCGATACCCGCTCGGTGTCTTCACGGTACTTGCAAAGCGCGCCGATGCTCGCCGCGGCCGAGGCCAGATCCAGCTCGGGCCGGCCCAGCTGATGCAGGGCCCGGGCCCAGTCCAGGGTTTCGGCCACGCCGGGAGGCTTGAGTACGTCGTCGGAAGCCCGGATCTGCTGGACCACGCGCACCACCTGTTCCGCCAGCAGCGGGGGGACCTCCGGCAGCCGGGTGCGCACGATCTCCACCTCGCGGGCCAGACCGGGGTGGTCGATCCAGTGGTAGAGGCATCGCCGTTTGAGTGCGTCGTGGACGTCACGGGTCCGGTTGGAGGTGAGAACGACAATCGGCGCGGTGTCCGCCCTGACGGTGCCGAACTCGGGGATGGAGACCTGGTAGGTGGAGAGCACCTCCAACAGGAATGCCTCGAACTCGTCGTCGGCACGGTCGATTTCGTCGATCAGCAGCACGGCGGGACTCTGCTGCAGTGCCTTCAGGATCGGCCGCGCCAGCAGGAATCGCTTGTCGTAGAGCGAATGCTCCAGCTCGGCCACGCTCAACCCCGCGCCCCCGCCGGCCTCCACGCTGCGCAGATGCAGAATTTGAGCGGTGAAGTCCCAGTCGTACAGCGCCTGCGTGGCTTCGATTCCCTCGTAGCACTGCAGCCGGATCAGCGGCAGCCCGAGGCCCTGCGCGAGGGCCTCGGCCAGGGAGGTCTTGCCGGTACCGGGTTCCCCCTCCAGCAGCAGCGGGCGTTCCATGCACAAAGCAAGGTAGCCGATCGTGGCCAGGCCTTCATCGGCGAGGTAGCCCGTGGAGGCCAGCATTTCGGCCAGTGCTGCGGCGGAGCTGATCGACGTCTGCGTCATGGCACCAGCATAGGGCCACGGATCGGGCACCAGAGGCTTGTCGCCGTCAACGGGGTGGATGTGACCCGCTTACTATATAAATAACCCATTTGCACCCCGAATGAAACGCACCGGGGTGTTCCAGCGTTCTTTATCGACGTCAATGCGGACGTCAATGCACCAGGAGGATTGGCCCATGAAAATCGTCGTACTGGTAAAGCAGGTTCCGGACACCGAAGAGGAAAGGCGGCTCGACGTGGCCACCGGCATCCTTGACCGCAAGGCCGCGGAGAACGTGCCGGATGAGATCAGCGAACGTGCCCTCGAAGTGGCCCTGCAGTACAAGGACGCGCATAAGGACGCCGACGTCGTCGTGCTGTCCATGGGACCGGACACCGTGACGAAGACCTTGCGCAAGATGCTGTCGATGGGCGCCGATTCGGCCGTGCACGTTGTTGACGATGCGTTGGCGGGCTCGGACGTGAACCGGACCTCGGTGGTGCTCGCCGCGGCGCTGAAGCACATCGGATTCGACCTGGTGGTGGCCGGCAACGAGTCGACCGACGGGCGGGGCGGCGTGGTGCCCGCCATGGTGGCCGAGCATCTGCGGTTGCCGCTGTTGCCGTCACTGAATTCAATCGATGTCCAGGAAGCTGCGGTCAGCGGCGACTGTAGCGTGGATGGCGGGTCGCTGTCCCTGCGCGCCCCGCTTCCGGCGGTCGTTTCCGTTACCGAGCGGGTGGCCGAGGCCCGCTTCCCCAACTTCAAGGGAATCATGAAGGCCAAGAAGAAGCCCTCGTCGGTGATGTCTCTCGCTGAGCTGGGACTCGACGCCGCGTCCCTGAACGCCGGGGGTCGTTCCGTTGTTGTCTCCGCCACCGAACGCCCCGCACGCACGGCCGGCAGGAAGGTCGTCGACGACGGCCGCGCGGCGGTTGAGCTGGCCGAATTCCTTGTCGCCGGCCGCCTGATCTGAAGAGGAAACTGACATGGCAAATGTATTGGTACTCATTGAGACGTCGGGCTCGGGCGAGATCGGGAACACCGCCCCCGCGTTGCTCGGTGCCGCGGCGAAGCTCGGCACCCCGGTGGCCGTGGTGGCGACGGCCCCCGGAAACGGGGCCGCGCTGGTCGAGCGGCTGGGAGCGCTGGGCGCGGACCAGGTCTACATCGGCGAGAGCGACCAGGTCGGCAAGGTGCTGGGGGCACCCGGGCTGGAGGCCCTTGCCGCCGCCGTGGCGGCATTCGCCCCGGCCGCGGTCCTCGTCGCAAACTCCGTGGAGAGCCGCGAAGTCGCCGCCCGCCTGGCCGTACGCACGGGGTGGGGCCTGCTGGTTGACGCCGTCGACCTTTACGCGGAGGGGGAGAGGATCCTTGCCACGCACTCGATTTTCGGCGGCTCGTACACCGTTGAATCCACCGTGGAGGGCGGGCCGCTGATCGTGACGGTGCGCCAGGGCGCGATCGAGGACCGCGCTGCGGCCGCGGCCCCGCAAGCCACCACCGTGGCCTTGGAGGTTCAGACCGGCAGCGCCGCCGTGATCGAGCGCATCAGCGAAACTGCCGGGGACGCCGGACGCCCGGCCCTGCGCGGGGCCGCCACCGTGGTTTCGGGCGGGCGCGGACTGGGTTCGAAGGAGAACTTCGCGCTCGTGGAGCAACTCGCCGACGCCCTGGGGGCGGCAGTAGGTGCCTCCCGTGCCGCCGTCGACGCCGGATACGTTCCGCAGAACTTCCAGGTCGGCCAAACCGGGGTCTCGGTTTCGCCGCAGCTGTACATCGCGCTGGGCATCTCCGGGGCCATCCAGCACCGGGCCGGCATGCAGACCGCTAAGACGATCGTGGCGGTCAATACTGATGCGGACGCGCCGATCTTCGACGTTGCGGACTTTGGCGTGGTGGGCGATGTGTTCACCGTGGTGCCGCAGCTGATCGCGGCGATCAAAGAACGCAGCCGCTAACTGCCGTCCGTTGCTTTTTGAGAGGAAATATCTGCAATGTCGACATCGACGAAACCGGCTCCGGCTTCCCAGCGGAAGTGGATCAAGCCCGTACTGATCGCCGTCGCGGCGGTGGTGGTGCTCCTGATCCTGGTGCTCGTGGCCAGGTGGCTGCGAACGACGCCAGCCATCGCGTCCTTCATCACGGACTATCCCGGGCATTCGGAACTGCCCGCCGGTGCTCCGGTGGGACTTCCGGCGTGGCTGGGCTGGCAGCACTTCCTCAATATGTTCTTCCTGGTGCTGATCATCCGTTCGGGCTGGATGGTCCGCACCACAGCACGCCCAAAGGCGAACTGGACCAGGAACAACAAGGGCCTGATCAAGACGAAGAATCCGCCAAAGAAGATCAGCCTTGATCTGTGGTTCCACCTCAGCCTGGACGCGCTGTGGATGCTGAACGGGGTTATCTTCATTGTGGTGCTGTTCGCGACGGGACAGTGGATGCGGATCGTGCCCACCAACTGGAACGTGCTCCCGAACGCGCTTTCCACGCTCATCCAGTACGCCTCGCTGAACTGGCCCACGGAGACCGGCTGGGCCAATTACAACGCCCTGCAGCTGCTCTCCTACTTCGTTATTGTGTTCATTGCCGCTCCGCTGGCGATCATCACCGGTTGGCGGATGTCCGGGGCATGGCCGAAGGACGCCGCGAAACTGAACAGGATCTACCCCATCGAGGCAGCCCGGGCCGTCCACTTCCCGACCATGCTGTTCTTCGTCCTGTTCGTTATCGTCCACGTGACCCTGGTGCTGGCCACCGGGGCGCTGAACAACCTCAACCACATGTACGCCAGCCGCAACGACGGCAGCTGGATCGGTTTCTGGATCTTCGCGGCGTCACTGGTCGTCATGGTCGGCGTCTGGTTCCTTGCCAGGCCCCTGTTCCTGCGGCCCATTGCGTCGCTGACCGGAAAAGTCACCCGATGATCCCGCCCTGTCCCGGGGTGTGCGCCGGAATCAATTCCCGTCCCGGGGCGTTAAAACTGTAGGGCGCAGCGGGCGCAACGCGCGCCGGATCAGGAATGGGATGAGCAGGAAGTTCGAAGTCGTGGAAGACGACGCCGGCGTGGTCATCAGATATGGCCGGCACGCCAACGGCGGCGGGATGGTGGCGCCGGGCGCCGCCGTGGATGAAAGTTCGTTTATAGGCGCTGCGACGTATGTCGAGCCGGGAGCCCGCGTCGGCAGCGGCTGCCGGATTGGCCCCCGCAGCTGGGTGGACCGGGGGGCCCGGATCGGCGATCTGGCCGTCATCGGAGCCGACGTGCATGTAGGCCCGGGATCCGGCGTGGGCAACAACGTTCATGTGGGCGCCCATTCGCGCATCGGGGCGGACGTGCGGATCGGCGACGGGACCAGGTTGCCGGCGGACACACTGGTACCCGACGGCAGGTTCATGGCGTCTCGCGGACGGGTGTCCCCGACCGGCGCTGCTGTGGGGCGGCAGCCGGCCCGCACCAAGCATCGGAAGCTGGCGGCCTGAACCGTCCCGACGGCGGCCGGCCGGGCCGGTGTCGTAGTATCACACTCGGCCGGGCCGGTGTCGTGCTATCACAGTCGTGCTATCAGGCGTCGGGGCCCGGCATGAAGTGATTGTGCAGCTCGTAGTAGGTGACCTTCGGCGGCTCGGGAATGCCTGCCTCCGCACTGAACGGGCCGATCTGCTCCTTCGCAAAGGCGTCGTAGAGCTCGCGGGACTTCCAGATGTCGGTGATGAACATCCCGGTGTCGGTCGCCGCGACCCAGTGGGACAGCGAGCCGGCCGGTCCCGGTCCGCCCGGGGAGAGGCCCATCTTTGTGATGACCTCATCGTATTGCGCTGTAGTGGCGCCGTTGAATTCCATGGTGACTGCGATTGGCATTTCCTGCTCCTGACAACCGGCGGACCGCCAGATTGCGGTCCGCGAATGAACCGATACGATTCGGTGTACGCCCACCACGGTGGTTCGTCAACACCGCCGGGCTTGTTGCCGTCCTTGTCCTTTATGGCCGGCAGGTACATGCTAACGGCATGACCGAAGCGGCCATCGAGCTCACCGGCGCGACCAAACGATTTGGCTCCTTCACCGCCGTCGACGACCTCAGCCTGCGGGTCGAGCGCGGGGAGATCTTCGGCCTGCTGGGGCCCAACGGGTCGGGCAAGACGACCACCATCAACATGATCAGCGGCCTGAGCCGCCCGACCTCCGGCGGGGTGAGGGTCCTTGGCGTGGACCTGCTGGCGGATCCACGCAGGATCCGACGCTCGCTGGGGACAGTGCCGCAGGAGAACGCGCTGTACGAGGAGCTCACGGCGGAGGCCAACCTCCGGTTTCACGCCGACCTCTTCGACGTGCCCCGGCAGGGCCTCGACCAGCGGATCACATCGCTGCTTGAGCTGGCGCAGCTGGAGGACCGCCGGAAGAGCCGCGTCTCCACCTTCTCCGGGGGCATGAAACGGCGCCTTGCGCTGGTCCGGGCGCTGCTCCACGACCCTGAGCTGCTGTATTTCGACGAGCCCGCCTTGGGGGTCGACGTGCAGAGCCGGCGCGCGCTCTGGGACCGGATCCTCGAGCTCAAGGAGCGTGGTAAGACGGTGCTCATCACCACCAACTACCTTGAGGAGGCGAACGTCCTCTGCGACCGGCTGGCCATCATCGATCGCGGGCGGCTGATTGCGCTGGACTCGCCGTCGAACCTGCGCCGCAGCTTCGGGGACACCGTGCTTGAGATGCGCACGTGGCCAGCGGCCGGGGAGGGCATCGTGCGGACGGTCCGCGCGCTGCCCGGCGTGGTCTCCGCGATCGCGTCCGACGGTTTGCTGACCGTCACCGTGGAGGGCGGCGCCGACGTCACCGGCAAGGTCGTAACGGCGGTGGTCGGATCCACGAGGCTCAAGGAAATCCAGAGCCGCGAGCCGAGCCTGGACGAGGTCTTCCTGAGCCTGACCGGCAAGGAGCTCCGGGAATGAGCCTCCGCCACGACCTTCGCGTGGTCAGGGCGGTCGCGGTCGCGGACATCCGCCTCACCCTCCGCGAGCCGCTGTTCGCGATCATCGGCGTCGTCATCCCGATTAACTTCTTGCTGCTTTTCCTTCTCTTCGCGATCAGCGGGGGACAGGCGCCGATCGCGGTGGTGATGAATGACCGGGGACCGCTGGCCGAACGTTTCGTTCAGGCCATGAACGGCTCGCATTCGTTCCTCATCCACACCGCCTCCTCCGCCGACGCGGAGCGTGAGATCCGGTCCGGCAGCATCGTCGCGGTGGTGACGGTGCCGCCGGACTTCGATGCTGCGCTGAACGCCAGGACACGAGTCGACATCCCGGTTGAGCTCAACAACCTCAACGTCGACTTCACCAACGACATCCGGCGGGCGGTGCCACTGTCCATCACATCCTTCTACGCCGACGCGTTCCCCGAACAGGTCGTCGTGCGTGCCCTCGAGTCCGACGTCCACGTGCGCGACACCGGCTACATCCCCTACCTCGCCGTCAGCATCGTCGTCGCCGGTCTGATGCTCGCCTCACTGCTGCAGGGCAGCGTCAACGCCGCGCGGGACTACGAGCTGGGAACCATCAAGGAACTTGCCCTGGCGCCGGTGAGCCGGCTTGCGGTCGGACTGGGCAAAATGCTTGGCTCGGCCGCGCTGACGGCCACGTCGGCACTGCTGGTGCTGGGCGTCGTGATCCTGCTGATCGGCGTCCATCCGCTGCACCCCCTCGAGGTCCTCGGGTTCGGCCTGCTGATGATCGCGGCCTTCCTTGCCCTCGGCGTGCTCGCCGGGACGCTGGTCCGACGACGGCAGCAGGCGATCGTGCTCTCCATCGCCAGCGTGCTGCCCCTGTTCTTTTTGAGCGGGCCGTTCGGGCCTGCGAGCTGGCTGGGCGCTGTTCCCGGCGCAATCGCCCTTGTCTCACCGCTGACGTACTCGATCGCGGCGTTCCAGCACGCCTTCCACGGATACCAGACGGCCACCCAGGACCTGGCCGTCGACACGATTGTGCTGGTCGGGTTCACGCTGGGGACGGTCGCGCTCACGGCTTTGGTGTTCGGCCGCCGCGGAATCGCGCACTGATGGCCGCGCTCCGGGCGGCGCTTGCGATCGCGGCCAAGGACGTCCTGACGTGGGCGCGCACGCCGTCGGCGATCGCGGTCAGCCTGCTGCCGCCGATCGCCTTCCTGCTGATCATCTTCGTCCTGGCCGGGGCCACCGGCCGCAACCCGGTGGCGCTCGTCGTCGAGGACAGCGGGCCGCAGGCGCAGCGGCTCGTGTCGATTCTCCAGGACTCCGATGCGTTCCGCATCCAGCGCGCGTCCCCGGGCGAGGCCGCGCACCTGCTGGACTCGCTGCAGGTCGCGGCCGTCATCACCATCCCCGCCTCCTTCGACGACGACTACCTGGCGCACCGGCCGGACCCGGTGCCGATCCGGATCAACAACCTGAACCTGGACTCCACCAATGACCTGCGCCGCTCGCTGCCGGCGGCGATCACCCGCTTATACGCGGGCCAGCCGGACAATCCGATCCTGATCGGCGTCGCTGAGTCGGATCTGAGGGCCCACGACGTCGACCTGGTGCAGTTCGAGCTGGTGCCCATCCTGGTGCTGCTGCTCACGCTCATGGGCGTTGTCAACGGCGGGCTGGCCACTGCCCGGGAATTCGAGGAGCTGACGATCAAAGCGCTGCTGCTCTCGCCGATCGGCCGCGGGACGCTGATTGCGGGCAAGATCCTTGCGTGCTGGGTGACGACCATGCTGGTGGCGGCGGTTGTGCTGGTCCTGTCCGCGGTCTCCGGCATTCTCCGGCCGGCGGGGTGGTACTGGCTGCCGGCGCTGACCGTGATCGGGCTGATCGCACTGGCCGCGGCCGGTGTGGGGGCCGCGCTTGGAGGCGCCTTGCGCCGGTTCTCAGCGGTTTCGGCGGCCGGGATCAACGTGGCGATCTACCTGTTCTTCCTGAGCGGGGGAATCAGCGTGGCGGCGTTCTTGCCGGGGTGGATTCAGACCATAGCGCACTTCACGCCCACCTTCTACGGAGTGGACGCGCTGGAGGCGGCGATCTTCTACCAGTCGACGGACAACCTGGGCCGGGACCTGGCGGTGCTGGCGCTGAGCGCCGCCGCAGGGCTCGTTTTGGGCATCCTCTCACTTCGACGGCGATTGGTCGCCCTGTAGCAGGCCGGGCCGGTCCGTGTTTGTGCTGCCGCGGCTGCCGGCCGAGAATTGGTCCATGAAGACGCTGACATTGCCGAACATGAACCTGCAGGCCTCGAACATCATCCTGGGGCTGATGCGGATCGCACCGCTCACTGATAACGACATCCGATCCTTGGTGGGAGCGTCCCGGGACGCGGGCATCAACTTCTTCGATCACGCCGACGTCTACGGCGGCCAGCCCCACGAATGCGAGAGACGCTTCGGCGACGCGGTGACATTCTCGGCCGGCGAGCGTGCGAGCATCACGATCCAGTCGAAGGTCGGGATCCGCTCAGGCTTCTGGGACTTCTCCAAGGAGCACATCCTGCGTTCCGTCGAGGAATCGCTCGACGCGCTGAGGACCGACTATCTCGATATCGTGTTGCTGCACCGCCCCGACGCTCTCGTCGAGCCCGACGAGGTCGCCGAGGCTTTCGATATCTTGCACAGTGCAGGGAAGGTGCTGAATTTCGGCGTCTCGAATCACACGCCCGGGCAGGTGGAGCTGCTCAAGCGCTCGGTGAGCCGGCCGCTCATCGTGAACCAGGTCCAATTGAGCATCACCCATGCACCTTTGATCGCCGCAGGAGTCTCAGCCAACATGGCCGGCCTGGCCCAGTCCATTGACCGGGACAACGGCATCCTCGACTATTGCCGGCTCAACGGGATCACGCTGCAGGCGTGGTCGCCGTTCCAAAAGGGCTTCTTCGACGGTGTTTTCCTTGGCGATCGAGAGGGCTACGCCAAGCTGAATGATGTGATTGATCAGCTCGCACGAAGCTACGACGTTCCTCCGGCGGCCATCGCCGTGGCGTGGATCACGCGACATCCCGCAAACATCCAGGTGGTGCTCGGAACCACGAGTGTTGAGCACATGCGTCAGTCCGCGGCCGGTTCTGATGTCCCGCTCAGCCGAGAGGAGTGGTACCGGCTCTTCACCGCCGCCGGGCATATCCTGCCCTGACCGAGGTGGGTTCCAGCTGGGAACATCAGGGCACGGATGGGACGCACCGGGCGAAGAGCCGTCGCTGCTTTCCAACCTCGAATCCTTCATCGAAACCGGACACCTCCTCCCGCAAGCCCGATCTGTTCTTGCCCCCGCTAGTTCGTCCAGAATGCCGGCTGCCAGGGATGCGCGCCGGGGAAGGAAGGAATAAAGGCATGCCAGCCGGAGCCGGGTGGCGTCCGCGTAGGCGTGGAACCGGCCCGGACTGACATGCAGTTCTTCGGCAGCGGCCAGCACCTGCTGGTGGGCCGCTAGGTATCTCGCAGGCGTCATGCGATCCATTCGCACGTGAAGTTCTAAGTGGACGTCAAGATTGGCCAAATCGAGCGCGGCCTCCGCCTGGGCGGCTTCGTCGAAATCCAGCAGGCCCAAGGGCGATCGTCCCTCGACGCCGATAATTTGCTTATCGTGGAGGTCCCCGTGCGCCCAGACCAGCGGGTCCGGTGCCGTCCGGAGGAGGTTTTCCGTCACTGCATCTGCCGTGGCGCGCACGGCATCGCGTTGCAACGACGCCTCCGGGAAGTTTTCGCTGTAACGCAGCCAACGGTCCACCCACAGCCACAAATTCACTGCCTCCACCCCCGCGGATCGCGTCGGCAGCGCGCTCATTACCTTGCGCCTTGACGGCGTGTCCGATGCGCTGAGCTGACCGATCCAGGCGCGTGACCATTCTTGCCACACCCGGGCGAATGAATCATCGCTGACAGTGGTGTGGTCCTGCCCCAGCTCGAAAAGGGACCGGCCCGGGATGGTGCTGAAAACCAGGACGTCCGGGGCGCCGCGAATGATTTTCGGCACCGTGAAAGTGCCGCCAACCAGGAGGGCGTCCATTTGTGCGATGCGTTCCGCGGGGACGATGGCGCGGCCGGGCCGGAAGACCTTGATGTAGCGGCCCTCGGCCCGGATGACTGCTCGCTTGTTCGGCCGATAGACGATGATCTCCCCGTGCCGCGCTTCCGCCCGCAGGGTCGGCAGTCCCGGATCGTCCCGGGGTACCAGTTCAAAGTGCCCGTGACGGAGATGGGCTGCCCGGACGCCTGTTCGTCCCGGAGCCAGGACCTCCAGTTCGTAGTCTCCGGTTACTTTGACCGGCCAGGCCCGGTGGATCTGCCAGGTTCGGCCGGTATTGTCGACGGCCTGCGGCGGTACCGGCGGGTGCCAGGTCATGTGATCAGCTCCGGGGCCCGGTGGAAAAATTCAACGCGAAGCGTAACGGTTCCACGGAGTTCCTCCCGCAGTACGTACCCCGGTGCAGGTATTAATTCGATACCTGAGTTTTGAAGAAAATTATGAGAACCGCATTGGCCAAAGATGAGAGAATTCTCACAACCTCGGACCTGAACCGGCCCGGGACAGCTCAGGTACCGCGGTCCTGGAGGAGCTGGACGAGCGCGTCGAGGATCGGCAGCTGGCCGCGAACAAGTCTGACGCGGGCTTCGGGCTCGGTGAACCATCGGGCGTCGTCGATCTCGGGGTAGTTTCGGACCGTCCCGGACCCTTTCGGCCACTCCAGCGCGAAGGTGTTGCTCACGATCCGTCCGGGCTGAAAGTCCCACTCGGCCGCGAAGGCTGTGATGACCTTACGTGAGGGTTGCCGGAAGCTGCCGAGAATGTTGTAGTCGGCGGCCGGCGCCGGAACGCCCATTTCCTCGGCGAATTCACGACGGGCAGCCGCCAGGGGATCCTCGTCCTCGAGGTATTCGCCCTTTGGAATCGACCAGGCGCCTGCGTCTTTGCGCGCCCAGAAGGGGCCGCCCATGTGGGCAATCCAGACCTCTGGTTCCGATAAATTGGCACGCCGGTACAGCAGGATGCCTGCACTCCGTATCGTCATCTGCCCTCCACCTCCCCAGATTAGTGACGCTGCACCAGAATGAGGCTTGGCTGAACGGATCACCGGTGTCTATTCTGACGTATGTCCAGGATTCGGCTTGCCACTGTGGTGTTGGCGTTGGTTCCCGTCCTGGCCGGCTGTGCCTCGGGCCCGGTGTGTCCGGCCATTGCGACTTTCCGTGGAATAACGGTCGTCGTGGGAGCCGACCTTGCTCCGCAGGTCGGCTCCTTGGCGGTCCGGGTCTGCCAGGCCGGAAACTGCAGACAGGAGACTCTGGTGCTGGTTCCGGGGAGTCGCCCGCTTCCTTCCCGGTGCCAGTCCGGCCAGGAGGAGCCGTGCAATGCCTCGGCGACTCCGGATGGGACGCTGGTGGGAAACCTGTCGCTGCCGGACCTGACCGAGGAGGCGTTGGACGTCACGGTGACGGGCAGCGACAAATCCGGCACCGGTCTTCCGGTGCGCCGCATCACAGTGCACCCGGCATCGACCCAGCCGTTCGGCAAGGACTGCCCGGCCTTTGGCCCTCAGGCAAGCCTGCACCTGAGCCTGGCCGGGCTGAGCGAAAGCCCGGCCCGCTAATCGGAGTCTCCCTCGCCCTTAACCATTTTCCTGGTCCCCGGCTTCGCGCGGCAGGTGGTGGCGAAGTACTCTCCGTTGTCATCGGGCCAGGGAGTGGCAGGGCGGCGGCTCCGACCGGACGCACGGACCAGACGCACGGGCCGGTCCCAATCCGGGAACCTATACTTCAGACCATGACTGATGGACATCGGGTGCTTGTGGTGGAGGACGATGCCGGTCTGGCCGGCATGCTGGAGGAACTGCTTCGCAGCGAGGGGTACACCGTGGTGCTGGCCCCGGATGGTCAGCGCGCGCTCCACGAGGGACTCAGCCGGCCGTTTGATCTTTTCCTGATGGACCGTGGGCTGCCGGCGATCGACGGGCTGGATGTGCTGGGACGGTTGCGTGGCAGGGGTGTAACCACCCCGGCGCTCATCCTTTCGGCTCTGGGCAACCCGGCGGACAGGGTTGA
Organism: Actinomycetota bacterium; assembly: GCA_030946705.1. Lineage (GTDB taxonomy): Bacteria > Actinomycetota > Actinomycetes > Actinomycetales > Micrococcaceae > Arthrobacter_M. The sequence continues at coordinate 20,193 of JALYYI010000187.1, read as the reverse complement.
GGGGCTGGACCGCGGCGCGGAGGACTATCTGGGTAAGCCGTTTGACATTGATGAGCTGTTGGCCCGGCTGAGGGCGTTGTTGCGCCGGCACACTGCGGCTTCGGATGCCATCCGTGTGCCGGGAGGTTTACTGGACACGCGGGCCCGCACGGTGACCCTGCGCAGCGGGGAAACCACGGTCCTGTCGGAACGGGAAAGTGACCTGCTGGAACATCTGGCCCGCCGTCCGCAGCAGATCTTCGCCCGGGAAGACCTGATGGTGACGGTCTTCGCCGAAGCGGACGACGACGGCGTCGTGGACACCTACGTGCACTACCTGCGCAAGAAGCTCGGCCGCTCCACCGTGCTGACCGTGCGCGGGGTGGGATACAGGCTCGGAGCGCTCGAATGAGCGAGCGCTCCGAGCTGCGGCGCACCGTGACCCGGCTGGCCGCCCAGTTCACCATCCTGATCCTGGTTCTGCTGGCGCTGATGGGCGCCCTGCTGTACTCGATTGTGGCGGCGGGGAGTGCCGAATCCGTGAGCCGGACACTGACGGATGCGACCCTGATCGACTCGCCCGCCGACGCGCCGCTGGGGGTCTTCGTTGCCATTTCCAGCAACAACGCGCTGACCGTCTCCCGCAATGCTCCCGCCGGGCTTCCGGATACTGCCGCCATCAGCCGGGTCCTGGCGTCCCACGCTACGGAACGCGTCACCCTTGAGGTGGCCGGGCGGCCCTATTCCGTGCTGACCACGTTTCGCAATGGTCGGGTGGTCCAGGCCGCGATCGACCAGCATGAAGGCCCGGAGGAACTGGGCCGGTTGGTCCAGGCTTTGGTCATTGCCGGTGCGGCCGCCGCCGTGCTGGCCGCGGTGTGTTCGGTGTGGATGGCCCGCCGGGCAATGCATCCGCTGGTGCAGAGCCTGGCGCTGCAGCGCCGGTTCGTTGCCGATGCCAGCCATGAGCTGCGGACTCCCCTGACGCTGCTCAGTACCCGGGCACAGCTGCTGCGCCGCAAGCTGGCCGGCGCCGGGCCGCCTGCGGCCAATACGGAAGTGGCAGCAGGAGTGGAACGGATCGTCGAGGACGCCAGGTCGCTGACCGGCATCCTGGATGACCTGCTGGTATCGGCGGATCCCCGGGGAGCGGCCGAGCACGCACCCGTGGATCTGGGCACAGTGGCCGACCGCGCCGTGGACATCTCCGGTGACGAGGCCCGCAGCCGGCAGATCCGGCTCGAACGCATCGGCTCCCCGGCACCGGTCACTGTCCTTGGTTCCGAGATTTCCCTGCAGCGCGTCTTCACGGCACTGATTTCCAATGCACTTGATCACGCCCGCACCTCCACTACCGTCGAGGTCGGTTCCCGCGGGCGCGACGCCGTCATCCGGGTCATCGACGACGGTCCCGGTTTTGCTCCGGACGAGCTCCGCGGCCGGGCTTTTGAGCGCTTTGCCAGCTCACGGCCATCGGATGGTTCCGTGGCGGTAACGCGCCACTACGGTCTGGGGCTGGCGCTGGTAGCGGAGATAGCGGCCCTGCACCACGGCAGTGTCAGTATCGCACCGCCGCCACCAGGCGGAGGTGCCGTGGTCGCCGTCGTCCTTCCGCTGGCCGGAGACCGAAAGGCCACTGACAGGCCGGTCTAAGAATATGCAAAGAATCCGCGCGGAGGATGGGTATTGGGAACTCATCGCGGAAGGAAGGACCCGACCTTGGATATTCGAAGCAGAGGAAAACGGCTGGCCACCGGCGTTACAGCCGCCGTCAGCCTTGGCAGCCTTGCCGTGGCTGGCATTGGATCTGCCGCCGTCTATGCGGCAACGCCCAGCAGTACGACGACAACCACCACCAATTCCGGTACGTCCGGACAGACCAATAACCCAGGCCAGGGAACGGGCGGAACCGCGGGAGATAACGGCAGCACCGGGGATAGCGGATCGTCACCCTACAACGGCTACTCGGGGGTCGGTCCGGTCCAGCCCGGCGGTGGGGGAACCATCCAGGGCCGTTCCTCGGGGTCATGACGGTGAACACCCAGCCCGTGGAATCCCGATCAGCGGAATCCCGATCAGCGTGGACCCTGTGGGGGATGGAAGCCTCCGTCGCGGTGACCGATCCCGGGCTGCTTGCCGGGGCCGAGGACATTGTCCGGGCCGTAGCCGCGTCGGTGGACGCCGCGTGCAGCCGCTTCCGGACCGACTCGGAACTGGCGCGGCTGCAGCCCCGGCTGGCAGCCGGGGCGCCGGTGAGCCCGATGCTGGCCCGGCTGGTGGGAAGTGCCCTGGAGGCGGCCCGCTGGACGGACGGTGACGTGGACCCCACCTTGGGCCGGGACTTGGATGCCCTGGGCTACGACCGGGACATCCGCAGCATCGCCCTCCCGCCGGATGGCGCCCCGGCACGGCCGCGGATAGTCCCGCGCGCTCCCGGCTGGTCCCGGATTTCCGTCGACAACGGCAGGCTGAGGGTGCCCGACGACGTCCGGCTGGACCTGGGTGCAACCGCCAAGGCAGTTGCCGCGGACCTCGCAGCGCAGGCCGTTTTCAGCAGCCTGGGCGTCGGAGTCCTGGTGTCGCTGGGCGGCGACCTGTCCTCGTCAGGACCCGGTCCGGAGGACGGCTGGCAGATCCTGGTCCAGGACCTGCCGGACGATCCGGCCCAGCAGGTATCCCTGGCACCTGGCTTCGGGATGGCGACGTCCAGCACGCAAAAGCGGCGCTGGCAGCACGCCGGAACGTTTGTCCACCACATACTGGACCCCCGTTTCGGCGTGCCGGCAGAGCCCGTCTGGCGGTCCGTCACGGTGGCAGCCCCCTCCTGTCTGGAGGCGAATGCCTTCAGCACCGCCGCCGTCGTGCGTGGCTTCGCCGCTGTGGACTGGTTCCGCCGCCAGGGGATCCCGGGGCGGTTCGTCGACGGCCAGGGCCGGACCGTCGTCACAAGGGGGTGGCCAGCCGAACAGCGGGCCGCCACCGCGGGGAGCGGTTCTCATGAATGAGGCAGCCTGGGCGTTCGGGCGGGTGAGCGGCTTCATCTCCTTGGCGCTGTTTACCGGTTCCGTTCTGCTGGGCATCCTGACGCGTTCCGGCCGACCGATTCTGAGCCTGCCGAGATTCTCCGTGACCGTGTTGCACCGCAATGTTGCACTGCTGGGCACCATCTTCCTGGGATTGCACGTCGGGTCGCTGATGCTGGATTCGTACGCCCGGCTCAGTCCGGTTGACGTGCTGGTTCCCTTCCTGGGGTCGCACCGGTCGTTCTGGCAGGGGCTGGGAACCGTGGCACTTGATCTGGTGCTGGCGGTGGTCATCACCGGCCTGTTGCGGCACCGGATCGGCCAGCGGGCCTTCAAGGCAGTGCACTGGCTTGCCTACGGGATGTGGCCCATTGCGCTGGCCCACGCCATTGGCAATGGCACCAACGGGACCGGCACGCTGTTCCTGGTCGCAGCGGTGGCGTCGGTCGCCGCCGTCGGCGCTGCGGTGTTGTGGCGTCTGTCCGCCGTATTTCTGGAAACCGCTCAGGCCCGTCAGGCTCAAGCCCGGCAGGCTCAAGCCCGTCAGGAAGGCCCCCGATGACAACTTCAACGGCCGCTCTGCCCCGCGTAAGTCCCGGCTACCGACCGACCGGTACATTCCGGCTTTTTCTGGCTGGCTCCCATGCCGGATTCTCTGACCATCTGCAGGCCTACGGGCCGCTGGACACCAGATCGGCGGGCCCGGAATTCACCGGTGTCCTGGAGGCCTCCGGGCTGACCGGGCGTGGCGGGGCCGCGTTCGCGTCCTGGCGGAAGTTCGCCGCCACGGCCGGATCCGGCTCATCCGGGATCATGTCGCGGCGACCGGTGGTCATTGCCAACGGCGCCGAGGGGGAACCGTTGAGCTTTAAGGACCGCACCCTGCTGGCGCACGCGCCGCACCTGGTGCTGGACGGCTTGTTGAGCGCGGCCAGTTCGGTCTCGGCGTCCCTGGTGTACGTCTACACGACGCCGGGGAACCTGGCTGCGGTGCGGTCCGCCATCGTCGAGCGCCGCGACGCCCGCCACATCCGCGTGGTGGAAGCGCCGGAAGCGTTCATCTCCGGGGAGGCCAGTGCCGTGGTTAGCAGCATCTCCGGCGGACCCGCACTTCCGCTGGATAAGCGCCGACGCCTCAGCGAGGTGGGGCTCAAGGGGCGCCCCACACTGATCCTCAACGTCGAGACACTGGCCCATATCGGCCTGCTGGCCCGCTACGGCGCGGACTGGTTCAGGAGTGCGGGCTCGGCCCGGGACCCCGGCACGCGGCTGGTATCCGTGACCGGTCAGGGCCCGGAGCAAGTGCTTGAGGTTGCAGGGGATGCCTCCCTGCATGGCATTCTCCGCAGCGCAGGCATCAGCCCGGACGGGCTGTCCGCCGTGCTGATAGGCGGCTATCACGGCCGCTGGATGCAACCGCTCGACTACCGGCTCTCGCCCGTCGGCCCGGCGAGCAACGTGGTACGGCCGGGGGCCGGTGTCATCCACGCACTGGGTGCGGACCAGTGCGGGCTGGCCGCCACGGCCCAGATCGCGGAATACCTGGCCGGCCAGAGCGCGGGCCAGTGCGGGCCGTGCATGTTTGGCCTGCCGGCGATGGCCGGGGTGCTGAACCGGATCGCCTATGGCGAGCGGAACCCGCGGCTGGTTCAGGAAGCCGAGCGTCTGGGCAAGCTTGTCTCCGGCCGTGGCGCCTGCCACCACCCGGACGGCACGGTCCAGCTCATCAGCAGCGCCCTGGACACCTTCTCGCAGGACGTCAAGGCACACCTTGCCGGCCGGTGCACCCGGACAGGAGGGGGTAGGCCATGACCGGTTCCCTGCACATCGACTGGACCAGATGCGACGGCCGGGGCCTCTGTACGGAACTGCTGAGCAATCTGCTGGCCCGCGACGACTGGGGCTACCCCGTGGCCCGGCGAAGCCAGACTGGCAGCCGGGCGGACATTGCCATCAGCCCGAACGATGAAGAGGCAGCCAAGGAAGCCGTTAATCTCTGCCCCAGATTAGCGCTCAGCCTCCGGCACCCACCGGAGCGGCGCGGACGCTGATCGGCCAGCCGGACAACGGCGTCTGAGGGGCATCCTTATCCGGTTCACCCGGCACGGGGGCTGCCGCGGCGTCCGGCAAGGGAGAGGGCAGCGGCCGCGACGGCGAAGGCGGCCAGGAGCACGACGGCGATCCGGAACCCAGTTTCCGCGGCGGCGGGCGAGGACGGTCCGCTGCCGGCACCTGTGGCCAGGGTATAGGCAATAGCGGTAAGGGCCACCCCCAAGGATGTTCCTATGCCGCGGGTCATGTTCAGCACGCCGCTGACCATGCCCGCCTGCCGGTCATGGCCCGCTGCGGCCAGCGTCGCGTTGTTGGCTGGGGTGAACAGACCCAGACCGAGGCCGATGCCGCCCAGACAGGCGGCGAGCACCCAGATATTGCCCGGAAAAAGGGCCAACACAGCCAGGGCAGCAGCGGCCACCCCCATGCCTGTGGAGGTCGGTATCCTGGCGCCGTGCCGGTCGGCCATGATTCCGGCGGCAGGGGCCGCCGCGGCCAGCGCGGCGGGCAATACCGTCAGCAGCAGGCCTGCCTGGGCCGAAGGCAAACTCCGGGCAGCCTCCAAATACAAGGGCGTCACAAAGAGGACTCCGAACAACACCAGATAGCACAGCAGGCCCGTGGCGATCCCCCGGCTGAACCGGCCCGCCCGGAACAGGCCCAGGTCCACCAGCGGGTTCGGGGTGCGGCGTTCGCGCAGGACGAAGAGCGCAAACAGGACCGCGGATCCAGCCAGCAGCACGGAGACCACCGGGTCGCCGATGCCGACTCTGGATGCTTCGGACAGGGACAGCAGCAGGGTGGCCGCCGCCGGCATCAAGACGATGAGCCCGATCCAGTCCAGCCTGGTCCTGGCCGCTTTGAGGTGGGTGCGGGGGAGCAGGAACCATCCGAGCAGGATACCGATGATGCCAGCGGGAATATTCACGAAGAACACCCACCGCCAGCCACCCAGGCCAATCAGCAGACCACCCACGGACGGGCCCATGGCGAGGCCGACGGCCTGCGCCGCGCCCTGCAGTCCGATCGCCCTGCCCAGCTTGCCCGCAGGCATGCTGGTCCTGATCAGAGCCACGCTATTGGCCTGGAGCATGGCGGCGCCAACTGCCTGGACCGCCCGGGCCGCCAGCAGCCAGCCGATGTCTGGCGCAAAGCCACAGCCAAGTGAGGCGATCGTGAATAAGGCGAACCCATAGATGTAGAGCAGCTTCCGGCCCAGCATGTCGGCCAGCCTGCCAATGGCGGAAATGCTGCCGACCAGGACCAGCAGGTAAATCAGCGCCACCCACTCCACCTGTGCAAGGGAGCCGTTGAGATCGTTGCGGATGCTCGGAACGGCCAGCGTCACAATGCTGGCGTCGAGCTGACCCATGAAGGCGCCTATGCACACGGTCGCCACTACGAGCCAGGGTGCCCCCGGCCGGCGGCGTACCCAATCCGGCCGTGCCGGTTCATGGAAAAGCCCTGGGCGGCCCCGGCGGCCGGCAGTAGTGGAACTGTCCGGTTCAGCCGATAATGGTTCTGACACGGAACTATTCTACATTGGCAGTACCGCGCTAAGCTAGTCGGGTGAAGACGACCGAAACACGCATGGCCGGTCCGTCCGGCCAAGAGGCAGTTAAGCGGGGCGGCACAGACGCGTGGTCGCTTACGGACGTCATCACGCGGCTGCGGCGTGTGCTGCGCTCAAGCGTGCGGCATGAATTTCCCTGGGAGTCGCTGCCCATGTCCCAGGTGGAAATGCTTCAGCGCCTTGCCGACGAACCTGGCCTCGGCATCCGCGAACTCGGCACCCGGCAACGGCTGGCCACCAATACCGTGAGCAACGTTATCCAACAGATGGTCACCGGCGGGCTTGTTGAACGAACGCCCAAACCCGGGGACCGGCGGGCCGTGAACCTGAGACTCACTTCGCATGGAAACGGCATCCTGACCGCCTGGCAGGCAGCCAACGAACGGCGGTTGGGGCACGCCCTGAAACGCCTTCCACCCGCCGATCGGGAGGCCATCGAAAATGCGGTGGGCGCCCTCGCTGCGCTGGCATCCCTTCTTGAATCAGACGAACAGAACTCCGACGACGCCAACCCGCGGACCGCCGCGGCAACCTAGGGAGCGATCCGCGGAAGCTAAAGCAGCACCATGACCGCAGATACAGTCTGGTTTTTCTGTTGGACCTTTTGGTGATCGCCGTCCTGGTGGCTCTGGCAGTCAGGCAGCCGCAGCGGTGGCGGCCCCGAAAGTGCTGACCGGATGCCAGGCGAGCCCCGCACCCAAGGCAGGGCCGTCGTCGGGCACTCAGCCCAGCCGATGCTGTTTGCGGCGTTCGTACACTCCGACGAAGCCCTGCAGCGCGACGATCCAGCCCCAGGACGGTCCGAAGATCAACAGGAGGGGTAAGGACAGCGCGATGAGCCAGCCGGCCACGAGGACCGGTTTGCGGACGTGGCGGTCCGAGAGCGTTCCCGCGAAGTAGTTGGTGGCGGCCCTGGCCGGATCGAACGCCAGGATGCGGGTCGGGGCGGACGTGTAGAGGTCGGGGTGGAAGACCTGTTCGGCGAGCGGCGGCAGGACGGTGCGTTCATGGCCGAGGGTCCCGCCGACGAGGGCGTTGACGGCCCGACGAGGAGCGGTCATCATCGCTGCACTCCGCTTGTTCGGGAAGGCGTTCGTCGGCGGCGCCCCGGTCGCCCGGTCCGCCGCCGACAAAGCGTGGATTCTGTTGCTGGAGCTGCGAGACCTAGCGGGCGGGGGTCATGGCGTCCTGCCGGGCAACCCAGGCTGCGTAGCCGCCGTCGAGCTCGTGTCAAAGCCTTCGAGGTCTTCGGGCTGGATCAGCTTCGGGGTGTGGCGGGCAGGCCGGCAATGCGGGTGACGTAGCCGGCGACGTTGTCGATGCCGACCCGGACGAGATGGTCCCACATGTCTCGTGCGGATGCCTGGTCCGGAGCCAGCAGCACCGGCGGATTCTTATCGGTTTCCGGGTCCACGACCCAGGTGCCGAAGCTGGCGGTTGACTTGCCGGCGGGGATGTTCAGGGAGCCGGTGACGGTGCCCTGATGGACTTCCGTATTGGGGCGGGTGTCGACGAAGGTGACCTTGTCCTCGGACAGGGCTCGGGCGACGGGCTGGCCGTCGAGCAGTTCGTCGATGAAGCCTGCTCGTCATTGGACGCCCGGTAGGGGCCCCACCAGGCGTAGAAGCGCTCATAGCCGACGGTGGAGGAGTCGATCGCGCCCAAGGCCTTGCCGCGGGCGCTGCCTGCGCCGTGGGCCGGGGTGGACCTGGACATAGTCCGGCAGGGTCAGGAACTTATCCCGCAGGCTCCTGAACAGCTGCTTGGCTCCTCGAAGCGGGTGCCGGCGCCGCCGCCCGCCTCATCAAGCAGGTCCGGACGCCCCAGGTCGCCGGAGAGCAGGTATCCGGGTTTGTCGGGCGCCATGAGCCTGTAGTTGAGACTGTCACAAATATGCGGCTAAATGGCTAGGGCATAAAACACAACGCCGGCAGATCGGGACGGTGCCGGGGAGGCGACCGCCGCTAGGACCGGACATGGCGGGTCAGGATGCCTTGCATTTCGAGGACAAACGTTCCGAGGCTCGGGGGAGCGGAGCGCAAACGTGCTATTCGTCGACGTCGGTTTCGGTGTCCCTAGTGCCGGTGTCGAAGGGCTTGCCTGCGGTCGGCGGCTCGCCGGCCGCGAGACGGTCCGACTCTCGAGCCCCAACAACGGACTGGGCTCCACCGGATCCGGCTTCGGCAGGTGAAGGGCCACGCGGTACGGCCCCGTCTGTCGTCGCAGCGCCGGCCACGGTCCGCTGTCCCTCGGTCATGGCGGGGTCGTTGAACACCTGCTCGACGGGCGCCTCGCCTGACTTCGCCCGTTCCGGATGCGAGTGATCCCCTTGCGCTTTGGTGCCCGCCTCGGCGATCTCGATCGCTTCGCCCACATCTGCACCGCTGCGGGAGTGATCGGACGGGACGTCGGCACCTGGTGCGGGGTTCCGGGCCTGCGGCGCAGCGTCCTGGCCGCCGTGCGGATTATCGGTCATCGGCTTACCTTTACGATTGATGTCTGCCGCTTTTCGGTAGTGAGCCAGCTTACCTCTCGACGGGCAGCTCGTCGAGGACAATGGGTCGCGACGGCGGATCGGACACCCTCCCTACCCCGTGGCCCCTACCCTGTGGCCGCCTGCCTCGTGGCCGCAGATCACAGTCTGGCATAGGTCGGCCGGTCGGCCCGCCGAACAGTGGGCCCGGGGCGAACCTCTTTCGAATGACGGCCGGGATGCTCCCGCGGATGCTGATTTCCACTGCCCTACCCGGGTCACCCGTTTGCCCGAGATGGCCGCATGCGGGACCCGGGCGCAGATCATGCCGCTGGCCTTGGCGACGTCGATTGCGGCCACCCGCTGCACGAGCTGATCGTCCTCAGCGCCTCGACCAGCGTCCCTTCCTGATTCATCAGACTTCCCTCCCGATACCGATTCTGCGATTGAAGGGTTACCCGGGCAGTTCGAGTTTCTTCGGCCATTGTGGAGTCGCGTCACGGGCGTATTCGTCCCGTTTAGAGGCCACCGCAGTTAGGCCATGAGCGAATGGAGATTTACACCGAATAGAACCAGCGGCCAAATGAGAATGGCAGCGATGCCTTCCAGCAGATTGGCTATCACGTTCCAGGCAACGAGGTAGCCGTGTGCACTGGCGACCCACACTCCGACAAGGAGGTAGATCACTCCAACCAAACTTATTCCGCGACGAGCCACCCGACGCCTTCCCATCCGCGAAAAATCGCTACTCCCCGAACACTAATGACGAGTTAATTGTACTAGCGGAGGCCTATTTCGACCTGTGAATTGAGGCGTTTAACGGCCGTGGTCGGAAGTAGGGGCCGTTACGTTGTCACGGTCGTTATGGGTCAATACCTCTCACTTCGCCGCAGGCGGTCGCCGATTTTTTTGCCGGTTCCGGCGTTTACGGATGATAGCCGTGACGGCCAGGCATACGGCGATGGGTGAGATGCGGGCGAGGGCAAGGACGATAGCTGAAACAGCAACGCCAGCAATCTGGTCTCCAGCAAAATCCGGTACGAGACAGTGCTGCCATGCTGGCGCTTCAGCAGAAGCAGGCACATGAGTCCGACTATGACCGTCTCAACCCGGCAACGAAGCCATCGAGGCGGATCACGCCGACCGCCCGCCGTGCTTTGGACGCAGGGTCGGGCGGGAGGCCAGCCGCCTGGTACTCCCAGTCAGTGATTCAGGCCCGCTACTGGGACGGGCCAAGTGGACCGGTGTCTTCGACGATGCCGAGGAATTCATGCCCCATATGGGTACCCTCGCTCGAGGCGGGCAGGTCGTGGTAGGGGTGGAGGTCGCTGCCGCAGGGCTGCACGCATAAGTGTGTTCCTTTCAAAGTGGTGGTGTGGGAGGGCGAGGCGGCTCAGCGGCCTTCGTACTCGTCCTCAGTGATGTGCTCGCCCCACCAGGAAGCGATGTCTGCGCCGTCGTCGGCCTCAAGGATCGCGTAGTGCTCCTTGAAGACTCCGGGGGGCAGAGGCGTGCCAGTGCTCCTGCCCTGGTGGGGTGTAGAGCGTTCGGCCGGGGTGGACCTCGATGTTGTTCCGTCGCGGTCGCCGAAGCGGGCGACGCCGGAGGTGACATGCAGGTACTGGCCGCGCGCGCGAGTGCCCAGCGGTGCGGCGCCGGGGGCGAAACGGACTTTCGCGACTGTGGCGCGCTGCACGGGTTCGTGGGGGACGGCGATGAGGTCAAGCCAAACGTTACCGGCGAACTGCTCGGGCGGGTTCAGGATGGTCTCGCAGCTGGGTTCGATGAGGGCGGAGACGGCGCGGGGCCATCCGGCGTAGAAGGCGACGTGGGTGATCGCTTCCTTGATTTCGTCCTCGGTGAGCCCGTTGGCGATTCCCATCGGGATGTGCGCTTCGAGTTGTTCGATGTTCCCTGCGGAGACGAGGCTGCTGATGGTGATCAGGCTTCGGTCGCGGCGTGATAGTTCGGGCCGTGACCATACCTGGCCGAAGAGTACGTCGTCGGTCAGTGAGACGAAGGTGGGGGCGAATTCGGTGCGTTGCTGACTGAGCCAGGGTGGTTGGGGTGATGGGTAGGTTGATTTTACTGGCCGTCGAAGACGGTTTCGGCGCTCCAGTCCCCTGCCGGCTGGGTGTGGAGCTGCCAGTAGGTCTCGGCGATCCGCTCGGGAGAGAAGGTGGTGCCGGCCTCGATGGCCCCGGCGACAGTGACTCCTGCAACGTGCACGCCGTCGTCTTTCAGCTCGTCGTGGAGCAGGGAGGTCGCTGACTGGAGGGCGGCCTTGCCGATGGACAGAGACGCGTACTGGGCGTGGGGTAGAGCGAGAGCCCACCGCCGGTGGCCAGGAACGTTCCTTCGCCGGCCTCGCGCATGGCCTGGGTGAACGCCTGCGATGAGCGCGTTGGAGCAGGATCTCGGTCGACCTGCGCCTCGAGGCGCTGCAATCGAGTGAGAACCTTGGGGCCCTCTCTCAACGCACCGCCGCTAATTCTCACTCACGTAGTGAGTGGAGCTGGATGGCATCGGAGCCTTCATTAGTTGGCTGCGGCGTCCACCGGATTTTCGTGGCCAGGTCGTGTCTGTTTCTTCAGGTCAGGACCACCCCTACTCAGGTAGCCGGCCCGGCGGTTAGATAGTTGTGCACGTCGTAGAACGTCATCTCAGGCGGCGCGGGGAAGCCGACTTCGACGGTAAGCGGACCGATTTTGTCCTGCGCCCAGGCGTCGAACACCTCCCGCGTCTGCCAGACATCAGAGATACGGATGCCGCCGTCGGTGGCGGTGACCCAGTGGGACAGCAAGCCGCCCGGGCCCTGGCCGCCCGGAGTGAGGTTCATCTTTTCAACAACTTGGTCATATTGCTCCAAGGTGGCACCGGTGAAGTCCAGCACTACTGCAATTGCCATGACGTGCTCCTCAAAACTGTGCAAGCAGACACGTATCGGCTGCGGGTGAACGGGTAGGTGCCGTTCTACGCCGGTCAAGGTCTAGTGTCAACAGACTGTGATACGACGACGAAAAAGTGCGACTTCTATGGTGGCCATTTCCTCCCGGTATTCCCGACGCTCCGGGTAAGCCACCGGGACGCCATCAGCAACTACATCGAGGTCGTCACCGAGACAATCAGGGAATCAACAACCACTTGCCCTGCGCAGCTGGACCGGATCTGTCTAAGCCCGTGGGCGGCCCGGGACAAACGGCGTTGCTCCCTGGATGGCGCAGTCATGGAGCCTGGATGGGTCCGTTGCGCTCTGAGGTCATAGTGTTGGTGTGCGTTGCTCTGGCGGCTGCCCTCGGGTCCACCGGACCAGCGGCTCTGCGCTCCGGATCGATGCGACGACGTCGAGGATCGCTTGCGTCGTGCTGGCGGCGCCATCTTTCTCTGCAATGAGCGATTCGTGGGAGGCCCCGTCAATGGTGCGGTGCCCAGTGTTTGTTGACAAGTTGGCTAGTTGGTTCTGTGCTGCTAAGTGTTTACTGTCGCTGCCGATTCCAGCCGTCAGGACGACCAGGGGCTTGTCGGCGAAGTCACGCAGTGATGCAGCCTGCTCCATCGAGTTGTTCGTCTGGACGTACTCGTCGATCGTGCTACGCATGTTGCCGGGGGTCGCGATGTTGGCGCTGACCTCGTCCCGGGACCGCGGCGGCAGGCTGCCGACCTCGAACGGGGCGTACAGGCGGCCCAGACCGAGTCGAGCCGAGGTCGAGACCAGCGCCGAGACACGGCCCATAATGTCGTAAGCGCCCGGGACGGCGGGCGATGCTGCTTCCGGTTTCGCTGCCGATGCCGGTGCGGTAGAGTCCACCAGCACCATGCCGGCGACCTCGTCGGGATAGCGGGCGGCGAAGGTGAGTACATAGAGACCGCCGAAGGAATGGCCAGCCAGCACATAGGGTCCCGGGACGTTCCCGCGGTGCAGCAAGGTATGGAGGTCGGTGGCTATCTGTGTGGCGTCCTGGACGGTATCAGCGGGTTCGCTCCACCCTCGGCCTGCGCGATCATAGACGCAGACCCGGGTGTCACTGGCTTAGGCCGGCGCAACCCTCCCAAGGTTCGAGGACATCTCGCCTCCGCCCGGTTCGAGCACAACTGTGGGACTGCCTGAGCCGGTGCAGTTCAGGTGCAGCCTGTGTCCGCCGACGTCGATCAGCTGACCAGGCATCGGATAGGCCTTGGCATCCGCGGCTGCACCCAGGGTCTGATAGCCGCCGCCGATCGAGGCAAGAGCCAACATCGCCATGACTGGGTAGAGCAGCCAGCCTCTGCTCCGGCTATGAAGTTGTCGACGGGCGCGCACGAACATCCAGATCACCAATGCCAGCAGTGCGGGGGGCCACACCCAGTTGAGCACCTCGTCCACCGAGGAGCCGAACCACACCAGGAGAAGACCGCCAACGCCCATGAAAAGTGCGGGAGCCGCGGCCCATCTCTGTGGCTGCTCGGTGAACCGCACCGAGAGGATGGCTAACATCGCCCAGCCCAGTGCGAATCCGCAGAGGACTGCCCCAGTGACGGCGCTCTCCTGCACCCTTATGAAGGGGGCGGCCACTAGGAGCAGAGCCGCGAGGAGTCCGGTGGCCAACGAGCCGGCCACTATCCAGCCGATGTGTCCCCCTCCGCCCGGGAACGGGGCGGGACGGACGTGCGGGGCTGTTGTTCTGAGGGTCAGGGCTCGGGATGGGCGTCTTAGGCGCAGTGGCCACGGTGGACTCGCTTCCATCTAAAGCTGGCGTCGCGCTAGTACAGCCATCTGCACTTGTGGCACGTGCCATCCTGTTGACTATAGGCCCGTTTCTCAGTCTTTGACCGCTCGAGTGGGACCAGGTTGCTGTGGACTCTCAATCGTGCCCTAGACGATAGGAGGGTGGCCCCTGGGTTAGGGGCTGGAACCTCCCGGTTCAAATAGTTTCGTGGGTTGCTGTGCCGACCCTTAGGTCCACGGCGCAGAGCCAGATTTGAAGGTGTGGGGGTTTCCAGCTATGACCGAGGATGGAGGTTTCTTCTTGGACAGCAACTCCGAGCACATGTTCGGCGCCAATGCGATGGATTTGTCGCTGCGCCCGCCCGCTGCCCGAGCCGGTTACAACCGAGGAAGAGCCCTTGCAGAGCAGCTCACCGAGTTCTGGCGCTGACGCCTCGAAATCAGTCGACTCTGTAGGCATGACGACACCTGCTCATGCCTCGGAGGCCGATGGGCGCGACATGTCTCACGCTACCTTCTTGCCCCCCCGACCTGGGTTCGTTCTGCCGTCTTGACGAACTCGGCCTGCAGGTCGTGGGTCAACGGCTGGAGCCCGGTCGTGCGGTGTTGGCCTGCCTGGTGTTAGGTGTCGAGACCGACGGGTTCGCCAGGTGGTGTCGCCGCTGCGGATGCGAGGCTGCGCCGCGCGACAGCGTGACCCGGCGGCTGGCGCACGAACCGCTGGGGTGGCGCCCGACGACGTTGTCCGATGGGAGAATCCTGCGAACGCGCATTTCCCGCCCAGTGGATCGGACGACATATTCGGGTTCGATCATTCTTCAGGACCACCTCAAGGTCGACGACGACGAGTTTTGGGATCGCGTCGAGGACGGCGTGCTTCCGGCTAGGGGAGTCGTGCCTGACATGGCGTCGGCGGTTCCGTTGGGCCCGGTCTGGCAGCTCATTAAGCAACTGATACGGCCCGGAGGCGAGCCAGTCATGAATACTTACACCCTCAGTACAGATGGCGCGGACATTGTCTATGACGTCGTGGGTGACCGCCCGGTCGCAGGTGATCGACGGCCGCTTGTTCATGATTGGCCAGCCCATGGACGCTAGTGGCTTTCGGGCGTTGGCCTCGTATTTCCCCGAGCGAGTTGTGGTTACCTACGATCCGCGTGGGCTGGGGCGAAGGGTTCGCAAGGACGGCGATGTGATCAACTCGCCCGTCATTCAGGCCCAGGATGTGCACGCAGTTATCACAGCATTGGGTGAGGGACGGGTGGACTTGTTCGCGAGCAGCGGCGGTGCCGTGACCGCGTTCGCGCTCGTTGCCGCTTATCCGCATGATGTGGTGACCCTGGTCGCCCACGAGCCGCTGCCTGGTGTTTTGCCTGACGGGGTAGCGGCAGAGCGTGCCCTCGCGGCGGTCCGTGAGGCCTATTACTCGCGCGGATTTGGCGCCGGCATGGCGGCGTTCATCGCGATGACCTCCTGGCGGGGAGAGTTCACGGATGAGTACTTCGAAATGCCTGCTCCCGATCCGGCCATGTTCGGGATGTCTCCCGGTGATGACGGATCGCGCCGCGATCCACTTCTTTCGGAACGGTCGCGCGCGGTGACCGACTATCAGATTGATCGCGCTGCGCTCACTGCCTCGACGACTCGCATCCTCATCGGTGTCGGAGACGAGTCGGATGGGCTATTCACAGGACGGACCGCTGTGGCCATGGCTGGGCTACTCGGGCAGGAGGCTCTCGTGTTTCCGAGCCACCACGGGGGATTCGCGGCGGAAGACTCCGGATACCCTGGCCAGCCCGAGGCATTCGCCCGCAGGCTGCGTGAGCTTTTCGACGCTGAGCCGTGACGAACAGCAGTCAGCACACCTGGTGTGTCTCAGAGCGTCCCCCCCGTTCCCCCGTTACCTATCAGGAGCGGCGGGCACGCCTCCGTCGCCCCTTCCCAAGCGCATTCCGACGGTCCTGATAGTGATTTCGCGGTGTTGGAGGTGCTCTTGAGGTCGCAGTCGGCCTCCCATGGGGAGGTACAGCGAGCGAAGGTGCTGCTGATGGCCGCGACGGGTTGGCGAATGAGTGGATCGCGATAATGGTCGGGGTGGGCCCGGCGACGGTGCGGGCACGACGGTCTCGCTTCGGGGAAGTCGAGCGGTTACGGCTTGAGTAAGTGGCTTTTCTGCCGTACCGGGATCACACCGCGCTTGACCGGTAGCGGTTTGGGTTTGTGCGGACCTCGAGGCGGGGCAGTCATTGGCCCGGCGAAACTGTGAATGGCGACGGGGTGGCAGGAGTGGTCGGGTTCTGCCCTGGGGCCTGTCTGGTCGGGGTCCCGAGCATGGATGCCGGGGGTTGGGGGAAGGGGGCGGTTTTGAATTGCGGGGCGGCTGCGTTCATGAACCGGCCCCATTGGCCGCCGGCGAGGTCGGCGCCATTGACGACGGGGTAGTACTTTCCGTTTATGGTGATATTTTGGTTCCTCCATTGGGGGCCGATGCCTTTGTAGCTGCCGAACCAGGAGGCGGTGGCGATGCCGGCGGTGGCGCCGACGGTCCAAGTCATGGTGTTGCCGTCGGTGGTGCCGGTTTTGGCGAAGATGTCGTAGCTGGTTTTGTTCACGGGGATGTTGTATCCGGAGCCTTTGGTCAGGACGTCTTTGAGCGCGTAGGTGACGCCGGCGGCGACTTCGGGCTTAATGGCCTGCTTGCAGTCGGCGCTGGGGACTGGGTATTTCTTGCCTTGTCCATCGGTGATGGAGACCAGGGCCGTGGGGTTGCAGTAGACCCCTCCGCTGGCGAACGTGGCGAAGGCGTTGGCCATGGTCAGCGGGGCCACGTCGACGGATCCGATCAGGTTGGAAATGCTCGACAGGTCGTAGGGTTTGTTGGTGTGGCCGTTGAGGATGCCGGCGGATGTGGTCATTTTTTGCACGTTGCACAGGTCCAGTTGGGCTGCGGACTGGAACGTGATCGTATTGATGGACTCGTAGAGGCCCTTGAGCACACTCATCGGATAGTAGTGGTTGGCATCGTCGTTGGGCAGCGGTCTGTGTCCGACGGCGGGGTCATAGTCGCCGGTGGTGGTTCCGCAAGAGTTCTTCCAGGGGAAGCCCGCCCTGTAGACCCGGACGGCGCCGTTGAGGACGGTGTTCATGGATTTTCCGGCGTTGAGCCACTGGGCGAAAATGAACGGTTTGATGGTGGAGCCGATCTGGAATCCGCCGGCGCCATCGAGGCTTCCGCCGTTGGGGCCGAACTGGGGGAGGGCGAAGTTGCCCATGTAGTTGCCCGGCGCGTTGGCGGGGTTGTAGGTGGTGTTTTGGGCCATCGTGAGGATTTTGCCGGTGCCCGGTTCAATGCTGGTCAGTTCGGCACCGCGCTGGAGCGGGTCCGAACCCGGAAGAGTCGCATTGACCTGGTTCTGGGCGATCTGCTGGAGTTTGGGGTCCAGGGTGGTCTGGATGGTCAGGCCGCCCCGGTAGAGGAAGTTCCGGCGTGCCGCCTCGTTGGCCCCGTAGGCTGGGTTGTTCAGGATCAGGCGCTGGATGTAGTCGCAGAAGTATGGTGCCGCGGCCGCTGCGACGCAGCCCTGGCGGGTGTGGTGGATGTTCAGGCCGATCGGGGCTTTGATGGCGGCGTCGTGTTCGGCCTTCGAGATTTTGCTCTGGGTGAGCATTTTATCCAGCACCATGTTGCGCCGGTCGATGGCGTGCTGGGGTTGGGTGACCGGGTCATAATACGCGGGGTCGTTGACGACGCCCGCGAGAGTGGCGGCCTGGGGCAGCGTGAGGTCCTTGGCGTGGACGCCGAAGTAGAAGTTGGCGGCTGCCTCAATGCCGTAGACGTTGTTGTTGAAGTAGACGATGTTCAGGTAGCCCTTGAGGATGTCGTCCTTGGTGTACTTCTTCTCCAGGGCAATGGCCAGCTTCATCTCCCGCACTTTGTCGCCGAGGGTCTTCGCGGAGCCTAGTTTGACCTGGTTCGTGTTGCCGCTGGCGACCTGGGATTCGATGATCACGTTGTTCACGTACTGCTGGGTGATCGTTGAGGCCCCCTGACGACCGCCCTTCAGGTTGGCAACCAGGGCCCGCAGGATGCCGGTGGTGTCGACGCCGCCGTGCTGATAGAAGCGCGCATCCTCGATGGAGACGATGCCGTCTTTGATGAACGGGGACATCTGGTTCAGGCCCACATGTATGCGGTCCTCGGCGTAGAACGTGGCTATGGGTGACCCGTCGTTGGCCAGGACCTTCGTGGCCTGGGCCGTGGCGTTAATGTTTAACTGTCCCGGCAGCTGGTTGAACAACCCGATCGAACTGTTCACCGTGGTCCCGGCCACGGCTACGGCAGGAACGAGAAGCCCGGCCACGAGCACACCGCACACCGCCCCTACGGCCAGGAATGCCAGCAGCTTCCCGAGGGTCGTCGCCGGATGGAACATTCGGATTTTCCTGACGGTCATTGCGGCAGTCTATGTCCGCCGCCCTGAGGGTCACCTGAGGGCGCTCTGCGCTTCAGACAAAGGCTAGCGTCATCCCTCTTCGGGGCCAGCGGACAGCCGGGTTTCTCCCACCACGGCGCGTGAGCGCTCCTGTGCTGCGGGTACGGACAGCTAGGAGAGCTGGGCCGCGTCCAATGTGGCGGTCACGGAATGCTGTTGGTTGCCGCGCAGGACCGCGAATTTATCGTTAGCGCCGGCTGCCTGCTCCCGGACGCCGGCGGTCAGCTCGGAGGTGTCAAAGATCGGTCGGTCTTCGAGGGAAATGATGACGTCCCCGGCTTTCAGTTTGGCCTTGTCGGCTGCAGAACCTGCGGTGACCTTGCCGGCTTCAGCACATGTGGTGAAGCCTGAGTGGCCTGCCTGGGTACCTGCGGGCTTGGATTTGACGGAGACCCCGAGCTGGCCGAGGGCGGCGTGGCCGTTGTCGATGATTTCCTGGGCGACCCGCTTGGCGTCGTTAACGGCCCTGGAGAAGCCCACACCGATGTTACCCGACTGGATAGAAACTGTAGATGAGCCGGTGACGCGATGGATACGTTGACGCCGATGATCTCACCGTGGGTGATAACCAGTGCGCCACCGGAATTACCCGGATCACACATACACGGTGGGATGCTGTTCCCATGACGACGGCGGTTCCCGGCTGCCCGCACTTACGCCGCCCTCAACGCTCTCCGAATTTTTCGCCACCTGAACGGGGTTCCGCCATAGTTATTCGCCCGTGGGATGTTGTCGGGAGTGCTTCGGCTGCCGCGGCGGGCCGCGCGGCGATGATGCGGATGCCAACCGGTCAGCCATCTGGGATCTCATGGACTGCCGGCGTCAAATCTCCACAGCGTGTGGGGAGCCGCGTTGGCCAGTTCGTATTCGTCGTCCTCGAGACGTTCATCATGGTGATGGTGCTTGCGGGAACCGGTGTGCTGGCTGGGGGCGTCCCGTTCATCCAGGGCTGCAGAGTGGAATGAAGGATGTGCCAACATCGAATCCGTGGCTCGGGCCGCGGAAGCTGTTGCCGCTGCCCGCACGTGGGCGTGTGTCTCTGGTACCGCGGCTGAGGCGGCGCCGGCGCCGAGAAGTGACGCGGACAGGACCAGGACGGAGATTGTGAGGGATTTGCTGATTTGTTTCATGCTTTAACCGTGCCCCGGTGTCAATGAGAAACCGCTGTGGGCTGGGCGGCGATTGTATGGGCTCGGTTTGGGCGGTGTCACAGCCGGGCCTGGGTTGCACATGTGCCCCATTTTTCCGCCGGAACACCCCGGGTCATGTTCACGAGCGTGCGTGCTCGTCTTCAGGTCGAACGCAATGTCCAACTTGTCCGTAAGCCTTTGCATGTTCTTCGGGCAATGTCTTTGTGGCTTCGTTTAGTTGTAAGCGGATATTTTCGAAAATCCGGTTGTCTACCACGCCGGTACGGGTCGGCAGCACGACGAATCATCGGTTGTCTGACATTCGGGACTGCTGGGTGAAGGGAGCTGCCACGTTGGCGGCCAGAGCCGGATGGAGAACGGACGAAGGGGAAAGGCTTGAGAGGAAACTGAGGAACCCCGGCGGCCGGTCCCGCGTACGGGAGTTGGCCTGTGCGAGAAAGGTCGGGAGTGTTGGCCTAATCGGCAGGAACGAGCCGGAGCGGGACTCTGGCAGGGTTGCTGGGGTTGCTGGACCCCTGCGCCAGGGGCCGCTATCGTTGTGGGATCCAGGTCCATATGATCCGGAACACCGACGGGCTTGCCGGTCGACCTGTTCCGGCAGTGGGTTGTACCGGCAGCCCCGCCCGCGTCCTGCAGATTGGCCCGAACATTAAGAAGGAGCCGGCCATGAATAGTCGCTTCCGCATCAGCTGTGTCGCCGCTCTGGCGGCCGGGATCACCTTGGCGGCAGCGGGTTGTACCGGC
>JALYYI010000186.1 GCA_030946705.1 Actinomycetota bacterium | reverse complement strand
CGCTGCGGCGCACTCATCCGCCATGGGAAGCTGGGCGAACCGGTGGAGCCGGCGCAGCTGCGGGACATCTATTTCTGCCCGCACTGCCAGCCCGCTCCGCCCGCCTGACCGCTCCGCCCACCGGATGGTCCCCCGCCTGACTCCCCTGTGCGCCATTGCCACCCGCGGACCCCGTTACCCCCCCAACTGTCCCGCAGTAAGTGCACTGAAACGCGCCGGATACTGCCGTAGCTGCGGGACAGTTCACCGGCAGCCCACGGCGGGAGGTTCCCCCGGTAGCCTTGTTAGGTGATGAAATCCCCTCTGCCCGTGCGCAACGGCGTCAATGCCACCCGCCTGCGCCTGCCCGATGAGGGGCCGTGGAGCACCGCCATGGACTACGTGCTCGAACGATTTGGCCATGTCGACCCGGACGGGATCGCCGATCGTTTTGAGCGCGGCGAGGTCCAGGCCCTGGGAGGCACCGTCGTCACACCGCGGACGTTGCTGGGCGAGCACACCTTCATCTGGTACTACCGCGAGCTCCCTGTGGAGGAGAGGTTGCCGGTGGAGCTGACGGTGCTCCACCAGGACGAGCATCTGGTGGTCGTGGACAAGCCGCATTTCCTGCCCACGACGCCGGGCGGCATGTACGTGGCCGAGTCCGCCCTGGTCAGGCTGCGTCTGGCACTGGATCTGCCGGATCTGGTGCCGATCCACCGGCTCGACCGGATGACGGCCGGCGTCCTGCTCTTCGCGGCCAATCCCGAGACGCGCGGCAGGTACCAGCTGCTGTTCGAGAAGCGCCAGGTACGGAAATGCTACGAGGCTGTGGCGGCCGTCCGGCCGGACCTGGAGCTACCGTGCGTGGTCCGGAGCCGGATGGTCAAGTCCCGCACCTACCTGCTCGCCCAGGAAGTGGTGGGAGAGCCGAACGCGGAAACGCGGATTGAGCTGCTGGACACGCACCACGACGGCGGACGCCTCCTTGGGCAGTACCGGTTGGAGCCGCACACCGGCAAGACGCACCAGCTTCGCGTGCACATGGCGTCCCTGGGCATCGGCATTGTGAACGATCCGTTCTACCCGGAATTGCTGCCGCAGGCACCTGACGATTACGGCAGGCCGCTGCAGTTGTTGGCCCGGAACATCGCCTTTACCGATCCGCTGAGCCGGCGCGACGTGGAATACCGTAGCGGGCTGGAGCTCTCGCTGGTTCCGGCAGCCAAAGTCTCCTGACCGCCGCCGGCCATCGGGGATGACCGAGACCTACCCGGCCGCCCTCCGAGGGACTAGATTGAGGCGGTGGACTACTCGGGCCTGGACTACGTGAGCCTGGGCGCTTGGGCTCCGGCGCTCTATCCGCTCATCATCATTGGCGTTGCCCTGGACGCTGCGATGCCGCCCCTCCCGTCGGAGGTAATGGTGGTTACCTCGGGGGCGCTCTCCGCCACCGGCGAGGCGCTGCTGCCGCTGGCTCTGCTGTCCACCGCCGCAGGTTCGCTGATGGGGGATCTCCTGATCTACAGCCTGTTCAAGCGGAGACTGACCCATCTGCTGGACCGGTTCCGCTGGGGCCGGAAAGTGCATAGCGGGATCCGCAGGGCCGCGGACAGGGGCGGCCGCTCCTCCACTGCGGCCGCTATGCTGGCTGGCCGGTTCATCCCCGCCGGCCGGACCGCCACCATGGCCGCTGCCGGTATTGCCGAGGTTCCTACCGCCAGGGTGGTGCGCGCCAGCGCCGTGGGCTCCGTTCTGTGGGCGTTCTGGATGGTGGGTTTGGGTTACGTGACCGGACGCAGCACGAACTTCCCGCTCTGGGCCAATTCGCTGATCGGGGTGGGCCTCGGCATCGGTGCCGGTGTCCTGATGGCCGCCATTATTGGCCTTCGACGGCGTTCGGCCGCCCGGAAGGCGAGGGGGGGCTGACCGGACGGACAAGAACCGTTCGCGCGCCGAAAAGCAGCAGTCTTAGTCCAGCGGCATCCACTTCCCCTTGCTGCGGCGCAGGACGTGCAGTCCCCCGGTTACCGCCACCGCCTCGATGGCATGGCGCATGCTGGCACCCGCGTCGCGCGCCTGACGGTTTTCCACGTCGTCCTGGCTCGGGTCAACGGTGAAACGCAGCGTGATGCGCGGAACGCCGCCCACGATGTCCAGCTGGTTGGCCTCCACCAGATGCATCGAGCTCAGGGCAGCCACCGCGGTGGACATCACCGCTTCCGGCTCGTTTCCGGGCCGCAGACCGTTGATCGTGAGCGTGGCTCGGAAGGAAGGCATGGCCTCCACTTTACCTAGATCGGCGGTGACCGGCTGCCGCCGGCGGGCTAGCGCGCCGCGGCGTAGTCGGCGTGGATCCGTTCCCAGGACGGGTACAAATCGTCCCACCAGCGCGGCCAGTCGACCGATTTTCCCTCCAGCGCTTCCTGCAGGTGGTCCAGGTGGGTGTGCCAGCCCGCCAGGCTCATCAGCACCATTTCATCCGGGGCGGAGATCACGTTGGTGAAGACCAGCCGGGTGCCGTCCCGCACGGCCCCAACCGCTGTGGAGGAGAGTTCCATCCGGATGGTTCCGTGCATGGCGTTGCTGATTTCGAACAGCGTGGGCGGCTCGCAGGCCAGCACCTTGCCAGTCCACCATTCCATCTCGGTGCCGTGCCCCTCGTCCTTGCCGTTGAGCCATCTCAGGTCAAAGGTGGACCCGGCGCGCACCGAACCGCGGGACTGCGCCCACCATTTTTCCGTCTCGGCCGGGTCCGTCAGCGCCTGCCAGACCCGTCCGACCGGATGCGGATACTCGCGCACAAACGTCAGCCGAACCCTCCCGTCGTCGAGCCTTTCCTGCCGGCCCAGCGGGTGGCGCGCCAGGTCCTTGTTGATTGGCCGGTTGCTGCTGTGCTCACTCATCGGTGCTCCTTGGAAATTTCAGGGGTCGGGGCTCGGGCGCGACGGGCCAGGGTTCTGGGCTCGGGCCGGGCGCTTCGCCCCGAGTGGGATGCGCATCCAGATACGCACCCAGCGAATCCAGCTGCCGGCCCAGCGCCCGGCGGTAGCGGTCCAGCCAGCCGGACAGTTCCTCGAATGGCTCCGGCGCCAGCGAATAGATCCGCTGCTGGGCCACGGGCACGACGGCGACGAACCCCGCCTCGCGCAGTTGGCGCAGGTGGCGTGAGGTCCCGGGCTGGCTCAGCGCCAGCAGGGCGCCCAGCTCGCCGGCACTGCGCGGCCGCTCCGCAAGCAGGTCCAGTATGCGCCGGCGCTGCGGATCGGCGAGCACTTCAAAGAGGGAGTCCACATTTTTACTCTAGCTTCCCGTTATATAAGCGGCAAGGTTATATGAGGAATAGTTCGTGCTGGCTTAGAGTTGTTGCCGAGGCCCGGGCCCGGTGGCCGGGGCCGCCGGAACGCACGAAAACCAGGACACCCACCAAAAGGAGACCCCCGAATGACCAGCACAGGGATTACCACCAACGCGCTGCTGGCACGGTGGGACCGGTTCCGGACCAACAGGAATCAGGCGCTGGCCGCGGATCACGGCTGGCTGACCCTGACCTCGTTGCAGTGGCTGCCGGCCGAGCCATCCACCATGGATCTGGTCCCTGGACTGTGGAGCACCGAAGGAACCGCCGCCGTGCTGGCGGCCACCGAGGCGGATGGCTTCACCTTGGCGGAAACCGACGAGCCCGCCGTCGGCACCCTGACCGCCGTCCTGCAGAACGAGGAATCCCTGATGTGGGTCCGGCACGGCAGCATTGTGGTGGAACTCGTGATGCGCGACGGCCGCTATGCGCTGCGCACCCGGGATTCACATTCTCCGACGCTGACCGGCTTCAGCAGCGTCCCGACGTTCGGCTACCGGCCGGACCTGGTGGTGCAGGGAAGATTCGAGGCCTACCCGGAGCCCCGCACGGTGCCCATCGGCACCGCCTATCCGCACGTGGCGAGCGAGGCCGTCGTCGTCGGCGATGTTGCCTTCGAACTCGCCGGCCAGACCTACCGGCTGGCGGCCGAGGAGGAAAAGCTGGGCGCTCTGGTGATCACCTTCCATGATGCGACGAATGGCACCAGCACGGATGAGTGGCGCAAGTTGGTCACCACGCGGCCGCACCCCGACGGCAGCGTCGTGCTGGATTTCAACCGCGCCATCAACTATCCCAGCGCCTTCACGGACTACGGAACCTGCCCGATGCCCGTCGCCGGGAACCGGGTTGCCGTCCCCATCGAGGCTGGGGAAAAGAAGCCGCACTGACGGGCTGCCTCAAACGATGGCGGAGATCCCGGTGACGGCCCGGCCTGCGATCAGCGTATTGATCTCGTACGAGCCCTCATAGGTATAGATGGCCTCAGCATCCGCAAAGATTTTCGCCATCCCGTAATCGGTGACAATGCCGTTCCCGCCCAGCAGCGACCGGCCCATGGCCACGGTTTCGCGCATCCGGGCCGTCGTGAACGCCTTGGCGAGCGCCACCTGCTCCATTTTCGCGCCGAGCCGCAGCTGTCCCCCGGGCCCCTCATGCCTGTTTTCCTGCAGCTGCGCGATCCGCACCATCATGCCCATGCTGGCCGTCGCATTGCCGAGCATCTGCACCAGCTGCTGCTGCACCAGCTGGAACCGGGCCAGCGGCCGGCCGAACTGCTGGCGTTCGACGGCGTATGCCCTGGCCACGTCGAAGGCCGCCAGCTGCTGGCCCACGGCCTGCCACGCAACCATGATCCGCGAGCCGCGCAGCAGGTGGTTGGTTTCCTGGAACGTGTTGATGCCGGTGAAGCGGTCGCTCTCCGGGACGCGGACTTCTTCCAGCGTGATGTGGGCGTTCTGCACCGTGCGCACGGCAATTTTGTTTTCAATCTTGGTCCGGGTGACTCCGGGCAGCGTGGGATCCAGGATGAAAGCTCTCACCTGGCCGGTCTCGGAGTCCTTCGCCCACAGCAGCATCCGGTCGCAGAACGTGCCATTACCTATCCAGCGTTTGGCACCGTTGAGGACCCATTCGTCGGCGCCGTCGGGTCCGGGGACCCGGGTCGCCGTCGTCGTCATGCCGCCCGCAACGTCGCTGCCGTGCTGGGGCTCGGTCAGCGCGAAGGCACCCGTGGTGCGCAGGTTCAGCGCATCGTCCAGGAACCGCGCCTTCTGCTCCTCCGAGCCGAATTCATGCAGCGACTGCACAAACAGGTCGTGGTGGACCAGGAAAAACGTCGCCAGGGAGGTGTCCGCCCTCGTCATTTCGGCCACCACGAGCCCGGAGAACAGGTAGCTGTAGCCACGATGGGCGGGCGTGCTCAGCCCAAGCTTGGCCAGTTTGGGCAGGATTTCCGCCGGAAACTCGGCGTTGTTCCACCAGTCCTGCGCGTAAGGAACCACCTCGGCGGCCAGGAAATCCCGGAGTTCGGCCAGTTTGGCCCGCTCCGGAGCGGAAAGCAGCAGTTCGAAATCAAAGAAGTCCGCAGCGGGCAGACCATCCACCAGGCTCACCATCGAGCCCTCCATTCTGTTATTTTGTAAAGACTTGTTTTGTAAAGACTTGTTTTGTAACGACACCCTGAGTCGTTCGGGGGCTCGTCCGGCCAGGATTACTTGGGCTGCATCCGGATGGCGCCGTCCAACCGGATCGTTTCCCCATTGAGCATCGCGTTGGCCACAATGTGCTCCACCAGCGCTGCGTACTCCGCTGGTTGGCCCAACCGGGACGGGTGTGGCACCTGCGCGCCCAACGAGTCCTGCGCCTCCTGCGGCAGCCCTGCCATCATGGGTGTTTGAAAAATGCCCGGCGCAATGGTCATCACGCGAATCAGCG
>JALYYI010000180.1 GCA_030946705.1 Actinomycetota bacterium | reverse complement strand
TCCCGATGACCTGGAGCACGTATTCATTGCGCAGCGCATGGAAGACCTCCTCCTCGCGCACCACAATCTGGGAAATGCCGGAGCCGTCGCGCAGATCCAGGAACGCCACGCCACCATGATCCCGACGACGGGCAACCCAACCGGAGAGGGTCACAGTTTGTCCGATGTGCTCGGCCCGCAGGGAGCCAAGGTCATGTGTGCGCAGCACAGCATTCCTTTCAGTTTTCCGGCGGTGGTCCGCCGGATTTTACAAGTCGGTTTTACAAGTCGTGGGCAGGCGCCGGGCGGTTCGTCGCCGGTGGTCTGGCGGGTGCCGGTGACGATCCGCCGACGTTGACAGCAAGAGCCGTCTTTCGAGTTTACCGTTGAATATAACCGGCCGATCACTGCCGGACGCACCGACCAGAGTGGAGGCCCCCTTGGGCGCAGGCGCTAGGCTGAAACGCCGGCTTTGTGTGCACGGTGCGACGGCGATAGGCCTGGGTTCCATGCGGGGCGCCGGCGTGTTCGTCGCCTTCTCCGCCGCGGCCGCGGCGGCAGGGAACTGGCACAGCTGTATCCCGCCAGCGGCGGCACGTACGTTTACGGCCGCGAGCGTTTAACGCCGCGTTCGGCTCGGATCGTCGCCCTGTATGTTTCTCCCGGCCATGAGATTCCGGTGGCCGTAGCCGCCGTCATGGTCCTCACGGGGGTGAATCTGCTGCGCATCACCCGCACCGCCCTGCTGACCAAAGTGCTCCTCCTGGTCACGCCGGCTGTGCTGGCGTTCGTGGTGGTGCCGAGCTTCGCGGCGCCGCCCGGCTCGCCCTTCGGTGCGCTGCGGGCCGCCGGGCTTTCGCTGCCACCGCCACGCCGCTGCTGGAGGTCGGCAGGAGCGCCGGCGGTGCCGCATTCATCGTGGTCATTGGGGCGGCGGCCGCCAGTCTCGGTTCGCTGCTGGCCCTGATCACCGGTGTCGAGCGCACAACGCTGGCGATGGCCCGCCAGCAGGACCTTCCCCCACAGCTGGCCCGGATCGGCGCGCGCCACAGCGTCCCGTTCCCTGCTGAGCTGGCCGTCGCGGCCGTCGGGCCTTTCCGGCTGCGTGACCATGGCCCTGCCGCCTCAGGTCCCTACGGTGCTGACCATGGCTGCCGTGCTGGCATTGGGGTGCGGCGGCCGGGCTTTGGCGCTCTGGCCGCGGTCCCGGGTGTCCCGGACCTGGGTTCGGGACCTAGGATTACAGCCGCGCACGGCGTGTGACCCCGGGCCGGGAAGCGGCCGGCATGTGGCGCAGTTGTCTGGGCTGCAGCAGGGCCGGGGTATAGGCTGTGCGGCCATGGGAATCTTCATCGGCACGTCCGGCTGGAGCTACGCCCACTGGCGCGGTGTCCTTTACCCGCCCGGCGTCCCGGCAGCCAGCTGGCTGGAATACTACAGTTCCAGGTTCGGAACGGTGGAGCTCAACGGCAGTTTTTACCGCTGGCCGCGCCCGGCCACCTTCGAGGGCTGGCGCCGGAGGCTGCCGGCGGGCTTCCTGCTCTCCGTGAAGGCCCCGCGCGGTCTGACCCATGCGAAGAAGCTGGCCGATCCGCAGCAGTGGATCGGCCGGATCAGCGGGAGCCTGGAGGCCCTGGAAGGCATCCTTGCGTCCCTGCTGCTGCAACTTCCGCCGGATTTGGAGCGCGACGACGCCCGGCTGGCGGGGTTTCTGGCCGCCCTGCCGGACTGGATCCACGCCACCGTTGAGTTCCGCCATCCGAGCTGGATCGATGACGACGTTTTCACCCTCCTGGAAGAGCACGGCGCGTCCTACTGCATCATGAGCGGCCCCGGTCTGCCCTGCGTGCTGCGCACCACCGCGGAGCTGGTTTACCTGCGCCTGCACGGTCCTGAGACCGATCAGCTCTATGCGGGCTCCTATTCGGACCCGGAGCTGGGCGTGTGGGCGCAGCGGATCCGCAATTGGGACCGCGCCGGTCATGTGGTTTATGTGTACTTCAATAACGACGGCGGCGGGAATGCCGTGCGCAATGCCGCGGCCCTCCAGGATCTGCTGGGCAGCCGCACGCCTTGAAGTTCGCAGCATCCGGCGCTGTCACCAGATACCCAGCACTAACAGGCCAACGAGAATCGGTGACCAGGTCGCGAACGTACCGTCCATAGCTCCAGTATGGACCCGCTCCGGTCCCCGTCCGCACCTCACACGGCCGGCTCAGGCGGAGGGTCCGGGCGCAATGGTCGCCTGGAGATCCTCCACCGGAGGGGTCCAGCTCTTGGGGTCCGCGTCGACCTGCTCACCACTTCGGATGTCCTTGACCTGGTGGCTTCCGTCCTCGGCCGTAAACCAGACGAAGGGGATGCCGCGCTTATCCGCATATTTGATCTGCTTGCCGAACTTGTCCGCCTTGGCGGCCACTTCGGTGGCGATCCCCCGGCTGCGCAGCTGCGCGGCGACGTCCTGCGCCGGAGACCAGCTGCCGTCGTCGGCCAGGGTGACCAGCACGGCGGTGGGAACGCTCCGGGAGGCGACTGCCAGCTCCTGGCCGACAATGCGCGAGACCAGCCGGGTCACGCCAATGGACAGTCCGACGCCGGGGAAGCTCCTGTTTCCCTTGACGGCGAGGCTGTCATAGCGGCCGCCCGAACAGATGGAGCCCAGGTTCTCGTGCCCTACCAGCACCGTCTCGTACACGGTCCCGGTGTAGTAGTCCAGCCCGCGGGCAATGCTCAGGTCGGCCACCACCGAGCCGGGGGCCCGGACCGAGGCCGCAGCGATGACCTGCTCCAGCTCATCCAGGCCCTGCTCCAGCAGCTCGTCGGTGACGCCCAGGGCTCGGACCTTGCCCACAAAGGACGTGTCCTCGGTCCGGATGGATGCCAGCTCGAGCGCCGCAGTGGCCTGCTGGTCGGTGGCCCCCAGCTCCGACCTCAGCAGTTCCGCCACCGCCGCGGGGCCGATTTTGTCCAGCTTGTCGATGCAGCGCAGCACGCCGGCCGTATCCGTCAGACCGATGCCGCGGTAAAAGCCCTCAGCCAGCCGGCGGTTGTTGACGCGCAGCTTGAACGCCGGGATCGGCAGCGCGGAAAGGGCCTCCACGATCACAAGCGCAAGCTCCACGTCGTAGCGGAACGGAAGCTCGCCGTCGCCCACCACGTCGATGTCCGCCTGGGTGAACTCGCGCGCCCGGCCGTCCTGCGGACGCTCGCCGCGCCACACCTTCTGGATCTGGTAGCGGCGGAACGGGAAGGGCAGGTAGCCGGCGTTCTCCACAACGTAACGGGCAAATGGCACGGTCAGGTCAAAGTGCAGGGCCAGCTGGTTGGCGTCCGCCTTCCCGCCGCTGCCCTCTTCCCCGGCGTCATCTTGCAGCCGGCTCAGGGCGTAGACCTCTTTGTCGATCTCGCCCTTGCGCAGCAGCGCTCCGACCGTTTCCACGGCCCGGGTCTCAATGGAGGAGAATCCGTGCAGCTCAAAGGTGCGCCGCAGCGTGTCCAGCACATGCTGCTCCACCAGCCGTTCCGCGGGAAGCCACTCGGGGAAACCGGACAGGGAGGCGTTGCGTGCCATGGGTGGAGCTCTCCTAACTAGCGGGTGGGTGTCCGGAACGGGTGCGGGGCACAGGGGTTCACGGGGCCTTCTAAGGTTCTCACAGTGTTTACCCGGGCATCGTGCCTGCGTGCGCTTGTCTCTGCGCACGCAGACACGTAGGTAAACTGACAGCGACGCCATTTTATGCGGTTAGAGGGCACGTTGAACCGCGACCGACCACGAGGAGACAGCGCATTGCCGACGAGCAAGCAGGAGGCCCGCGAGGCCAAGAGGCGCATCGCCCACATGGATGCGAAGCGCGATCTGCGCGAGCAGCAGGCCACTCGGCGCAAGCGGGATAATGTCTTCGCCGCCGTCGCAGCCGGCGGCGTCATCGCCCTGGCCGTAGTGCTCCAGCTGGTGGTATTCAGCCACAACCCAACAGCGGACCAGACGGCCGCGGCCGAGGCCGGGCTGAGTTCCTCGGCCAGCCCCTCCGCCGCGGCTACCTCCTCGGCCGGAGCGTCGGCCAGTTCAACCGCCGGGGCGTCCAGTGCAGCCTCCGCCACCGCGGCCCGCACGAACGCCGCCAACATCCCCCTGCCTGCCACGGCTGCGGGCAAGACCTTCACCGGGGAGCTCAGCCTGAACAAACAGCCCATGGGCGTCGAGATCGACGGGTCCACGGCACCCCAGGCCGCGGCAGTGTTCAAGTCCCTGGCGGATCAGAACTTTTTCGCCGGACTAACCTGCCACCGGCTCACCAACGCGGACAACTTCGGGTTGCTGCAGTGCGGCTCCAAGAACGGCGACGGCAACGGTGACCCGAACTACCAGTGGGGGCCGGTGGAGAACTCCCCCGCCGACGGCAAATACCCTGCCGGAACCATCGCGGTGGCACGCGGCAGCGACACCTACAGCAACGGGACGCAGTTCTTCATTGTCTACAAGGACACGGTCCTGCCGCAGACCACGGGCGGCTACACCATCATGGGCAAGGTGACCTCGGGGCTGGACGTTGTGCAGAAAATTGCCGACGCCGGAATCACCGGCGGAGGCAGGGACGGCACGCCTGTGACACCGGTAACGATAGACTCATTTACGCTTAAGTAATTGTGCGGCGGCGTGCAGTTTGTGTACGGCGTATTGCAGACCAGGATCTACAAAGATTTCCCTCCAGCGAAAGACTTTTAGCGGTGACAGACAGTCAGGAATCCGACGAAATGACAGCACCCATGCCCCTAGACACAGCAGAGGTTAATGCAGCAGAGGTTGACCCAGCGAAAGAGGAGACGGTTGACGGTACGGTCGTAGCGGCCGGTATGCCAACTTCCGGGAACGATGGAGGATTGGCTGAGGAAGCCGAGGCGTCGCCGGCTGCGGCTGAACCGGACCAGGAGGCGGCCGCCGTCGTCGTCCCCAAGGACGAGGCTCCCGCCGCCGAGGCTCCCGCCGCCGCGGCTCCCGCCGCCGCGGCTCCCGCCGCCGAGGCTCCCGCAGCCGCAGCC
>JALYYI010000115.1 GCA_030946705.1 Actinomycetota bacterium | reverse complement strand
TGGGAGCCCATCCCGGCCAAGTTCACCAAGGGCGTGCTGGCCAAGTACGCCAAGCTGGTCCACTCCGCCTCCACCGGCGCCTACTGCAGCTAGCCCCGGTTCGGCCCTCTCGGGCTGGGGTTCCTTTCGGCCGCTGCGCTCGTTCCTCACGCAACAACGCGGCCTACAAGGAATCCCAGCCCCGCCCTACCGCTGCATCTAGCCGCAGTAGGCGCCGGTGGAGGCGGAGTGGACCAGCTTGGCGTACTTGGCCAGCACGCCCTTGGTGAACTTGGCCGGGATGGGCTCCCAGCCGACCCTGCGGGCATCCAGCTCGGCCTCGTCCACCAGCAGGTCGAAGGTCCGCGCGGCGATGTCGACGCGGATCTTATCCCCGTTCGCCACGAAGGCGATGGGGCCGCCGTCGGCCGCTTCCGGCGCAACGTGACCGATGCACAGCCCGGTGGTGCCGCCGGAGAAGCGTCCGTCGGTGAGCAGCAGGACGTCCTTGCCCAGTCCGGCGCCCTTGATGGCACCGGTGATGGCGAGCATCTCGCGCATGCCCGGGCCGCCCTTGGGACCCTCGTAACGGATCACGACGACGTCCCCGGCCTGGATCTCCCCGGCCTTGAGCGCGTCCAGGGCACCCTGCTCACGCTCGAAGACGCGGGCCGTGCCCTCGAATACGTCGGCATCAAAGCCTGCGGTCTTGACGACAGCGCCCTCCGGCGCCATCGAGCCGTGCAGTATGGTGATGCCGCCGGTCTTGTGCAGCGGGTTGTCCAGCGCGCGCAGGATCTTCCCGTCCAGATCCGGCGGGTTGATCGTGGCCAGGTTCTCCGCCACGGTCTTGCCGGTCACGGTCAGGCAGTCGCCGTGGATCAGGCCGGCGTCCAGCAGCGCCTTCATGATGACCGGCACACCGCCCACCTTGTCCACGTCGAACATGACGTAGCGGCCGAAGGGTTTGAGATCCCCCAGGTGCGGAATCTTGTCGCCGATCCGGTTGAAGTCCTCCAGCGTCAGGTCCACCTCGGCCTCGCGGGCAATGGCCAGCAGGTGAAGCACGGCATTGGTGGAACCGCCGAAGGCCATCGTGACGGCAATGGCGTTCTCAAAGGCCTTCTTGGTCATGATGTCGCGGGCAGTGATGCCGAGCCGGAGCAGGTTGACCACGGCCTCGCCGGATTGCCGGGCGAAGGCGTCCCTACGGCGGTCTGCCGAGGGCGGGGCGGCCGAGCCGGGCAGGGACATGCCAAGGGCCTCGCCGATGCACGCCATCGTATTGGCGGTGTACATGCCGCCGCAGGCACCTTCACCGGGACAAATGGCGCGCTCGATGCTGTCCAGATCCTTCAGGCTCATCTTGCCGGCGGCGCAGGCCCCGACCGCCTCGAAGGCGTCAATGAGCGTGACCTCCTTCTCCGTGCCGTCCTCGAGTTTGGCGAAGCCGGGCATGATGGATCCCGCGTAAAGGAAAACCGATGCCAGATCCAGGCGGGCGGCTGCCATCAGCATGCCGGGCAGGGATTTGTCGCAGCCGGCCAGCAGTACCGAGCCGTCGATCCGCTCAGCCTGCATCACCGTCTCCACCGAGTCGGCAATCACCTCGCGGGAAACGAGCGAAAAGTGCATGCCCTCGTGGCCCATGGAGATCCCGTCCGAGACGGAAATGGTGCCGAACTGCATCGGGAACCCGCCGCCCGTGAACACGCCTTCCTTGGCGCCCTGCGCCAGCCGGTTCAGCGAAAGGTTGCAGGGAGTGATTTCATTCCACGAGCTCGCCACGCCGATCTGCGGTTTGGCGAAGTCGTCATCGCCCATCCCGACGGCCCGGAACATGCCTCGGGCCGGGGCTGCGGCTATGCCGTCCGTGACCACTCGGCTGCGGGGCTTAATGTCCGGCTTTGCATCGGTTTTGGTGTTTTCTTGGGCTGCTGAATTGGTCTCCACACTCATGGACTGAGTCTATGGCTGCCGTGACGCGGCATACCAACGGATCCGGGCTCCCCGGCCAGATTACGGCTTCGTTACGGAGCGTTTCGTAGACTGGGGCAGTGACATCCAGCGACCAGCTCAAGGAATCCCTGCGGCAGATCTTCGACGCCCAGATTCCCAACTTCGGCGATTACAACCTTGTTTTTGCCAGCAACAGCCAGGCCTCGACCGATGCTTCGCCGGAGTCGGCTTCGGAATCGGGCCGGCCCCAGCGTGCCCGCTGCTACGTCATCGGCTACCGCTGGCAGCCGCCGGAAATCGTCGTTGCACCTTTCAACGCGGACACCCTCACGGCCGGCAGCGTTGCTGTGACCATCAATATGACCAACCTGCACCACGCCATAAAACTTGCGGGCGGAGACGTGGAGATCGGCACGAGCACCGGCCGGAGCTTCCGCTTCGGCGTCAGGCCCGACGGCGGCCTCCCGGAGCGCGGCGGCGAGCGCCGGGACATTGACCAGGGCGACGACTACGAGGACTTCTCCACGTTCATCGAGTCCTTCCTGGCGATGGCCTAGAGGCGATCGCCTAGACTCCGATGATGACTTCATCCGGGCCATACGGGCCAGGCTGCACCAGGTTGGCGGGGCGCTCCCCGGCGGCGAGCGCTTCGATCTGACGCTTGAGCAGCTTGACGATGCGCGGCGGGAAGGCGGTCGTGTCGCCGCCCAAGTGCGGCGTGATGAGCGCGTTGGGCGCCTTCCAGAGCGGGTGGTCCGCCGGAATGGGCTCCGGGTCAAAAACGTCGAGCGCGGCGAAGAGGCGGCCGGAAACCACTTCCCTGGTCAGTGCGTCGGAATCGATCACGCCGCCACGTCCCACATTCACCACCAACGCACCGTCGGGCAGGGCCGCCAGGAGTTCCGTACCCACCAGGCCGCGGGTTCCCTCGGACAGTGGGGTGATGATGACGATTACGTCGTGATCCGGGGCCAGCTCCAGCAGCTCTGATGCTCCGTGAACGTGACCGCCGTCGTCGTCCCTTGCGGTGCTGGCAACCCTCGTGAGCTCGACTTCAAAGGGTTCGAGCCGCTGGGCAATCTCCGTGCCGATGCCGCCCGCTCCGACCAGCAGCACCTTCCTATCCGCCAAGGACCGGCGCCGTGTCGGTCGCCAGGTTGCCGTTTCCTGGTCCCGGACCGCAATGTCAATGCCGCGCAGGGACGCCAGCATCAGCGCGATGGCCAGTTCGGCAGTGGATGCCGCGTGCACTCCGGCGGCGCTGGCAATGGCGACGTTCGGGCCGACCGCCTCGGGAACGGCGTCGAACCCGGTCGACTGCGTCTGGACCAGCCTGAGCCGCGGCGCCCGCCGGAGCTCGTTGAGCCAGGCACCCGCGTCCAATCCGTAGGGCAGGACCGCGGCCTCAATCTCCTCCAGCGGAACGCCCTGGGGCTCGCTGACCACGTTCCAGATGCCTGCGTGAAGGCCCGGCGGCAGTGGCGCGACGGCGTCCAGAAGCTGCTGGTCGGGGAATGAGATTGTCCTGATGCGCGGGAGAGGGGATGCCATGCTCCGACTCTAGTAGACAAGGTTAATTGCGAGGCCGTAACGTCAGGCATCGGCACCTTGTCACCTTGAGCAGGGTCACCTTGAGCAGGAGGCGCTCCTATGGACTGGTTTGTTTGGCTCATCTGGATCCTGGTGATCATCCTGATCATTTTTCTTATCCGGCGCTATGTACGCGCCAGGTCCCAGGCTGCATCCGGCGGGGACGCGGCAGGGCCAGGCGGCGCACGTCCGGCGGCGCAGCACATGCCCGGCGGCACCGAAGGGACCGGTTCCCCCCAGCACTATGTGGACTCCACCTCCGCCGAGGCGAGCGGTCATACGACATCCGTCAGCGACCTGACCAATGAGGCCCGCTACGACGAGGACGGCAACTACTCCCCCAGCTATGAGGCGGCGGGCGGCCAGGAGCCCTCAGACCCCGGCGGAGGCTCCGCCGAGCGCGGCGAAACGCCGCAGGTTGCAGCCCTCACTCATATGCCCCACGGCGTGACCGCCGGGGAATCGGCCGTCGACGAGGCGCTGGGATCCTCCTCCGATCAGCCGGCGGCTACAACAGCGCCCCGGTTCGCCCCCGGAGCAGCCCCCTTCGGTCCGGACTCAGCCGCACCCGGAGCCGACGGCGCGGCGCCCGCTGGTTTCATGATTAAGGCGACGGCCGAGCCCTTGGCCTATTACGGGCCTGACAGCCCTGACTATCACGAGATCACAGCCGACATCTGGTTCCGCACGTACGACGCGGCAGAAGCCGCCGGATTCCGCCGGGCCAACCGCTGAGCCGCGGATCTTCGGACAACCCGTTCACCGCCGCAAGGTCTGGTGAGCCCGCGGCTGCAGTCCAAAATGTGCTCCGTCCGCGCTGCCTGTTCCTGATTTCACAGCTCTGCAAAAAACATGTAGAGTTACATGTCGTTGCGGGGTTCGGATGGAGAAGGAATTCTCCGGGAATCGCACAACATGCCAGCTGCACCTCTAGCTCAATTGGCAGAGCAATTGACTCTTAATCAATGGGTTCCGGGTTCAAGTCCCGGGGGGTGCACAAAAGAACGCCCCGTCCGACCTGCGGAAACGCTTGGTCGGACGGGGCTTTTGTTTTGCCCGGCCTCCCTCGAACTCGGCTATGAGCGTGATGCCAATCGAGAGCACATTTTCATGCCCGCCGGGGCGGCAGCCGAGTATAATGGGTGCTGCCTTGATCCGCTTCACGCCCCACATCGTCGAGGAAATTCATGGATCGGCAGGCGCCGCTTTCACTAGAAAGGTGGCCCGCGCAGGTTTGCCGGGAACGGACGTATTGCTCAGTCCGTGAGCCTGGAACTGCCCTCATTGCGTGATGAACAGCGCTTCCTCCCGGACCCTTTACGCGGCGTTCCGGCAGGGCCCGGCAGGTTTCGGGTTGATGGTGCCGCAGGGAGTAGAAGCCATAAGAGGTATTGCGATGATTGATGTTGCGGATCCGCCTGCGGAGGCCATGGTCCACGCGATCCACACCGGAGACCCGCTGACGGTCAGACGACTGTTGCGTGAGAACCCAGCTATGGCTACCACCAGATTTTGCGCCAAGGACCCGCACGAGGTGGCACGCACTCTGTTGCATGTGGCCACCGACCGGCCCGGCCACTACCCCCACAGCGCCGAGACGGTGGCCATACTCGCCGCGGCGGGGGCAGAGGTAAATGCCCCGTGCAGCGGACCGCACGCCGAAACGCCGCTGCACTGGGCCGCCAGCACTAACGACATCGAGGCGGTCGACGCACTGCTCGACGCGGGCGCGGACATTGAAGCCCCGGGCGCTGTTTTCGGCGGGGGCACACCGCTGGCGGACGCCGTCGGCTTCGGCCAGTGGCAGGCGGCCGGGCACCTCGTCGACCGCGGTGCCCGCACGACGCTGTGGCAGGCTGCGGCCATGGGATTGCGGTCCCGCATCCTCGAAGACTTCCCCGACGGGGCACCCCCATCCCCCGAAGAGCTCAACGCCGGATTCTGGTATGCCTGCCACGGCGGGCGTTTCGTTGCCGCGGTTTTCCTGTACGACCAGGGGGCCGACGTGAACTGGATCCCGGA